>DKMK01000022.1:0-18875 GCA_002469545.1 Rhodobacterales bacterium UBA7416 | reverse complement strand
CTCGTATCCTTCACCAGCTGCTCTTTTTTCCCAATAATCATAGGCACCTCCTTTCGACTGTTACATGATCGGAACGTCTGTCCGATAACCGAATCATGCAACGAGTCTGCTAAAAATCCAAGAAGTTTTTGAAAAACTTTTGTGAAATGATGTGTTTAGTGGACGTAGAAACGGCACGCCTCGAATGGAAGCGTGCCGCATTTGAATCTTAAAACTGTAAAGCCGACCTAGGCAGGTGTGTTTTGCCATTTGTTGACCAACATCCGAAACGGCACCAACGCGATTAGTGCTAGCGACAGTTTAACCAACCAATCTGCAACCCCCAAGGAAACCCACAACGGAGCCGTAGGACCCATGCCCAACAAGGGAACTGGGCCGGTGGCCCACGACACATCGTTTACAGGCTCTAAGCTTGCCAGTGTGGCGGAAAACGCGATGGTGAAAAACAGGGCTGTATCCAATGACGATCCAACCAATGTGGATGCCAGTGGTGCGCGCCACCATTTGCCGTCCCGTAATTTGTTGAACACAAAAACGTCAACCAACTGGGCAATCAAAAACGCGGTACCAGAACCGATTGCAATACGCAGGGTAACCAATGGTCCAAACTCGCCCATAATCTGCGTACCGATAAAGGAACAAATCACACCGACGACAAAACCGACGAACACTACTTTACGCGCCTGGTTGGCCCCGTACAGACGGTTCATGATGTCGGTAACCAAGAAGGCAAACGGATAGGTAAACGCCCCCCATGTCAGCCAATCGCCAAGCAAATGCTGAACTAAAATATTCGATGCGACGACAATTGTCGCCATGGCGATAACGCCAATGATAAAACCACGTTTCATTTGTAACTCCGTTTTGAAAAGGTTTCGGACACTTTGCTTATTACTAAGCAAGGCGCTGTTAGCGGCTTTGCGCCTTTTGCGCAAGTAATCCTGCACAAAGATTGTGATTTTTCAAATCAGCACTATTTGCAAAGAAAGGGAGTACAGTTTTATGTGGATACGAACAATAATTCTCGGCCTAGCAATTCTAACAACATTGGTCAGCACAGCCTTTGCGCGTGATCACACCTTTTCGAATGGCGCTTTGACGGATGAACAATTTTACCAAGCAATCACTTGCAAAGCCAACGTCGACGGCCCCTGTCAGGAAAAACCAGCACGCTGGCCTTCTTTTATCTCGAACCAACTGACCGTTGGTCTAGCCCAAGTTCAAAAAGGTACCACCAAGGCCCAAGAAGAGGTTGTACGTGCGGCCCTCCAAGAAAGTATTTCGATCATAAATGCATCCGGCGCCAACGTGAAATTGCGTTATGTTTCTGGCATTATGGCGCATCGCACATGGATAAAAGTGCACATCATTCAGCCCCAAGGCCCCAAGCATCTTATCAAAGGTGTTTCGCTCAAGGGCTTCAATGGGTTGCGTGCACAAAATGCGCGAACGCAAGTTTACGTCAACAAAAACTACAAGATTGCACGCGCAGGGGTCACAATCAGCAATTCAGTTACTGATCCACTTCAATTACGCGCAATCGTTTTAGAAGAGCTGGTTCAATCATTGGGCTTGATGTGGGACATCGAAAACCCGCATTACAATGCGATCTCGATCTTCAGCCAATCAGGCCCAGATAATCTTTTGAAAATCCAAGGACAAGATAGGGCGATTTTACAACGCCACTATCCATTTTAATTTGGCTTAGATACCAACGGCGATGACGGCCTTGGCGATTGTGTCGATCTTGTCTACGGTCACACCCGCAATGTTCAAACGACCATCAAACACCATGTAAATCGCGTGCTCATCACGTAATTGATCAACCTGTGCCTCTGTCGCGCCAATGCGTGAAAACATGCCGCGATGTTCGGCCAAAAACCCAAAACGATCTGATCCACATTCAGCTTGTAATGCTTGCGCCAATTTTTGACGTGCATTCAACATACCTAAACGTACTTCTTCTAATTCGGCAGCCCAATCGGCACGCAATTCAGGGTCGGTTAGCACCATGGTCACCAAGCGCGCACCATGATCAGGCGGAAAGCTAAAGTTTTGACGGTTCACGTAAGCCAGGTTGCCTTGTGTGATTGCAGAAGTTCCCGCATCAGCAGACAGTGCGATAATCAAACCGCAACGCTCACGATAAATACCAAAGTTCTTAGAACAGCTGGCTGCAATGAACATTTCAGGGAACATGCCCGCCAACAAGCGTGTGCCATATGCGTCTTCTTCCAAACCGTCACCAAATCCTTGGTAAGCAATATCGATGAATGGAATTGCACCTTTTGCCAGCAACAATTCAGCCACTTGGCCCCACTGTGCTTTGTTCAGATTGGCACCTGTAGGATTGTGACAGCAACCGTGTAAAACAACCACATCGCCTGACGCAACTTTTTCTAAATCCGAAATCATTCCATCGAAATTAACAGAACGGTTTTTAGCATCGAAATATGTGTATTTTTCAACGGGAACGTTTACGTGTTTCGCGATGCTTAAATGGTTACCCCATGTTGGATCGCTGAACCAAACTTTGGCACCAGTACCTGTCATTTTGACAAGTTCGATCACATGGTGCACTGCGCCAGTGCCACCAGGCGTCGCACAAAAAGAAACGCGGCTGCGATCGACACTGTCGGCAAAAATCAAATCGGCCATAGCATTGTGAAAACCACCGTCACCAATCATGGCAGTATAAGTTTTGGTCGTCTCTTCGTTCCACAAACGTTGCTCTGCCGTTTTAATCGCGCGCATGATTGGCGTATTGCCACCAGCGTCTTTATAAACACCGACACCAAGGTCGATTTTTGTATCGCGTGGATCCGCGTTATACAGAGCAGACAAACCGATAATTCGGTCAGCGGGTTGTTTTTTCAACGAAGAGAGCATGTCTCGTGTCCTTAACTGGTTGAGATTGGCAGGTCATCACGGGCGCCCCATTCAGACCATGATCCGTCATACAATGCCACATCAGGGTGGTCTAGCTGTTTTAGCGCCATACTTAAAACCGCTGCCGTAACTCCAGACCCACAAGAGGTCACAATAGGTGCATTTAAATCAACACCAGCGTCCGTAAAGACTTGTTGTAACTCTGCTGTTGATTTCAAAAACTGACCTTCGTTCAAAACGGATTTGAAGAAGACACTCGTTGACCCAGGAATATGCCCAGAACGCGTATTTGGCCGTGGTTCTGCGGCTTGGCCTGCAAACCGCGCAAGTGGACGGGCATCAATGACCTGAGCTGATGTATTTAAAACGCCAGCTACATCAACGATATGTTTGGCGTTCAGGTTGGCGGAAAAATTCCCACGCGCTGGTTCAATAGGTTCAGATGCAATCGGATGTTTATCAGATATCCATTTTGGCAATCCGCCATCAAGCACAAAAATATTTGTGTGGCCCATGGCATGAAACAGCCACCACACACGCGGTGCCGAAAAAATTCCTGCGCTGTCGTAAACTACGATAGTGTCGCCATCGGAAATCCCCATCAACTCAATATGCGCGCTAAATGCGCTGGCGGTTGGAACCATATGGGGCAGATCGCTGTTAAGAGCGGCAACCTTGTCGATATCAAAAAACTGTGCACTTGGAATGTGTGTCTGCTGATATTCTTCAAATGTATCGCGGGCTTGGGTTGGTAAATACCACGACGCATCCAGAATTTTAACATTCTCAATATTCTTAGCTAACCATTGTGTTGTGACTGTAACTTGCATCCCAAAAACTTAGCGCAGGTGCTTGGCATAGGCAAAGAAAAACGTGCACCCAAGTCCCCTTGAATGCACGCTCAGAATTCGTTTTCAATAATTTATTTTGCCAAAACCTTTTTGACCATACCGATGATAACCATCAAGGCACCACCACCAACGCCGCCAGATGCCAACGAGCCTATCATTGACCCCATGTCACCACCTGCGCCAAGTGCGCCCAGAATTTGGCCACCCAAGCCACCGCCTACGATACCGGCAATTGAGTTGCCCAAAACGCCAAGGTTTAGGTTCTTTAACAATCCACCAGCAACGTTCCCGCCAACTGCGCCTGAAATTGCCTGAATAAGTAATGCTTCCATTGTAATATTCCCCTGTTTATCGGCCCATTATCGAGCCTTCATTTTTCAAGTAGGGGTATTTTACGTCAAAACAAGGTTATTTCCTAAGAAATTTAACCATGATCCCGCATAAGGCGTGACTTTTGGCGGTTCCAATCGCGTTGTTTTTCGTTTTCGCGCTTGTCCGACTTTTTCTTACCTTTAGCCGTTCCGATCAAAAGTTTCACTTTACCTTTGTCGTTAAAATACATTTTTAACGCTATTATGGTCATGGCATCGCGGCCTTTAGCTTGCCATAATTTGACCAACTCACGTTTAGAAACGAGTAGCTTGCGGCGTCGGCGCTCTTCGTGCCCAAAATTCTGTGCTTGGGTGTAAAGAGAGATATATGAATTGATCAACCACAGTTCGCCATTTTCGATATCCACATAGCTTTCAGCGATGTTTGCGGAACCAATACGCAAGGCTTTAACTTCTGAGCCCATTAGCATGATACCGCATTCGTACACGTCTTCGACCGCGTAATCATAACGCGCGCGACGGTTTTCGACGATCATTTTGTTGTTATCTGGTGTTTTCGATTTTGCCATGGTCACAGTGCTATATTGCAGTCAACGCCCGCTGCCAAGACCATAAGGGGTGCGCGCACCCCTCTGAACGCAAATGCGTTCATTCACCCCGCGGATATTTTAACAAAGTAAAAACTATTTTCTGAAAATAGTAGGGACGTGGCACAGGCAGGGATGTCGATGGCCGCCAAAGTAAAACCGCCCCGCGTGATTGGATCAGCGGGGTGCAATTTTTTAGTTTAAGATACCTGCATTGCGCATGGCCGCTTGGATTTTTGCCTTTGTCTCATCCAATAAACCCGTAAGTGGCAGGCGCACATCTTCTGTGCTTTTTCCTATCAACGAGGCACCGTATTTTGCGCCAACCAAACCCGGTTCAGTGAAAATGGCTTCGTGAAGTGGCATCAAGCGGTCCTGGATTGTTAAGGCAGTTGCAAAATCGCCGATCAGCAATGCATTTTGAAAATCAGCACACAAGCGTGGTGCAACGTTCGCAGTTACAGAAATAGCACCCACGCCACCATGCGCATGAAAACCCAATGCGCTAGCGTCTTCTGCCGACATTTGAATGAAATCAGTTCCACAGGCCAAGCGTTGTTGGGTAACGCGATCCATTGATCCAGTTGCATCTTTGACGCCAACAATGAATTCTAGTTTCGCCAAAGCACCCATGGTTTCAGGTGTCATATCAACAACCGAACGGCCCGGAATATTGTAAACAAAGATTGGCAAATCAACGGCATTCAAAGCTTCAAAATGCGCATATAAACCGCGTTGCGTCGGCTTGTTGTAATATGGTGTTACAACAAGTGCGGCGTCTGCACCGACATCTTTGGCAAACTGCATCAAGCGCAATGCTTCGGCTGTGTTGTTTGAGCCTGCGCCTGCGATAACTGGAACGCGGCCGGCCGTGTGTTCAACAACAACGCGGATAACCTCTTCGTGCTCTTTATGAGACAAAGTGGCACTTTCACCAGTTGTACCCATCGGCACCAAACCATGGCTGCCCTCGGCGATTTGCCAATCGACCAAGTGTTTAAGGGCGTCATAATCCACCTTACCGTTTGAAAACGGTGTGATAAGTGCGGGCATAGAACCTTTAAACATGGGGTTTCTCCTTAAACCAAGTGATTCAACCGCGCATATAGCGCGAAAATCAGCCGATGTGTACTGTGAATTTTGTGATTGCGAACATGTCACTTTGAAATAATGCCACGTTCCCCTAACTTGAGCACTGATTTCAAAGGTAAGACATGACCAAATTTCTGAAAACAATTCTATTCTGCATGACCGTCATGAGCAGCACAAGCACTGCAATGGCTGAACCGAGCGAAGGCAAAGCTCTGTCTGACGCGCTTTTGGCCGTTGGAATAGGCGACTTTGCTAGTGCGGATGCAATGATCGCACAGATTGATAACCCTGTCGCGCAAACGCTTATCAATTGGGCACGTCTGCGTGCTGGCGACGGCGAGTGGCAACAATACTTACAATTCCTGACTGATAACCCCGATTGGCCAGGTCTAAAGCGACTTCGCAAGCAAGCAGAAAAAGTCATCCCAGAAACACCACATATTGTTAACGCTTTCTTTTCTCAAACGCAGCCCCAAACAGCACATGGGTTTCTTCGGTTGATTGCCGCTCAGGACGATCCTGTCATCGCGCAGCAATTAACGATCAAAGCATGGTTAAGCTTGGCGCTAAGCGAAGAAGAACAAGCCGCGTTCCTTTCAAAATACGCAGAAGCGCTAAAGGATCATCATGTATCTCGTCTTGATAACCTTCTATGGCGAAAATTGCGTTCGCAGGCGGATCGGATGAAACCGTTCGTCACTGCGGATCAGTTTATGTTGGCTCAGGCGCGGATGGCCTTGCAGCGCCGCGATAGCGCGGTGGATGAGGCGCTGGGCCGAGTTTCACCATCACTGATCGATGATGGTGGCCTTGCATTTGACCGTTTCGAATGGCGCATGGCTAAGGGGCGCTGGGATGAAGCACAGGATTTAATCCTTGAACGCACAAGTGAGCAGACGAATATGGGGCGGCCGAAAAAATGGGCCAGCCGTCGTCGGGGTTTCGCACGTCGTGCAATGCGGGCAGGGAAAATTGATCACGCTTATCGGCTGGCCAGCCAACATGAACTCACCTCTGGGTCTGATTTTGCAGACTTGGAATGGTTGGCGGGATATATCTCTTTGATCTATCGTGATGACCCAAAACGGGCATTGGGGCATTTTGAAACCTTCAACGCGGCGGTGAAATCGCCAATCAGCCTTGGTCGCGCATCCTATTGGCTGGGCCGCGTTCACGAAGCATTAGAGGATTTCGACAACGCAGCTATTCAATACAAACGGGGTACAATGTTTCAAACCAGTTTTTACGGTCAATTGGCAGCACAACGTATTCAGGCCAAACCAGATCAAACATTAGCTGGGCGTGAAGAAATCGGCGACTGGCGAACAGCCAGCTTTGCCAACAGCTCTGTCTTCGAAGCCGCCAAACTATTGCACGGTGCGAACAAACCCATAATGACACGCTGGTTTATGACACATATGGCAGAAACACTTCCACGCTCGGAATTATTGCAACTGGCAGACTATGCAAAACAAATGGGGGCAGATTTTGTGACACTAGGCATCGCAAAAGAGGCTGCGAAACGGGGCATTATTTTACCACGTGCCTACTTTCCGATCACAAAACTGGCTGATTTCGCGGACAAGGTCCCGCCCGAAGTTGCGATGGCAATTGCGCGACGCGAAAGCGAATTAAATCCCGCCGCCATCAGCCCCGCTGGCGCACGCGGCTTGATGCAGATTATGCCCGCCACGGCGCGCGATGTCGCTGCGAAAATTGATGTGCCATACGACCGTGATCGCCTGACATCAGATTGGGAATACAACGCCACGCTTGGCACTGCTTATCTTGGCGGCTTGATCGAAAAATACGAAGGTTCTTATGTGCTAGCCTTCGCGGCCTATAATGCGGGACCAAACCGTGTAGTGGAATGGATTGATCTTTATGGTGATCCACGAGATCCACTGACGTCTGTCGTCGATTGGATCGAACATATTCCATTTCGCGAAACGCGTAATTATGTGATGCGCGTGGTGGAATCGCTGCATGTGTATCGCGCGCGCATTTCGGGGCAAACACCAGTGCTTCAACTCTTGGAAGATCTGTCGCGGGGGTAATTAAGCTTTAGAGGCTGCGCGACGTTCGCGCCAAATTGTATAAAGCCCCGCCGCAATCACGATACTTGCTCCAATTGCAGTCGTAGATTTCAGTGTCTCGCCAAAGATTGTCATCGCCATCACAGACACAAACACCAAATGTAAATAGGTGAACGGTTGCAATCCACTTGCCTCCGCAACCTCATACGCTTTGATCAATAAGAAATGCCCTAACACACCGGTTACACACAGGATTCCCATCCAAATCCAATCAGACTGTGCCATCGGTTCCCAAAAAAACATACCGATACAGGTCATAAAAATTGACCCAACAATTCCCGTCCAGAAAAAACTGGTTTCTGCATTATCCTTGCGTGCGCCAAGTCGGGTAAAAATTGAATACAGCGCAAATAAAACGGCTGACCCAATGGGCAACAACAAGGTTAATTCCAGCGCTTGTGATCCTGGCTGCAACACAATCAAGATGCCAAAAAACCCTACGCCAATGGCGACCCAGCGGCGCAATCCGACATATTCACCCAGTATCGGCCCTGACAAAGCTGCGACAATCAATGGATTTACCGAAAATATCGCCATGGTTTGTATCAACCCGACATAGACAAAACTTAGGACTGCAACACAAATTTCGACGGTCAACAAAAGGCTTCGAAAAATTTGAAACATTGGTTGGGACGTTTTGGCGGCTGGGCGGATCGATCCTGTACGCGCCTTGGCCAAGAACAAAACAAAAGCTGCGAAAAACCAATAGCGAACCATAACAACCATAAAGGCATTATACTCACCGGCCAAATGGCGCGAAATTCCGTCCTGCATCGCAAAGACAAAGGTCGCTGAAATCATCAACACGATTCCCAATTTGGTGTTTGTTTGTGTCACGATGTTGCTCCATTTTCGCCAACACAAACCCTAGCGGACACGTCGCCAAAAGCAAGCAAGATCATGTCGCTGTTATTGATGCGTAGCGCCTAAGATGTTACGCTCGCAGGACGTTATAAAGGTAATATTATGATTAATACAATTTGGGTGTCTTGCGCACCGCGTACAGGTTCAATGTGGACCTATAATGTTACCCGCGAAATTTGCCGTATCACAGGACATAACGTCAAACCCACTGATGTACCTCAAAGCGATAACGACATGATTAAGCTGGCACAAACTCAAGCACATAATTCCGATGATCCACAGGATAAATGGGTCTTGAAAGTGCATAAAATTTTGGCGCCAAATATCCCGCGATCCAAAATCATAACGACCCATCGTGATCCACGCGATGTATTGGTTTCGTTCCAAGAGTTCATGAAATCAACTTTTGAAGCAGCTTTCGATTTTGGCCGATGGGTTGTAAAATATACAACCGCCTACAAAGACTATGACCCTGATTACTTATTTATGGTGGCTTATGCTGACATAGAACAACGCCCTGCATATGTGATCCAACAGATTGCAGGTTTTATCGATGCAGATATCTCGCCAGATCAAGCAGACACTATCGCCGCGAAATTTTCGCGCCAAAAGGTAAAGCAGATCATTGAAAGAGCGGATCAAAAAATGGAACAAGCCAAAGAAACAGGTAAAATCGACCGTCGCGAAGTCGTCATCTTGTCAGAAAAAAATTACCGCGCTTTTGATTTACAATCGGGCTTTCAATCGGGTCATGTATCGTCACGAAAAACAGGCGATTGGGCCAAAGTTTTGGATGAAGCTCAACGAAAGTTGGTCGACGCAGAGTTTGCCAACTGGCTTGCCGATTATGGCTACAATACTGATGAGTCCTGACGCTGCTCCAAAACAACAATCGCTATTGCTGCCAGTAAGCTAATTATCTTGGCTCCTAACAGGAATGCCAAAAACCCATAAGCCGCGTTTTCGGGTGTCAAAATTGCCGCCATCGTGGCCGCCAAAACAGCACCAAAACCCACTGCCATTGCACCCGATAACCCAGACGCACTGCCTGCTAAATCAGTGCGCACGTTCATCACGCCAACATTGCAACTTGGCAAACTTAATCCATTCCCGATGCCGATAAATATAGTGGCCCCAAAGATTGAAAATGCGCTGACATAGCCACTTAAGACGGCAATCAGCCCCATGCTTAAACCTGCCACACAAACAATGCGTCCAGACACAATCATCGTTGAAATTCCGATGCGATTAATCAAACGCTTAGAAACGAAAATACCAAATACGAACCCAAGCGTGATTGACCCCATATAAAACCCTAAATGAGTGGCTGGAACGCCTAAAACTGAATTTGCGATCAATGGCGCACCACTTAGGAATGCAAAATAACAGGCCACCGAAAACGACAGGCACATCGAATAACTCCAAAACAACTTGGACTTCAACAACTCCGGGTATGTTGAAAATTGCTTACGAAACGTGTCCGATGGGTTTTCGTTTGTTTCCCCCAAATCGACCCAGATCAATACGCATAACGCGACACCCATGACTACAAAAATGTAAAACGTGGCCCGCCACCCAAATGCTTGATCTAAAAAACCACCCAAAACTGGCCCCATCATGGGCGCCACTGCCATTGCCATCGCAATGGTGCCCAAAACACTAACGGCGTCTTTTGCAGGCATCATATCGCGCACAACGGCACGCGAAAGCGCTGTGCCAGAAATGATTGCACCTTGAAAAATACGAAAGGCCAAGAAAACCCAGACGTTAGCAGCCAACAAACAACCAACGGACGCTACCGTAAATAACAAAGCACCGATCAATAAAACGGGCCGACGCCCAAATCGATCAGAAAGCGGCCCCATAATAACCTGCAAAACGGCGGTCACGGCCAGATAACCTGACACGGACAAATTCATCATCGCATAAGACACGCCAAATTCGTCGGCCATATGGCTCAGCGAAGGTATGAACATATTCAACGATAACATCGACGCTGCGGTTAGGATAATCAGTGTCAATAATCGCGGCGGGCTGGTTGCGGCTCTCATGGCTTGATCCCCACAGACATATGTCGCTTACGGCCAAACCCATCGACGCGCGTCACATTAAAACCCGCATCACCCAATCGACTGCGCACAAAACCCGCCGAACTATACGTGGCGAACGTGCCTCCCGTTTGTGTATGGTGATAAACCGAATTCATCAAATCAGCGTCCCATAACTCTGGGTTCTTTGGAGGGCTAAACCCATCTAAAAACCACGCATCTGCATGGCCTTCCCACGCGGGAACAGTCGCTCGCGCATCACCAATAACAATGTTGGCACACAATGTTGGCGTTTCAATCCGCCATCCATTTTCCAACTGCTTAAACATGTTCTCTGCCAAAGGCATCAATGCAGGCCAATGCAATAACGCTTTGTGCATGTCGGTCAATGCCATTGGAAATGCCTCAAAGCTGGTGAAACGCAATGGCGTTTTGAAGCCAGCATTAATCCATGCTTGCCAACACGCCAGTAAATTTAACCCAGTCCCAAATCCCAGTTCTGCCACATGAAAACCATCACAAAACCGGTTCGATAAATCGTTACCATCTAAGAAAACGAACTGCGTTTCGGCAAGCCCATCATCGACGGAAAAATAAGGGTCGTCAAAGGCAAGGGCCACCGGCACGTTTCCCTCACGCCATTCAATCTGCGCGTTTTTAATCTGGTCGCTCATATGAAATTGCCTTAGATGATGCCCAACACTAACGGCATAGGTTGATAAATGACAACGCCCAAATCGCACGATGTATTGATCGTTGGCGCAGGCATATTTGGCCTGTCATGCGCCTATGCTTGTGCGCGTGCAGGCCTATCTGTTTTAGTTCTAGACGCCAACACAATCGGCAGCGGTGCATCGGGTGGAATTGTCGGCGCCTTGGCGCCCTTTACACCCGATCAATGGCAAGCGAAAAAACAATACCAACGCGACGCACTGGCATCGGCCCAAAAGCACTGGGCTATTGTGGACAAACTGTCTGGCATCGCATCAGGATACGGGCGCATTGGTCGTTTGTCGCCAATCATGGACGAACGCACATTAAAGCTGGCCCATATCCGCACCGCAGAGGCAGGCAAAAACTGGCGTGATTTCACTTGGGATGTCATCGACAGTCACTCGCTACTATCGGCGGATGCCGCACCATTTGGCATTATCCACGACACGCTGTCGGCGCGCATTTACCCGTCCAAGGCATGCGCATCTCTGGCACGCGCATGTGTGCAATTGGGCGTCGAATTCCGCGAAAACTCACGGGTGATGGGTTTTGAACCAGGTTCCGTTTTTGGTTCATGGGGACAGGCCCATGCGACATCAATCATCCTTGCCGGCGGCTACGAAGGTTTTCATCTTCTCGACTTTCATTTCGGCACGCAAATGGGCTCAGGCGTCAAAGGGCAGGCGGCATTGTTGGACGTTGATATGGGCAACGCGCCACAAATTTACGCAGATGGAACTTACATTGTGCCTCACGCGGACGGCACAACTACAGTTGGCTCAACGTCGGAAAAAAAATGGGGCCAGCCCTACGAAATTGATCACCTTCTGGACGATGTCGTTGCACGTGCCCGTGGTATTTGCCCAACAATCCGCGATGCACCTATTATTCAAACTTGGGCTGGGTTACGCCCCATGGCCCGTCGCCGCGAACCATTGTTGGGTGCAATCCCAGATGCACCAAATGTTTTTGCCGCAATGGGTGGTTTTAAAATAGGGTTTGGCTTAGCACATAAAATCGGGTCTACTTTGGCGGACCTTGTTCAACATAAACCAACGGAAATACCCAAAAGCTTTACAGTCGAACATCATTTGGAATAAATAATGCCACAACTGACATCACTGGATCACCTCGTCCTGACGGTCGCAAACATCGACACGTCAATTGCGTTTTACCAACGTGTTCTGGGTATGCGGACTGAACAGTTTTTTGCGGCCACAGGTGGGCCGCGCACGGCGATGAAATTTGGAAATCAAAAAATCAACCTTCACGAACAGGGCCGTGAATTTTTGCCCAATGCAAACGCGGCTACAACGGGTTCTGCCGATCTTTGTTTTTTAACAGATACAGATTTGGCAGATTGGCAACGCCACCTGCATTCCCTAAAAATCAAAATAGAAGAAGGCCCCGTAAAGCGCAGTGGCGCGACCGGCCCAATTAATTCAATTTATATCCGCGATCCAGACAGGAACTTACTGGAAATTTCTAATCAACTTTAGCACGCAACGCCGCCATCAACGCCACTAAACCCTTGGTGTAATGTTCGTTGGTTAACCAGCCTGTGTCATCTATTTCTTTGAATGTGCCGGCAACTAAAACCTCTGGTCCTTGAACCATTTCCGTTCCAAACGGTGCCATCATCAAACGCAATGCATAATTCGCGCGCGCGCCGCCCGTACGTCCAGCGGCTGCATGCATCAACGCCACGGGCTTCGCGGCCCATGGATTGCCATCCACACGACTGACCCAATCCAATGCGTTCTTCAACACACCAGACGGCGCTTGATTATATTCTGGGCTTGAAATCACGATGGCATCTGCCGCCGCGATCTGATCCGCTAACTTCTGCACTGCTGGCGGAATGCCTTCGGCTTCTTCCATATCACCATCGTATAATGGCAAACGAATATCGGCCTCGGTCACATCAGCCTCTCCAAAATGGCGCGCTGCTTCGGCTAATAACTTGCGATTAAACGAACCCTTTCGCAGGCTCCCTGATATGGTCAAAAGCTTCATGGTTTTCCGGTTTCCATTATATCCAAAATCTGTTGCGCCCAATCACCAAGGATTGGAATGAAATTCATCTCGCCTAATAAGGAAACCAATACCGCAACCAAGACAGTGGCTCCAATCACAGACCCCAGACCAAACGCCAATCCGCGCACAACTTGAAACCAAATCAACCCGATCCAGCTGTCATGTGCACGCACAAATTTATGCTGGTTCAGCTTACGAACCTCAGCCAGCAATTTGCCCGCTTCGGATGGTTTTTCCTCGCTCAATATTCCACGCCAATCTGCGCCTTAACGCCCGAACGGAACGGATGTTTGATCAGTTCCATTTCCGTCACCATATCGGCAATCTCAATCAGCTCATCTTTGGCATTCCGCCCTGTAATCACAACATGTGTCATCTCTGGCTTTTCCTCGACCAAAAACTCAACAACGTCGTTGATATCAACATAATCATAACGCAACGCGATGTTTAACTCGTCCAACAATACCATCGAGTTTTTGGGATCACGGATCAATTCTTTGGCTTTTTCCCAAGCGGCCTGTGCCATTTCTGTGTCGCGTGTTTTATCTTGAGTTTCCCAAGTGAACCCTTCGCCCATAGTGTGGAATGAACACAAATCAGTAAACCGTTCCAAAATCATATCGCGCTCGCCGGTGGACATACCGCCCTTGATGAACTGAACAACTGCAGAAGGCATTCCATGCGCAATATGACGGAAAATCATCCCAAACGCGGCGGTGGATTTACCCTTACCTTTGCCCGTGTGCACAATGATCAAACCTTTTTTGTCGGTCTTGGTCGCCATGATTTTATCGCGTGCGGCCTTCTTCTTGGCCATTTTCATTGTGTGACGTTCTGTATCTTCTGACATGGGGTTTCCTTTATGTTTTGGACTGAGGGTACTTTGGCAGATCATCCACCATATGCAACCATTCAAGTTTTTCGCCGTAAAAGACGTGAAATTCAGGTTTGAAATTATTGGGCAGTTCCATGGACGGCGCATACACATGGATTTCACCTGCATAATGCTCCGCCTGAAATGCCATAGGCGTCCCGCAGTTATCGCAAAAATGACGCTGCACACCCTTGCTGGATGCGTATACTTTCGGAACCGCCCCCGTCCATTTGAACGCAGTCAACGGAATGCCAATAAACGCCACAACGGGTGCCGCACAATTACGTCGACAATCATCGCAATGGCAAAAACAGGCCCATGTTTCAGTGCCCGAATATTTCCATGAAACAGCCCCACACAGACAATGTCCCTTGGTCATAATTCTTTTTCCATCGTTATGCTGGTCGATTGGTTATAACCGTCATGCGCTGTTTCTGCCGTTTTAACGAAACCCATTTTTTCAAACGTGATGTGATTCTCAATCAGTTCTATACGCGTTTCCAAGATCAGCTTTTTAACTGCATACGATGCAGCCGTTTCTTCAACCCATTCCAGCAGCGCGGTCGCACAGCCCATCTTTTGATACTCAGGATGAACCGCCCATTTGCCCAGATAAAAATGATCACCTCTGACTGATGCAAAAAGGCAAGCAATCAACCCATGCTCTTCATCCTCGATGCCCAATAAAATTTCATCGGCAGCAAAGTCATTAACCTCTTGCTCCGTTAATCGATGCAAAGAAGAGGGTGGATCAATCCGCCCCTCCATATCTGCGAACGCAACATGCAAAAGCGCTAAAAACCTTTCAGCACCAAAGTCATTAAAATACCAGCTCACATTTTCCGTTGTTACAAGTGTCATAACAATTCCTCTATCCGCGCACGTGCTGAATTTGATTTTGGGTTCCACATGCCGCGATCAATGGCTTCTTGCAAACGCTCTGCCATTTCACGCAACGCCGCTGGATTGTGGCGTTCGATAAACTCGCGCGTATCATCATCCTCAATGAACGCAGCCTCCGCCATGTCAAAATGATGGTTTTTCACAGCTCCTGTTGTCGCGGCAAACGCAAACAAATAATCTAACGTCGCAGCCATCTCAAACGCGCCTTTGTACCCATGACGTTTCACGCCATCGATCCATTTTGGGTTCACCACTCGCGACCGCATCACGCGACCAATCTCTTCGTCCAGCGTGCGTATAACAGGACGTTCTGGGCGTGAATGATCATTGTGATAAATCGGGCGATCTTGACCCTGTAATGTCGAAACCGCCGCCGCGGCGCCGCCCTCAAATTGATAATAATCGTCGCTGTCCAAAATGTCGTGCTCACGATTATCTTGGTTTTGTACTACGGCTTCAACTTGGCTCAAACGGGTTTCTAACGCGCCACGCGCTTTCAACCCATCAGCATCTTTGCCGTATGCGTACGATCCCCATTCCAAATAAGTATCCGCTAAATCCGCCTTATTCGCCCACAATTTCTCATCGATCATCGCCTGCAAACCCGCACCATATGCACCGGGTTTCGATCCAAACACACGGTAGGCGGCATCACCGTCGCCCTCGGCACGAAACTTCGCCGCCGCTGGGTTTAGATCATCAGGTTCATCCATCGCCATAACCGCACGCGCGGCACTGTCGACCAATGCCATCTGCTGGGGAAAGGCATCGCGGAAAAAGCCTGAAACACGCAATGTTACATCCACACGCGGGCGATCCAAAACGCTTACAGGAATAATCTCGAACCCAACCACACGACGGTTCGCAGAATCCCATTGTGGCTTCACGCCCATCAATGCCAAGCACTGTGCAATGTCATCACCACCGGTACGCATGTTTGCTGTGCCCCATGCGGTCAACAACATGGCGCGTGGCCAATCACCATGATCTTGTAAGTGTTTTTCAATTAATAAATTTGCACTTTTCCAACCTAAGGCCCAAGCAGTCGGTGTTGGTACCGCGCGGCTGTCGACAGAAAAGAAATTCCGCCCAGTCGGCAAAACATCTAACCGCCCACGCGTCGGCGCGCCTGACGGCGCAGGGGGAATGAATTTACCATTCAACACATCCAACAAACCAACACGTTCCGCATCACCACATGTGGCAACAATGGGACGGATCGTTTCACGTATTCCATCCAACACGATGCGTGCGTTTGGCCAATCTCCCGCGGGCTCTCCATCCAACAAATCTATCGCCAATAATTCAATCCGTTCAATGGTATCACCATTGTTACGCCAATTATCAACGCTAACCTTTTGTAATACATCAGGTTTTGGCCCGTCATATGCATCACCCATCGCACAATCCAACGGATCAAAACCAAGCTCAAGATCGACGGCTAATGCCCTCTGAAGGCTGGCTTTTTCGCCTTTACCATCTCCACGTGGGACACGCGCCAACGCAATTGATAAATCTCGCTCTAATCGTCCAGTTGGCGATGTCCCAAACACATGCAACCCATCGCGAATTTGTGCCTCTTTCAGCTCGCACAAATACTCGTCTAACTTGGCCAAATCATTGTCTTGGTCATCACCAGCCATCCCTGCATCAACATCCATTCCGGTTGCCGATGTAAGTGCCAAAATTTCTCGGCGCAGATGATCCAAACGGCGCGGGTCAACCCCCGCCGCTTCGTAGTATTCATCGACCAGCGCTTCCAAGTCTTTCAACGGTCCGTAAGTTTCAGCGCGCGTTAATGGTGGCGTCAGGTGATCAACAATTACTGCACTAATCCGACGTTTCGCCTGTGTTCCTTCGCCTGGATCATTTACGATGAAAGGATAGGCATTCGGCGTCGCTCCAATAGCAACCTCTGGCCAGCATTCATCTGACAATGCAATCGCTTTACCTGGCAACCATTCTAAATTCCCATGCTTACCCATATGCACCAACGCATGTGAACCAAACGCATGGCGTAGGTAAAAGTAGAACGCCAAATAATTATGTGGCGGCACCAAATCGGGTGAATGATACGTATCCTTGGGATCAATATTATATCCACGCGCTGGTTGTACCCCAACGCAAACATTCCCAAACTCAAAGATCGATAATGCAAACCCATCCGCTCCGAAAAACGGGTCGCTTTCTGGCGCACCCCAACGATCTTCCATTTGATCACGGACAGCCAAAGGCAGGGCTTTATAATGCACCAAATAATCATCCAACGACATGCGCTGTCCGCCAGTTCGCGTGGTGCGATCCGTCAGCCAATTGGTTGGCCCCGATGTAATAATCGACATCAACCCGTCCGACGTGGTTGGCGCATCAGATACTGTCATCCCATCATCCGCACAGGCCGCCAACATATCGACTGTCGCTTGTGGCGTATCCAAACCAACACCATTGGCCAAACGCCCATCTTTGTTGGGATAGTTCGCAAGTATTAAACCAACTTTCTTGTTGGCCCCATCAACACGGCGCAACGCGGTCCAGTTTTTGGCCAGCTCCGCCACATATTCCACACGATCCCCACGCGCACGATAACTACCAATTGGACACTCGGTGGCTTCATCAAAAAACGCTTCACCCTTAAATGAAATAGCACGCGTCAACACACGCCCATCAACTTCGGGCAAGGCCACGTTCATCGCAATGTCTCGTGCAGATAATCCGTTTAACCCCTCGTCCCATGCCGCTTCGGATGACCCCGATAAAACAACCTGAAAAACAGGCGCACGTTTGGCGGCGGGCATAACCAACGGATTTGTGCCACCTGCATTCACAGCACCTTGATCGGGTGATCCAACCGCAAAACTGGTACAGTTCAAAATTACATCAGGTGGGGCGTCGGAAAATAAACCTTCCAATGTCGCAACAGACAATGGGTCCTTCAACGACGCCACAAAAATCGGCATCGGATTTAAACCACGGCGTAACAATGCTTTGATCAAACGATTGATCGGATGCAATCCAGCACCTTGCACCAAAGCGCGGTAAAACGTAATCGGCACCACAGGTGCCCCATCCGTCCATTCTGCACGCAAAACATCCATGTCGGCGATACCCGCACCCGGCCAATAAACACCAGCTTTCAATAACGGCTTGGCTGGTTCAGGGCGTTCGGTGTCATCCAACATAGCCTGCGCATAGCGCAAGAAGTTACTGGAGTTTTCTGGCCCGCCTTCAACCATATACGCCCACAACGCATCCCAATCCGCGCGATCAATCGTGGACAATCGCCACAGCTCTTCGTCGGGTTTATCGTCCCCAGGCAGAGCCACAAACCGTACACCTGCAACACCTAAACGTGCCGCATATTGTTCTAATCCGTATTTCCAATACCCAACACCGCCCAAAACACGCGCAATCACGATTTTGGATTTGGACGCACAATCATCAATATGCAAATCCACAGACATCGGATGGGATAAATGCGTCAGGTTAGCCAATCGCAGGCTGGCCGGAAGATTCATACTTGCACGTGCTTCGGACAAGGCCGCTAATTCAGTGTCGGCCGCCGATATAAACACGATATCCGCAGGCGTT
>DKMK01000018.1 GCA_002469545.1 Rhodobacterales bacterium UBA7416 | reverse complement strand
GCATCGCGTAAAATCGCACGTGCAATTGCCAACCTTTGTTTCTGACCACCCGATAACATTACGCCTCGTTCACCAACATAACTGTCATAGCCATCCGGAAGCGCCGTCAAAAAATCATGCGCCGCAGCTGCTTTGGCTGCTTCTACTACTTCACCATCCGTTGCCTCTGGGCGACCAAATCGGATATTTTCCATCGCTGACGTGCCAAAGATAACGGGGTCTTGTGGCACCATTGCCATGTGCTTGCGAAACGATTCACGCGCCAAAGTATGAATGGGCTTTCCATCCAAAGTAATTTGACCTTTGTTTGGGTCGAAAAACCGCATCAGAAGCTGAAATATAGTTGATTTACCCGCCCCGGAAGGGCCAACAAGTGCGACTGTCTCGCCTGGCTGAATGTTCAATGAAAACCCATCTAGCGCCGCAACTTTGGGGCGTGATGGATAATGAAATGTTAAATTATCAAAGACAACATTACCTTGAACTGGCAACGCAAGCGTGTCTGGATCGACTGGGTCAATTACGACATCATCAGCATTCAACAATTCAACCAAGCGTTCGGTTGCACCCGCAGCGCGTTGCATCTCGCCCCAAAACTCGGCGAATGCCGTAACTGACGCGCCTACCATGACCGCATAAATAACGAACTGTATTAGAACACCCGCGCTCATTTCGCCCGATTTAACGTCACGTGCACCGATCCAAATAACCGCAACTACCCCTGTGAAAATCAAGAAAATCACAATTGCCGTCATATAGGCACGGATTGTCACCCGTTGACGTGTCGCGTCATACGCTTCCTCAGTCAGATCGCCAAACAACTTACGCGAAGCCGCTTCGTGGGTGAATGCTTGCACCGTTTGGTTGGCTAATAAACTCTCCGACGCATTCCCAGAACTCTCTGCGATTTTATCTTGATTAAGCTTGCTCAACACTCTTACGCGACGCCCTATTCCAAAGATTGGAATTAAAATGAAGGGTACTAATAACAATACCAACCCAGTCAATTTAGCAGATGTGATGAACAGCAATATCAAACCACCGACAAACATAATCGTGTTGCGCAGCGCAAATGACAAATATGACCCGATTACAGAAAGGATGAGCGTTGTATCTGTTGTGATGCGACTTAAAACTTCGCCTGTCATAACGCGTTCATAAAACGCAGGACTCATGCCAATCATTTTGTCGTAAACGGCGCGACGGATATCTGCGACGACACGTTCACCCAATCGCGTTACCAATGCATAACGTAAAGCTGAACCGACCGCTAACAACCCAGCAACAAAGATTGCCCACATAAAATAACGATCCAGCTGGTCAATATCTTCGCCGAAACCATCAACAATTCCCCTAACAGCAAGAGGTAAAATCAGGGAAATCGCGGCAGTAAACGTCAACATGAATAATGCAGCTGCGACCGTCCACTTATAAGGTTTCAAGAAAGGCACCAACCCGCGCAATGCCCCCACATCTTTGCCTTTGGCGCGATCTTCGGAAATGGAACGAGTTGATTCAGGCGTTGACATATATTCAGCTTTCGGAATTTTAACCGTATCGATACAACGCAAGCTGGATTGCATCAAGGCAACATTTCAAACTAAACGACATATTTTAAACCTAACTTGGTCCGCTGGGTTCTTCACGCCTTCAATCTGAATGTAACGTTTCACTGATAACTTCAATCAAGGTGTCTTTTTTGAACGGTTTTCCCAAATGGCGATCCACACCGCTGCTTATATATTCGGCAACTTGATGTGTCATCGTGTTGGCTGTTAGCGCAATAATTGGTGTTCTTTTTCGCCCCTTTTTTAGTTCTATCTGACGGATCATTTTTGTAGCCGTTATGCCGTCCATCTCCGGCATGTTCACATCCATCAAAATAACATCGAATTGCATTGTCGAAACGGCATCAACAGCAAGCTTACCATTTTCAACAGCTTTGATATCTAATTTAAATTGTTTCAAAAATTTATGAATTACCATCTGGTTTGTTTTGTTATCTTCGGCCAACAGTATTCGCCATTTTTTTTGGCTCATAACACGACGGGCCTGCGCCGTATTATCTGCTTTTTCCGCCGGCTTGCCCGTCAATTCGATGTTAATAGTTGCTGTGAAAATCGACCCAATACCAGGGTCACTTTTGACTGTGATTTCGCCTCCCATTAATGCACAAAACTGTTGGGATATTGAAAGACCTAAACCTGTTCCACCGTGGCGACGGGATACAGAACTATCTACTTGGGAAAATGGTTTAAACAGACGGTCAATTTTGTTGCTGGGAATGCCTTCTCCTGTGTCAGAAACAGAAAATGATAATTGATGGCTGTCGGTCGAATCTTCAAAAACAACTACGTTGATTTTCACTCCACCCGTTTGAGTGAATTTGATAGCGTTCGAAATCAGATTTCCTACAACCTGCTTTATTCGTTGCGCATCCCCCAATAACCAACGTTTTGCACTCGACTCTAGACACAGATCAAATGAAAGGTTTTTTTCCCGTGCTTTTGGCATGAATAGCTTTGAAATACTGTCAAACAGCGCTTCCAAGTCGAATGGTGATTTTTCGATTTCCAATTGGCCAGATTCAATTTTCGAAATATCCAATATGTCATTTAAAACAGCCAATAGTATCTTACCAGACTCGACAATTGTCGTACTCATCTCGTGTTGATCATCGTTAAGGGGAGTGTCTAATAACGCCTCGGCCATCCCCAAAACGCCATTCAATGGTGTCCTAATTTCGTGGCTCATACTGGCTAAAAATACCGTTTTTGCCTTGTTTGCTTCCTCTGCCACCATCTGTTCTTTGATCAGATCTGCGGTACGTTCTTGTACTGCGACTTCCAATCCAGCGGCTTGCTCTTTGAGTTGTTGGTTAACCTCCCAAACCTCACGGCTTTTAACCTCCAGTAGCCGCTCCGCCTCTCGGCATGCTTTTTGCGCACGCTCATATCGTCGCCGAGAGACATGCTCTGACTTTGGGATATCGGTTGCAACAAGTGGTATCATGCAGCAGGTCTAATATGAAAATCTGCGGCAAAGGCACCATCAGTCGTCTTTTTCGTGCATTCAATCTGCATTTCAACCTTGAAATGATCAACACAGGCTTGGATCATACCCTGGCAAAAATCAACAAGCGGACGCTCAGAAGAATAATACATAATCAAACTTCCGTCCTCTGTCCGTTTGGTGTCGAAAGTTGGAAGTTCCGCTTCTGGATATAATTTCCGCACTTCGACGTGAACTTCGTTTTCGATTGATTCAAGCATAGTGAACGCGTCGGTTTTCCCGACAAAAAATGCAGGATAGCCATCTACAAAACGTCTGAACATCCACTCACCAAATTGGTGCTGCAGATCCGCGACTGGCGCCTTCAACGCCTCGCTAAACGCTTGAACAATTGTCATTAACTCACTGCATGGATAAATACCTACAGATGTATAAGCGCCACCACTTTCTAAATCACATCTTTCAATAATTTCATCGACAGCATCTTCGCCGGCAACTGTTTCCGCCATGGCGATTAGCTCAACAAATACGATACCTTTCATTCGAACCTCCAAGATATTACTGGTTCGGATTAGCGGGCTGAGCTTAAGAAGCATTTAACTTTGGTGTTTGGCTATTTTCAATTTGCATTGAATTATTCGCAATTTCACCCGTTCTGCGGTGGGTTCGCAACTTCTAGATATTTATCAGTTGGAATTTTCACAATGCCCATAAGCCCCAAATCCGCTTTGTCATAAACCGACAATTGCCCAATTGCCTTTTCAACAGCATCAAAAATCAACTCCGCATTTTGTCCATTTGCCGTGATCAACGGCAATCCCGGTGTTGGCTTAGTCCATTCCAATACCCGCAAAGCATCGGTAAATCCTTCGTGTTTTTGCATCAGACGCAAACTCACAGCATCAATCGAGGCAATATCTGCCCGTCTTTCAGCGACAGCCAGCGCAGATAGAATATGTTGCTGTGTGTGCAATCGATTCTCGAACCAAAACCCACGCGGCCTAAGATGTGAAAACGCCGCGGCATAGCCGGATTGAGAAAACGTTTGATTGTAGGCAAAAACCCCATTGCGAAATGCGTCAATCGTGTTGCGCGGATCGTCAGAACGGACGACCAAAGCGCTTCGATAATAACCGGCAGGGCAATCAGAAATGCCAAAATCAGGGGTTCCAACCAACGCCACTTTGTTATGCAACCATAATCGATACGGCATGCCACAAGTCTGGCTTAAAACCAATTCGGGGTGTTTCCAGACGGAAAACTCTTCTGCTCCTTGCGATAATTCCATCGGGCTGTTGATCCCTACCGCTGTTAAATTCCGGCGGATCAACTCCCAATATCGCTTATGTGCCAACGCCAACTCTGGTCGCGCATACATCATCAAACTTGCTATCATCTTTGGGCCTTTGGAATTTTTCTATGCTATCGCTATGGCCACGAGCAAAAATACTCAAGGAATTCTTCTTAGATTTAAGATCTATAAAAGAGTTTGGGTAATCGTCATTTCATCCAACACCATGAAAAAATGTTGGACGTAGATCAGAAAACCTCGGTCAAAATTCGAAACACTTGCTACTTATCAAACCCCAATCAACCGTTATGGCGCCTTTTGAGCCAATCAAAAGGCATTCAATACCCGAAAAAAATCAGCTCTAAATCTGGAGAAATTTATGAAACTTAACAGATGCATTTTCGCACTCGCAACAGGTGTTGCATTCGCTATGCCGTCGAATGTCGCCTTCGCAGACAAGGTACTTGATCGTGTGATGTCATCTGGCACCTTAACAGTAGCAACAGACGCAAACTGGGCTTCGCAATCTTCGGCGCTGTTGCAAAACTGTCATCAAATGGCTTCGCATTCGCAATCGCCAGCTTTTACACATCATTCTTTCGCGGGTTACCGCTGCTTATGCAGGTTTACTTAATCTATCTTGGCCTTCCGCAACTTGGCTATGTGATTGACGCCGTCCCTGCTGGCATTCTGGCCCTAACACTTATATGACTGAAATATTTCGCGCAGGCATTCAGTCGATCAACAAAGGCCAATGGGAAGCCTCGCGATCAATGGGCTTTGGTTTTGCCTTAACAATGCGTCGTATCATTTTGCCACAGGCAATGCCCTTGACTATTCCACCGACAGGCAATCAATTCATTGCAATGCTCAAAGACAGCTCGTTGGTTTCAGTCATTGGTGTATGGGAATTAATGTTCCTTGCGCGAACGTTGGGCAATAAAGATTTCCGCCACATGGAAATGTTGATCACCGCCGCCCTTATTTATTGGTGCCTATCGATGTGCTTGGAACTTATCCAAAGCCGGATCGAACGTCACTATCGCACAGCAAGCCATTAGGAGATCACGATGTCACAACCGATTATTGAAATGATAAACGTGAACAAATGGTACGGCACGTACCATGCTTTGCGCGATTTCAACTTTACAGTGAACGAAGGCGATAGAATTGTTGTTTGCGGGCCGTCAGGTTCTGGAAAATCCACAATGATCCGCACATTGAATTACCTCGAAGAGCATCAAAAAGGAACCATTCGTGTGAATGGAACCGATATGCACAACAAAATGAAAAACGTGGACCAAGTGCGCATGGATGTTGGAATGGTATTCCAACACTTCAACCTGTTTCCCCACATGACAATATTAGAGAATCTGATGGCTGGCCCGATGTGGGTACGTGGACTAAGCAAAGAAGAAGCCCGTGAAACAGCCATGATGTATCTGGAACGTGTTCGTATTCCAGAACAAGCTGACAAATACCCAGGCCAACTGTCTGGTGGCCAACAACAACGTGTGGCGATTGCACGATCGTTATGTATGAAACCCAAAGTCATGTTGTTTGACGAGCCAACATCTGCATTAGATCCGGAAATGGTGTCCGAAGTTTTGGACACCATGGTTGAGCTTGCAAATGACGGCATGACGATGGTTTGTGTTACCCACGAAATGGGCTTTGCAAAAGCTGTTGCCGATCGTGTTGTCTTTATGGACGAAGGCTTGATCGTCGAAGAAAACGATCCGATCAGCTTCTTCGATAATCCACAAAACAAACGCACGCAGAATTTCCTTGGGCAGATTCTACAACACTAAAAAAGGCCGCGCATGATATGGATTGCGCGGCTCTCAAAACTAAAAACACAGCAGCAAGAGATAACAGTCAATAATCAGATCCTTATAATCTCAACCAGCTCACAAACGATGCATTTGCAAAAATATCAGGCGATTTACTTTTCGTTGTCGACGTAATTTATTTCAATAAACGCCTGCTCGCCCCATTGCTGCCACATTACTTCTTCATTATACTTATAGTTGTATAGTATATTTTTTGAAAATGGGTGAGAATATGAAGTTAATCCGATGCAAAGTTGATAAATTCACTTCTGACACCTCAGGATCGATGACGATTTATATCGCGATGCTGTTTGTCGTTATGGTGTCATTGGGCGGGATTGGCTTTGACTTAGTTCGGTTTGAATCAGCGCGCTCACATATTCAATCACAACTTGATATTGCCACAGTATCGGCGGCGTCTTTGCGCCAAGTGGAAACACCATCCAGCATTGTGCATGGTTATCTAGACACTGCAAAATTGGATCCCAAAGTTGAGATTCGAATTTTGGACGAAATTGCAACATCATCATTTCGCCGCGTAGAGGTTTCTGCATCCCAAACTGTTGATACAATATTTATGCGTGCGTTTGGCGTTTCTGATTTAGACATGGAGATTGTCAGCGGCGCTGAAGAGCGTGTTCCAGATGTAGAAATCTCTGTCGTGATTGATGTATCCAATTCAATGGGGAATGGTGGTCGTTTAACTAGCTTGGTCCCTGCCTTGTCGTCATTCTATACGAATATATTGGCCGCAAATGATGATACGAACCCCAACCGCGTATCTATTTCGACAGTGCCTTATGATATGCAAACGAATGCTGGCAAAGCACTGTACGAAGCAGCCTTTGGCGCAGCAGAACATCAATTAAGCTTTTGTGCGGAATGGTATGATGATGCTTGGGCGGAAACTGGTTTTTCCTCGAATTTGCAAGAACAAGCCGTGCATGCAGCTTATAAAAATGCAAGCTCAGGTGGCGGCGTCTGGAATATTGACCTACCCCATTGTAGCCAAGAAGAATATGATCAAATTCTACCATTTTCAAAGGACGCAACGGCTTTGATCGATCAACTCGAAGCAATGAAATCACGTGGCAGTACGTCACTTGATATTGCGGCCAAATGGGGTGTTGCATTACTTGACCCAAGTAGCCGCCCAGTTATCAACCATCTTTCAACGTTATGGGATGAGGATGGATTAGCATTAGACAGGCAATCCGTTGATCCAGGTTTTTCACAACGCCCTGTTGATTGGAATCATTAAGCACGCAAAAAGTCATGTTAATTATCACCGACGGACAAAATGTGGCGGAACACAAAGTTAAGCCAGAATACAGAAGTGATGATGAAAGCAATCCAAGCCATGGTTGGTACAATGCCGGTGAAAACAACGTTACGTTTAATGAACCGTCTGGTTCTGGTTCATCTTGGAAAAAAATGACTTGGAAAACTCTATGGGCGAAAGTTCCACTTGAAACACTGTTGTTAGAAACAGGTGGTACATTGGGCGATTATTGGGACACAGTAGAACCAGAAACAAAAAACACTCGTTTTTCAAACATTTGCACGGCTGCCAAAAATAATGGAATCGTTATATTTTCGATTGCATATGGTGCCAGCCAAAATGGCCAGCAATCACTTATGGACTGCGCAACCAACGAAGCATTCTACCACACGGCAGAACCCGGTGACATAGAAGACATCTTTGCAGAAATTGGCGCCGCAGTTGAAAAATTAAAAATCACAAAGTGATGTACATATTCCAGTGTTTAGAAACGATACTCCAATGACTTCGTTTAGGAAAATTGCCTATCGGTTCAGCAAAGATGAAGCAGGCGTCGCCTCGTATGAGATGGTGATTGCCACCACCCTGTTTATGTTCATTTTCGGTTGGATGCTTGAAACGGGGTTTGTGTTGATGCGTTGGGCAATGCTTGAACATGGGCTTGCAACCGCCGCGCGAGACGTAAGAGTAAATGGCATTCCTGCTTCTGCCTCAACAAATGCACTTGCTCACGATTATATAAAGCAAACAATTTGTTCTAATATCGGCATTATACAAGATTGTAATGAAATTCTATTCCTCGAACTTATCCCTGTGGATGCAATTACTGGGATTCCAAACACGTCAGCCGCCTGCATCGACAGAACCGGTCCAGTTGATCCTTTAACGGATTTGCCACAGGTTATCGACGGCGACAGAAGTGCGGCAGACATTCAGCAGGTTATGTACATGCGTGCCTGTGTCGTCGTCGATACAATTTTACCAACTTCTATGGCTATGCCATTTGCCTACGACAACAGTGGTGGAATTTCATTGGTTTCAGATAACGCTTATATAAACGAGCCATCATAAATGAAAAAATTCTTAAAAAATGAAAACGGCGTTTTGATTACAGAGTTCATGGTCATTTTGCCTGTTCTACTGCTCTGGTTTATGGCGTTGATTGTATTTTATGATGCGTTCCATAAATGGATGAAATTCACCACAGCGACTTATACAATTTCGGACTTACTTTCACGCCAAACGATCGTAGAAGATAGCTTTATTCAGTCGTTAGATGGACTTTTTGATACAATTTCAAACTCCAAAAGCAAGGATGACACCTGGCTACGTGTAACGAGTGTACAAAAAAATGATGGCGTAATTTCCATTCTGTGGTCTGTTGATACATCCCATGTTCCTCAACCCAGTTTTCTGGCTTCAGATATCCAAGACTCAATCCCCAACTTGGGCATTGATGAACATTTGCTTCTGATTGAAACTTACTCTCCTTACATTCCAGCATTTGATTGGGTTGGCTTAAATGCACTGACCCTGAATGAATCTGTGGCGACGTCCTCACGGTTTTCGTCTAAGTTAATAAATTTGGACCATCTTAATTTTGATGAACCCAGCGACGATGGCGTTGATGACCCATTAGAATAGAATTTCCGAAAAATGCTTCGAGCTCAACGTCTCAAACTATATATTTATAGAGGTATATGGATTATTTGGAGCGGGCGGCGGGAATCGAACCCGCNNTCATCAGCTTGGAAGGCTGAGGTCTTACCATTACACAACGCCCGCGCTCTTATGCTTATATGCGCAACCACGCGTTGGGATGCAAGTGGGATTTTTACCAAATCTGCTTAAATTGGCAGCGCAGTTGTATCTTTGATTTCTTCCATTACAAAACTCGCAGAAACATCCGCTATTTCCACGCGTTCTGTCAGGTCTTTATAGAAACGATCATAGGCGCTGATATCAGCCACCCTAACACGCAATACATAATCTAAATCCCCTGTTGTGCGATACGCACCCATAATCTCTGGCATATACGTTACAGCATCTTGGAACGATCTCGTCCAATCCGACGTGTGTGACAACGCGCGGATCATCACAATGGCCTGCAAACCCAATCCCATCGCCCCCGCATCTAACAACGCCACTTTGGCCCGCAAGACACCAGATTCTTCTAACGCCTTCACACGGCGCCAACAGGCGTTGCGCGACAGGGATACACTTTCGGACAATTGATCAACGCTTAAACTGACATCATTTTGCAGTAAGCGTAATAACTTAAGGTCAATTCCATCTATTTTATCTCTCATATCGGGATAATATCCCCTAAATTGTAAAATAACAATGCTTATTCGGGATAGGTTAACAGCAAACCTAGGCTATCTCTTATGCAACAAATTAGGAAAATAACATGTCACAGAAAATTGCAAAATTATTCACATCTCACCCTGAATCGGTGGACGAAACATTCTTGGAACACATGTGGTTTGCTCTGACATTCAGCTTTTGGCTGTTCGCCGCAGCTGGCGCTGCATTGGTCCATGCTATACTTCCGTTCATGTTCGAAAAGACAGGTAGTCAAATAATTACGAAGCTTTACAACCGAATTCACAGCCGCGGAACATAACACGCGTTTCGTGGCGGTGTTGGATCGGCTAGCGCAATGTGTCGCTTAGTCGATCCAACATTCCAAGACACAACACCATCTGGTCTTCGGTCACATATTCATCAGGTTTATGCGCCTGCTCAATACTTCCTGGACCACATAAAACAGAACTAATCCCAGCACGCGCGAACAACCCCGCCTCTGTTCCAAAAGATACAACTTCGGTTGAATTTCCACCGGTAAGTTCCTGAACAATCTTAACCGCTTCGCTGTCAGCTTCCGGCTCCAACCCTTCAGTTTCAACACAAACGGTTTCGATAATATCTGCAATCGGCGATTTCGCCTGCATTTCTGGGCGTAATTCTTCATCGACAAAGCGGTTCATTTCGCCACGCAACCATTCACGATCGCTGCGTTGAACGACCCGCATCTCCCATTCAATTTCAGCCAAACTGGGGATCACATTATGCGTGGACCCCGCATGGCACGAACAGATAGATGATGTGGAATAAGGTGGCACAAAACGCGAATTTGGTGGCGCCATTGCAGGCAATTGTTGACGCACCTCCATCAATTTGGTCATAAACTTATGCGCATATTCTAACGCATTCACGCACAAAGCTGGATTGCTTGAATGTCCTTCAACACCACGAAACTCTGTCGTGTATTCACACATACCTTTGTGACCTTCGATAATGCGCATCGACGTTGGTTCGCCAACGATACATGCACTGGGTTTAAGCCCATTCGCAATCAACTGATTGACCAACACACGTGCTCCTAAACATCCCACCTCTTCGTCATAAGTGAACGCAAAATGCACAGGACGCTTTAGATCCATTGCGGCATACTTAGGCGCCATCGCCAGAGCAGCGGCTATAAACCCCTTCATATCGCACGTACCACGTCCAAACAGCGCACCACCTTCGCGCGCCATCTTAAATGGATCACGGGTCCAATTTTGTCCCGCAACCGGCACAACGTCAGTATGACCTGACAGAATGATACCGCCGTCTGTATCAGGTCCAAGGGTCGCAAAAATATTTGCTTTACCCTCTACTTCGGATGTAATTTCGCACCGAGCGCCCAATGCGCCTAAATAATCAGCAATCCAATCGATACAATCGCGATTGCTTTCGCTGGATACGGTTGGAAATGCAATCAACTGACCCATCAATTCCAGTGTCTTAGTCAAATCAGTCATTATTACGCTTTCACAAATAATTTACGCGGCACATCGGCCAGCGGTTCAGCTACACCAGTTTCACGAATGCGTAGGGTTTCTGTAATTTCCAACCCCCAGTTATCCATCCAAAGCGCTGGCATGAAATGGAACGTCATATTGGGTTGTAAAACAGTTTCATCACTGGGTCGTATTGAATACGTCCGCTCGCCCCAATCAGGGGGATAACTAAGGCCGATTGGATATCCACAACGCCCTTCTCTCTTCACGCCGTGTTTCGCCAAAACGCCATAAAATGCGCTGGCAACATCACCTGTTGTGTTACCGGCTACCGCCTTTGAAATTCCCGCTTCAATCCCTTCCAGAACCACCTCTTCTGCAAAGGAAACATCCCGCGGCGGATCACCCAACCATATCGTACGGCACAACGGCACGTGGTAATGGCGATGCACGCCCGCAATTTCAAAAAACGTGCCCGAATTATTGGGGATTGGTTTATCATTCCACGTCAGATGCGCGGCTGTTGCCTCTTCGTTCGTCGGCAACAATGGACAAATCGCGGCATAGTCACCACCAAACAACCCATCTTCGTCTTCACCACCCCAAATACCTGTGTGGTAAATTTCTGCGGCCACTTCATTCTTGCGTTTACCGACCTCAAACACTTCCAAAATCTTTGCATGCATGCGTTCAACGATTTGTCCACCGCGGCGCATGTATTTTAATTCTTGTTGTGATTTCACAGCACGGCACCAGTTCACCAATGCCGTAACATCTTCAATGTTTCCTTGATGCGCTGAGGACAAGACGTGATGCGCCTTTGCAGAGTAATAATAATTTTCCAACTCGACACCCAGCGTCGAACCAGACCAACCATAATTCGCAATCACGCGTGCCAAATCATCCATAGCATGCAGATTGGACATAACAAAATCGTCCGAATATCCGTGAATGTCGCTTTCATTCATGTAACACGTCAGCGTTGCGCCAATTGCATCCATTTTGCGGCCCCAAAACACCGGATCACCAGTGGGGCCGACAATCACACCTTGATGGACATAAAAACTCCACCCGTCGTAACCGGTCAGCCAAGCCATATTGCTTGGATCACACGTAAATAGAACGTCGATGCCCTTGGCATCCATGGCTGAACGAACCGCGGCCAATCGCATCGCGTATTCGTCTCTTTCAAAGGGTAAATCTACATAAGGCATTCACAAACCCTATCCGCTTTTGAAATTTAAGCAAAAGAAAAGGGCCGCCAATCTGGCGACCCTTCAAAATTTTATGTTGTGAAGAATTTAGTTACTAGTTGTTGTTTCCAAAACTTCCTTCAGAACATCCTTAACGCCTTCAGTCACTGTCTCGCCTACAGCTTCTTTAACAGAATCTTCAACTGCCTTAGCAGCTTCTTTCAGCTTGTCTTCAGCGGCCTTGGCTGCTTCTTTTGCCGCGTCTTCAGCTGCCTTAGCAGCCTCTTTCGCTGCATCTTCTGCAGTTTTAGCTGCTTCTTCAGCTTCCTTCATTGCTTTCTCTTCAGCTTCACGGGCAGCTTCTTCAGCCGCTTTCTTTGCCGCAGCCGCTTCTTCTTCGGCCTTTTTCGCAGCAGCCATTTCAGCGTCTTTCGCAGCTTCCATTGCGGCCGCTTCGTTTGCGACTTGTGACTTGTTATAGAAATAATAACCACCGCCGGCCAAAACCAGCGCGATAACCAATGAGATAACTTTGTTCATTACAGAACTCCAATTTTTTTACCCGCCGAGAGATCCGACAGGCCACAGTAGCGATTTGGGCAATTACATCGCCTTTTTCAAGCTATTTAACCAATTTTTTCGCAATAAGCTTGACCTGCGCGGTTTCCCGCTTCAAGAGGATAGTGCTTGAACAAAGGGCCTCGCCCTTTATATTAAAGCACAATATGGATCATAAAAGGACCAAGTACCATAGCCCGTAGACCCCACAATGCGCCACCACAGCGCGACACCGGACCCCGCGCAAACGATCGCGTAATCGCTCCCGAAATCAGATTAATTGGTGCAGAAGGCGAAAACGTCGGTGTTGTAACACCTGCACGTGCCAACGAAATGGCGCACTCAGCTGGATTAGATCTGGTTGAGATTTCACCAAATGCGAAACCACCTGTGTGTAAAATCATGGATTTGGGTAAGTTCAAATATGAACAGCAAAAACGTGAAGCAGAAGCACGCAAAAAGCAAAAAACAATCGAGATCAAAGAGGTTAAATTCCGTCCAAACACGGATATCCATGATTTCGACGTAAAAATGCGCAATGTTTATAAATTCTTGGAAAACGGCGACAAGGTGAAAATCACCATGCGTTTCCGTGGCCGTGAAATGGCACACCAAAACCTGGGCTTAGCTTTGCTGAAACGTGTACAAGCTGCTGTGATCGAAGCCGAAGCAGGCAAAATCGAGAACCATCCTAAAACAGAAGGTCGTCAAATGACCATGCTGATCGGTCCTATTCCAAAATAGAACCGTTGCAAATTGAAATCAGGGCCGCTCATTGAGCGGCCTTTTTTTTGGATAACTTTAGTTCGACAAGGCAGGCACGCGACGTGCGACCATCACAGGGCCAAAACGTTTCCCCTGAACGATTACGGCATATTGACCGGCTCCGGTCAAATTAACGCTCACCTTCGCCTTCTTGGATGTATCCCACTTTGCCACGGTATCAAAACTGGTGACAATATTCGTATACTCGATTGTCTTTCCAGCATTTTCGCCACGATCAATACGCACAATTTCGCTGGGCGTATATTGCACCAAATTGATCTCTGCCGTACCCATGTCTGGGGATTTCGCAGACAATGTCATAGTCAGGTTTTGACCGGAGCGGACCATATCCAATGTCGCGCCCTCTTTCCAGTTTCGCATCGACTTCACGTTTTTTTCGATCTTAGCAACCGAACCGCCAGAACCTCCGGCCACTTCGGCCACACCGTTGAAAATCATTTGCGGCGTTACGCGGCGAGATCGTTTCATAATCTGCGCGTTATAGCTGGATTGGCGTTCACCGAATTTCTTTATCGCGAACTTGTCTTTCCAACCCAGATAGTCCCAGTAATCAACATGCAGAGACAGCGCCAGTACATCATCCTGTGCGGCAAGTTTGGTCAATATTTTATCCGCAGGCGGACACGAATAGCACCCCTGCGACGTAAACAACTCAACAACGATTAACGGCTTTGTTGACGTTTCGGCGTGTACCATTGATGCGGCAACTACCGATACGGCGGCCAATGCGGTGACGTGTTTCATTATCGAATCCCTACTCTCTTCATCTTTGAACCTAAAAAATTGAACCCCGAAAAGCGAATAAAGAAAACGAGAGCATAATGTTACAAAAACCAAATCCAGCGGCCCGTTGTTGCAATATAGTCTTCAGCCACCTGACCCAAGCCCTCACGTAGTTTGCGTTCTTCGGGTACAACATAATTTTTCTGTAGGAAAAAGAACAACCAAATCGCAGGGAAAAGAGCTTGGATTGACCCCAACGAGACACCAATACCAAAGGTTAAAATTACCATGCCCAAATACATTGGATTACGCGACAGTTTAAAAGGCCCTTCGCTAATCAATTGTGTTGGTTTTTGGCGTGGAATAAGTGTGGTATTTTTCCGTTTAAACCAAACAACGGGCGCAACAATCAGATACATCCCTGCCGCAATCAACCCCAAATCAATTGCGCGAAAATTAAATACAACAAGCGGGTAGACAAAATGCAAAATGCAAGCCGCCGCGATTGCAACTAAGGTCCAAGCGGGTGGGATATTCAAATGTTTTAATGTCATGGAACTCTCTGAAATGTTTGTCAGATAATAGCTCTACTCTATATTTTTAAAAGCACTGAATAACGAAAAGCAGGCAAAAGATAACTCTTTTGCCTGCTTTAAAATAAAATTCTACGGAAGATACTAGATTATATCCATTTCATCTTCTTCTGTTTCGTCCATCAAGTTCTCGTCGTTCATCATTGTTTCCGCTGGAGACAAAAATAAACCTTCCATAGGTGGTTCCGCTGGACCTGGGCCGTCCCCATGAAATTTGTGGTGCCAACACCATTCTCGAAACCTGTGTGGTCGTGATGGTGCCCCTGTCCGTTTTCATGGCTAATGCTATTTTCGCGGTGCCCTGGTGGTATATGGCCTTCTTTCATAATCGTCCCCTTAAATAAGATTTATAAACTTTACCCACTCATTGAATCCCATGAAATGTGGCAAATTCTTATTCATTATAAGTAGCTATCAATATGAAAGAAACGAAAATCCCGTGCACACAAAACAATCTAATGCTGTATTTTATAGAAATTTTTATAAGAAAAAAATAAAACTCATGATTTACTTGTAAATTTCTTACCCTTTATTTCACCCTTAGCAGGGCAAAAACGTAGTACCGATTCTTGTAAATACCTTGCAAACAAAAAGGCACACGGAAAACCGTGTGCCTTTAAATTATAGTTTTAAGTATGTTTAGCTAGCTTTAGCCAAGTTACGTAGAACATAGTGCAATACACCACCGTGCTCCAAATACTCGATTTCAACTTCTGTATCGATACGTGACTTCAGTGTGATCTCTTTCACATCGCCATTCGGGAACGTAATCGTACAAGGCACCATTGATTGTGGCTTGATGTCACCTTCAAGTTCGCCAATTGAAACAGTCTCTTCGCCTGTCAAACCCAATGTCTTACGTGTGTCGCCGTTTGTGAATTCAAACGGGATAACACCCATACCAACAAGGTTCGATCTGTGAATGCGCTCAAAGCTTTCGGAAATAACCGCAGAAACACCCAACAGGTTCGTCCCCTTCGCAGCCCAGTCGCGCGAAGAACCTGCACCGTACTGTTCACCACCAAAGACGACCAACGGAATGCCCGCTTCTTTGTATGCCATTGCGGCATCATAGATCGATGTTTTATTACCATCTGGGCCCTTGGTGTAACCACCTTCGACACCATCCAGCATTTCGTTCTTGATGCGGATATTGGCAAACGTGCCGCGCATCATAACTTCGTGGTTACCACGACGAGACCCGTAAGAGTTAAACTCACGCAGTGGAACTTGGCGTTCGATCAAGTATTCCCCTGCTGGTGAATCGGCCGCAAATCCACCTGCTGGTGAAATGTGGTCAGTCGTGATCATGTCGCCCAAAACGGCCAAAACTTTGGCGCCTTTGATGTCTGAAATCACACCTGGTTCTGCTGACATGCCTTGGAAATANNCCTTTGAAAACATCCGCATATTTAGATTGGAATGCTTCGCGCGTTACAGTTTTCTCAACCATTTCAGCAACTTCTTGCGTCGTTGGCCAGATATCTTTCAGGTAAACATCGTTACCTTCTTGGTCTGTACCAATGACGTCAGTCGCCAAATTGATATCCATCGTACCTGCAATCGCATATGCCACAACCAATGGCGGAGAAGCCAAGTAGTTCGCACGTACATCAGGTGAAATACGACCTTCAAAGTTTCGGTTACCAGACAAAACAGATGTCGCAACCAAATCACCTTCGGCAATTGCCTCAGACAACTCAGCTTGGATCGGACCAGAGTTACCAATACAAGTGGTACAACCGTAACCAACCAAGTGGAAACCAAGCTTATCGAAATCAGTTTGCAGATCAGCCGCTTCAAGATATGCAGAAACAACTTGCGAACCAGGTGCCAATGAAGTCTTAACCCAAGGTTTACGGTTCAGACCCAACGCCGCCGCTTTACGCGCAACCAAGCCCGCACCGATCATCACGTATGGGTTTGATGTGTTCGTACATGATGTGATTGATGCAATCACAACCTTGCCGCTTTCCATTGTGTAATCTTCGCCTTTAACAGCGATTTCTTTACCCATTGGACGCTTGAACGTGTTTTCCATTTCATTTGCGAACGCTTCTTTTGCGCCAGTCAATGCAACGTAATCTTGTGGACGTTTTGGACCAGAAATCGCAGGAACGATTGTGCCCATATCCAATGACAATGTGTCAGTGTAGATTGGTGCATAATCCGCATCGCGCCAGAAACCATTCTCTTTCGCATATGCTTCAACCAATGCGATACGATCTTCGTCGCGACCAGTTGTTGTCAGGTAACGCAATGTTTCGTTGTCCACAGGGAAGAAACCACATGTCGCGCCGTACTCTGGTGCCATGTTTGCGATTGTTGCACGGTCTGCCAATGGCAACGTGTCCAAACCAGCGCCGTAGAATTCAACGAATTTACCAACAACGCCTTTTGCACGCAGTAATTCAACAACTTTCAGCACCAAATCCGTACCGGTTGTGCCTTCCATCATTGCGCCCGTCAGCTCAAAACCAATCACTTCTGGGATCAGCATGGAAATTGGTTGACCCAACATCGCAGCTTCGGCTTCGATACCGCCAACGCCCCAACCAAGAACAGCTGCGCCGTTAACCATCGTTGTGTGGCTGTCTGTACCGACCAATGTGTCTGGGTATGCAATTTCTACGCCGTTTTGATCAACGTCTTTCCAAACAGTCTGTGACAAATACTCAAGGTTAACTTGGTGACAGATACCAGTTCCCGGAGGAACAACACGGAAGTTGTTAAATGCTTTTTGGCCCCATTTAAGGAATGTGTAACGCTCGAGGTTACGTTCATATTCACGGTCCACGTTCATCTGGAACGCGCGTGGATTGCCAAATTCGTCGATCATAACAGAGTGGTCGATAACCAAATCAACTGGGTTCAATGGGTTAATTTTCTCTGGATCACCGCCCAGCGCCATCAAGCCATCACGCATCGCAGCCAAGTCAACCACCGCAGGAACACCGGTGAAATCTTGCATCAAAACACGTGCTGGGCGATATGCGATTTCGCGCGGGTTCTTACCGCCCTTAGTCGCCCATTCAGCAAACGCCTTGATGTCGTCAACTGAAACTGTACGGCCACCGTCTTCGAAGCGCAGCATGTTTTCCAAAACAACTTTCAATGCTGCTGGCAGCTTTGAGAAATCGCCCAGACCCGCAGCAGTTGCCGCCGGAATTGAATAATAGTCGACGGACTTGCCGCCAACTGTCAGGGTTTTACGTGTTTTACTGGTATCTTTACCGACTTGAACTGTCATTTCAGCCCTCCGAATAGGTTAGAAAATTGGATTACGTGGCTTATGCGACAAAAACCATGTTTGAGCAAGACTTATTTGGTATGCAATTGTATACCTATCGACGCTCACCCGCATTTATCGTACAAGATATGTGATTTTCATCAGGTACACTCAGATAGTCCAACGCGCCATTCCACAGTTTACAAGGGTGATATGAAAAATTGAAATCCAAGATCAATTTACCATTCTGAGATAAGCCCAAATCGGCTCCCTTCAGCGCATCAATCAAAATACGCCCTGTATGAAATGTATCCCCATCCGCCGACGCATCGCGAAATGGAATGAATAATCCACCGCCATAACCCAACATCCAATACACAGACAGCTCTTTGCCCAGCGCACTGGCCAATCCAACTGTATTCCCGATTTTCTGATAATGGACGGGGCCATCTACGCCCAAATCCTGAAACTGCAACTGACCCTTTTCGTCGGTCACATCCACCTCAAAACGAAACGCTGGATTATATGCAAATGCGTTCGCTCCGCGAAATGCCAGTTTCTTCTCCTTACTCAAGGGCGAGCTTGGATGCGTCGCCAACAGCTCATTGCGCCGCGCTTTCCATAATTTCCATGCTTCTTTGGGATCATCAAAAGCACGTAAAACCGCATACAGACTTTGCATTTGCAAGCGCCAATCTGCTAATTGATATGCTGGTGGACCACTAAAGCCCATTTCAGTCAAATTACCTGCCCCTTGCACGCTTCCCTCCTTGGAAAGTTTAGGATAGTTCTGCTTATATGTTATTGAATGTCTCAAATCTCAACTGCATGCGTGCAGATAAATTGATTTTATCCAACGTTTCCCTGTCTGTGGACAACGGAGATTGCCTTATACTACGTGGTCCAAACGGTTCTGGAAAAACCACCCTATTGCGCTATTTGGCAGGGTTAAGTGGTGGCAGATACAACAATAACATTGCTTTTTCAGGTCATCTGGACGGGGTAAAATCGACCCTGACTGTACGTGAAAACCTTGAATTCTGGGCCGGTATCTATGGGTTTGACCAAGTCAATAATGTCATGGATCAACTTTTGCTGACCTCATTACAGGATCGCGCGGCTGGTGACATGTCA
>DKMK01000026.1 GCA_002469545.1 Rhodobacterales bacterium UBA7416 | reverse complement strand
TTTTATCCGCAGGCACATCGCCCTGTTCACCAATGCGAAGCCGTAAAATAATCTCTTCGCCGACAATGGCAAAGCTTGGCGCATTGATAAGTTCAAGCCGCTTATCCCAATCACCCTGACGCCCTGTTTGCAATAAATGCACCGGTGCGGGAAATACATTCAGGGCCTCTTGGTCGTGAATGCGTCCATCACTCAGCACAATCGCACCAGCAACACGCGATGCGGCCACTTGTGCGGCGGCCTGCGACAATGCCGTCAAAACCATTGAGCCACTGTCACGCATGCCCAAATCATTCTCGACACGCACTTCACGCAGCTCAAAATCTGCGTCACCGCTAAATCGTGCTTTTATCGCAGTCAACGCGGTGTTTACTTGATCATGACGATCTGAAATTCGCTGACTTTCACTTTCGTCGATGACAACAAAAACCACATTGCTCAGCCCATCGCGTTCTTCTTGGTTGATCGTCGGTCCAGCCAACGCAAGGATCAAGAAAGCCGCAGCAAGCCCACGCAACACCCATCCACGCAGCCCCTTGAACACAGCAAAACCAACAGCCAGCACACTGACTGCACCCAATGCGGCGACCAAAACCCACGGCACCAATGGCGAAAATGTTATGCCAAAATCCATCATTGCCCCAACCGTTCCAGCAGGCTTGGAATGTGCACCTGATCGCTTTTGTAATTCCCAGTCATCACATACATGATCAGATTCACACCAAATCGCTGTGCGTATTCGCGTTGTAATTCGCCTTGCTGTCCGCGACCAACGGGAAACATATACCGTCCACGATCATCAATTGCCCACGCTGATGCCCAATCATTGCCACCAATCAAAACAGGTGTCACACCATCGTTTAGATTGCGAAACGGCATGCCGTCTTGCAATTGCTCTGGTGGTGCTGCTTCGACCCAAACAGGTGGTCCCATGTGGCGTCCCGGGAAATCGCGCAACAGATAAAAACTGCGTGTCAAAACATGATCTTGTGGCACGGGTTCCAATTGCGGGATGTCCAATCGCGCCGCGATTTCCTGCAGCTTTCGCCCATTCTTTGTTCCGCCCCCGATCGTCCCAGAAACATTCGCATCACGCGTATCAAACAAAATCATACCGCCTGTTCGAATGAACCGGTTCAACTTGCCAATTGCCACATCGGATGGCGCTGTTTGGGCATCTGAAATCGGCCAATATAAAAACGGATACAAAGAGATTTCGTCACGGTCCAAATTCACACCAACGGGTGCAATCGGTTCAATCGCGGTGCGGCGCGTCAATTCAGCAGACAATCCAATCAAGCCAGCCCGCGACGTGCGATCCAACCGATCATCGCCCGTCAAAATATACGCCAACACAGTATTATTCGCGGCCTCTATCGCGCGCGCATCATCTTGGGCATCCGCTTGACCACCAATCAATAACGCCAGCATCACAACACTGGCACGCGCCATCAACAAGCCACTGACCCCAAGGGTCGCCAAAACATCAATAATCAACATCACCACAGCCGCACTTAAAAACGCAGGCTTTAAATCCAATTCACTTGTTGTCTCCAACCGCGCACGCCCTGTCGCCAACGGCCACTTGGCAGGCGCTAAAACTGTGTCCTCACTAATTACATTCAGCGCAACACGCCGATCTTGGTATCCATAAATTCCAGGGCGCTGATTTTCAGAAACACCGCCCAGCGCCAAATCCGCACCCTCAACACCGCTTAAATTCTGCGCATCGCTGATAACACCAAACCCATCAATCACACGCAACGGCGTCCAAACTAATCCATCCAAATCAGCGTCCCCTGCGCGACGCACGGTAGAAATCGACAAACGCTCCAACATCTTCACGAACAGCCCAGACAGCGGCAAATTTGACCACGCCGCATTTGCCGTCACATGGAACAAAACAACACGCCCTGCGCCTTGCTCTTTTGCTGTCACTAACGGCGTTCCATCTGCCAAACTGGCCAACACACGTTCTGACAAATTTGGATCAGGTTGCGCGATTACCTGCGAATTCACATAAACATCGCTTGGGATACCCAACCCAAAAAACGGGCTGTTTTCCGTAAACGCGCGCAATTGTTTGGGCTCGCCCCACGACATTGCACCACCCACATCGCGCCCACCTGCACGTAACCGCACAGGTAACAACGGATGCTCTTCGCGTTGCCCAATTCCACTGCTGATCAATCGAGGCCCCGCAAACCGAACCAGCGTTCCACCGCCTTCGACCCAATCAACCATTGCGATTTCTTCGATATCTGACAACCGGCCGACATCCGCAAATATCACAATATCAGGGCTGGCAATCAGGGCTGTTTCCAAATCCGTTTCAATCAAGGTCGCCGTCTCGACCAACGCATTGCGCAGATAATGCAGATTGGACAATAACGTCCCCGCCTCTTGATCTTGGCTACCACTCATCAACGCAATCTTGCGCCCCTGCACGCTGTCGTCCGTCACAGCCACCGCACCCGCAGAACGTACTCCACGTATTCGGACCTGCTGAACCCGATTGCGTAATTCGGTCGGCAATTCAAACGTCGCCAAATGATCTACACCCTCAATGGTCAGCTCTTGGACCGACAAGGCGCGCAAAACGCCACGCGGATCAGCACCAATCAATTCCAACACCACATCACGCGTCACGCTACCTTTTGGGCGCAAAACACTGGTGGTTAATTTTCCTTGTTCAAACGCCAAAGGCCGTAATGCAACAGGTTCCACCAACCCATCCACAATCGTCAATTCAATATCACCAAGTGCGGTCAAAAACGTATCGCGACCGACGTGGTTCAGCCCATCTGATAACCAAATCACTTGTGCAATGCCTTGATTTGAAATCGCATCCGCCCACCGATCATAATCGGGCGCCCACGCATTTGGTTCCATCGTTTGAACGCTTGCTAACCAATCATTCCCAGAGCGAAATTCAATATCCCCACGCGGCACATCGCTCAGACGTTGCAATGCAACTGGTCGATCATCTTGGATCGCTTGGCGCAATATTTCCACAACCTTGGCGCGGCGTGCGGGCCAATCTTGGGCACTGGCCCAACTGGCATCCATCGCGATCAATAACGGTCCAGACCCCTTGATACGATCAGCAGGATTTAAAATCGGCCCCGCAAACCCAATGATCACGGCGGCCACAGCCAACAGGCGCAACAACAATAACCACCACGGCGTGCGATCTGGCGTATTTTCGTCATTTTTCAAACCCAGCATCAATCCCACGGCGGGGAACGCACGGACCACGGGTGCTGGCGGCGTGGCGCGTAACAGCCAATATAAAATCGGCAACGCCAACAATCCCACCAACAAAAGGGGTGATAAAAACCCGATGCCACCCATTACGCTGCCTCTTGCATGATGGTGTACAACCACAACAACGCATTTTGCGCACTGTTGTCAGTTTGGTGCACGCTGAACCGCCACCCTGTGCGGCGTGCCAACGTTTTCAATTTCTCTTGGCGTTCAGCTAATCGTTCCAAATAGGCATCTCGCAGCCCATTGGCGCGGCGTGCCTCAAATGACAGGCTCCCCAACATGCTTTTGAAAATAGTTCGGCCTTTGAATGGAAATGCTAACTCTTGGGGATCCAAGACTTGAACCAATGCACCTTGGACGTCCTGATCTGCAATGCGTGAAATCCCATCGACAATATCATCCCAGTCGCCCAGAAAATCCGACAAAAATATCGCACGTGATCCTTTGGCGATTGCTTTGTTTGTTGGCGCTCCATAATCGGCTTCATCGTTGCGATCCAAAATCTGAGCCGCAAATCGATTGACCTGTGCCTCACCACTTTTGGGTCGCTCTAGATCGCTTAAATGCGCAAACCGTTCGCCGCCTTTGGCCAATAACATTGCAATCGCGACAGCCAACGTATTCGCGCGTTCCGATTTTGATTGAGCAGGATGACCACCTCGAAACTGCATAGATGCACTTTGATCAACCCAAAAATGCACTGCCTGTGCGGTTTGCCATTCTGTCTGGCGGATAAAATATTGATCGCCCTGCGCAGACCTGCGCCAATCAATATCACGCGCACTGTCGCCAACATCCGCCTGACGATATTGCCAAAACTCTTCGCCCAGACCAGAACGCCTGCGCCCATGCACCCCCAACGACAACGTCGCCGCCAAATGACGTGCTTTTGCGATTAACGCAGGCACCCCACCTGAGATCGCCTGTGCATCACCGCGTAATTTTATGGTTGGATGGATGGTCAAGCGGCGGCCTCTGCCCCAGTCACTTTGTTGGTCAATTCTGCAATCAAACCACGTAAATCAGCACCCTGCGCACGCGCACCAAATCCCAACGCCATGCGATGTATCAAAACTGGTTGCGCCAACGCGGCAACATCATCCATTGATGGTGCCAAATTCCCCTGCACCAATGCACGCGCACGCACAGCCAACATCAAAGCCTGCGCCGCACGTGGTCCTGGCCCCCAGCTGACCAATTCCTTGACCGTATCGCTTGCGTTCGCTTCGTCCGGTCGCGCAGAACGCACCAAATCCAAAATCGCCTCGACGACGGCCTCACCCACGGGCATTTGGCGCACGATCTGTTGCGCAGCGATCAATTCCGCTGCACTTAAAACTGGCTGCGCCACTGCTTCGTCCGCACCTGTCGTCGCCTCAAGGATCGCACGTTCCGTTGCACGATCTGGCATACCCACATCAATCTGCAACAAAAACCGATCCAATTGTGCTTCTGGCAATGGATAGGTGCCTTCTTGTTCAATCGGATTTTGCGTCGCCAACACATGAAACGGCGCAGGTAAATCATATTCCTGTCCAGCAATCGTCACACGATGTTCTTGCATCGCTTGCAATAATGCAGATTGCGTACGTGGTGATGCGCGGTTGATTTCGTCAGCCATCAACAACTGACTAAAAACTGGTCCCTTAATAAAAAGAAAATTGCGCGTTCCATCCGCACTGGTTTCCAGCACCTCTGACCCCAAAATATCCGACGGCATAAGATCGGGTGTAAATTGTACGCGCTTGCCGTCCAGCCCCATCACCACGCCCAGCGTTTCCACCAAACGCGTTTTCGCCAGACCCGGTGCGCCAACCAGCAATCCGTGACCGCCCGACAGCAACGCAATCATCGCCAATTCAACGACGCGTTCCTGTCCGATAACCCGTGTGGCAATCTGTGTCTTGGCATCCGCCAATTTCACACCTAATGCATCAATTTCATTGGCCAACTTACTTGTCATGACAAAACCTTCTATACCGCATATAATATACAGGTATTAAACGCAGTTATCGCAAAGAACACAAATGACAAATCCGCCATCCATGAAAAAAGAGAACACAGACAGCATCGTACAGGCCGCAACCAAGGCCTCGAAAAAGGGCCCTGCACCCGTGCATTTGTGGAATCCCCCATTTTGCGGGGATTTAGACATGCGCATCGCACGCGACGGCACATGGTTCTACCTTGGCACCCCCATCGGCAGGGCACCGCTGGTAAAGCTGTTTTCATCCATCATTCGCAAGGATGGGGACGACTACTTCTTGGTAACACCCGTGGAAAAGGTGGGCATCATTGTCGACGACGCACCGTTTGTGGCCATTGATTTTGATGTTGAAAACGCAGGCGCTGATCAGGTTATCACATTTCACACCAACGTCGGCGACAGCGCAATCGCAGGCCTCGAAAACCCAATTCGGGTTGTACGGGACGAAAAAACAGGCGAACCCAGCCCCTACGTTTTGATCCGCACAAACCTAGAAGCTTTGATCGACCGCAAGAGTTTTTACCGTCTGGTTGATATCGGCATGACTCAAATGCACGAAGGCTCCGATTGGTTCGGCGTGCGCTCCGGTGGCGAGTTCTTTCCGATTATTCCGGCGGCAGAACTTAGTTAGGCGCGAATTGCGCTTCGACAAGTGTCACCCGTTGATCAGTCATCCGCGCCTTACACAAATAGTAAATCAAAGGCAAAACAGATCCACCCTGATATAACGCTGCCTCTGCTTGGCATGAACTTTCTAGAAATGCCGGCCACAGCATGTGCGCCGCTGCTAGATGACGTCCAGGAGAGTCATCTGCACGCCCATAGTGTTCGTATAATTCATTTGATATTCTCAAATATGTCGCCTCTAGGCGTATATTGGCATTCTCGGCTAGGTCACTGGCACATTCATTTGCCGCGGTTTGCGTTACTTCGCGGCAAGGGGAATCTTTTGCCTGCAAAGGTAGACTTAACATCAAGACAAAAAACAGTGACAATCTAATCATGCCACGGTCCATTTACGGCCACGCCTAAATCATCGACCCGCTCAAACGTATGCGCTCCAAAATAATCACGCAAGCCTTGGATCATATTCGCCGTTGATTGCCCTGTGCGACGCATGTTGTGATACCCCAATGCGCCATACAATGCAGGCACTTGTTGCCCATGTGAAATCCCTGCCACTATCACCTTTTGCAAATCGGGCATCGTATCTTTTAATCGTTGTTGGAAAATCGGTGCCAGCGCCAGATTGGACGAACCGCCCCCATCAAACACATCCGAAATTTCATCCAAGAACACGGATCGAATAATACACCCCGCACGCCAAACACGTGCAATCGCCGCCAAATCCAAATCCCATTCGAATTCATCGGATGCGCGTTTCAACACCTCGAAACCCTGCACATATGCACAAACTTTCGCCGCAATCATCGCGTTTTCCAGTGCATCAATCGCCGCCTTGCGTGTACCCAATGCACCGATCATCACTTCGGGTGATGGCCCAAACGCCGCTTCCATTTCCAAACGGCTGTCCTTGGCCGCCGAAATATTGCGCGCCTCTACCGCCGCCATCATCAAACTGGCAGGTGTGCCCAAATGCAATGCTTCAATCACAGACCAACGGCCCGTGCCTTTTTGCCCTGCTTTGTCCAAAATAATATCCAAAACAGGCCCACCCGTTTTTGGATCAACCGCCGCCGCAACCTCGCCCGCAATCTCGATCAGGTACGAATTCAACGGCCCCTTCATCCAGCCCTTGAACACATCCGCAATTTCCCCGGCCTTCATTCCCAATCCATCGCGCATAATGCCGTAGGTTTCAGCGATCTGTTGCATGTCACCGTATTCAATGCCGTTGTGGATCATCTTGATGAAATGACCCGATCCACCTGGCCCGAACCAATCACAACATGGATCGCCTTCAAACGCCGCCGCCGCATCTTGTAATGGGCCTTTCACACGCGCCCAGCTGTCCTTGGAACCGCCCGCCATAATCGACGGTCCATGACGCGCGCCTTCGGCACCACCAGAAATACCCATGCCCAAAAAATGCAAACCAACCGCTTCCAGCTTGGCAACGCGGGCTTGTGTATTTTTATAATTCGAATTGCCCAAATCAGCGATCAAATCGCCCTTGTCCAACATCGGAATCAACATATCGATCACGCTGTCCAACGGCCCACCCGCAGGCACCAGAACCAAAATCGAACGTGGCTTTGGCAGGCTGTCAATCAGCGCTTGCGCATCTGCACAAACAATCAAATCACCTTTCAAATCTTTGCCCTCATTCGCAACCGCTTGCATTTTTGCGATTGTGCGGTCCAACATCGAAACTGAATGCCCTTCCTCGGCCAAGTTTTGGGCAAAGGCGGCGCCCATGACGCCGATTCCAATCAATCCAAGATGTGCCATGCAAATTCTCCTGTTCGGGCATAAGAAAACCTTTGCACGCACGCATTACAAGGGGATAGTTTGCGTCATGCCTAAATTCATCGTGAACATATCGCTCTTATTTACACAACATCCCATAATGGATCGGTTTCAATTGGCACGCGATACAGGGTTCCAAGGCGTCGAGATTTTAACACCGTACAGCTTTGATGCGCATGAATTGGCCTTGGCGGCAACATCTGCCAACTGCCCAATCCATTTAATCAATGCACCCTTCGGCCCTGAATGGGGGCACGGTGCCGACCCGAACAACCGCGACACTTTTCGCACCGAAATTGGTCACGCCGTAAACTACGCAACCATTCTACAAGCCAAACACATTCATGTGCTGTCTGGCATCAAGGGTGATTTAAAAACCCTTCGCGAAAACCTGATCTGGGCAACCTCTACATATCCAAACCAATCGTTCTTGATTGAACCCATCAACACGTTCGATATTCCCGATTACAAACTGAACAATTTCGACGATGCCATCGAAATCTTACGTGCGGTCAACGCCCCAAATCTGGGCTTACAATTTGACACCTACCACGCCAGCCGCATGACAAAAATGTCCGCCACATGTCCCACGGATGTCCTACGCATGTCACACGTTTGTCTGCCATGGATAAAACACATCCAAGTGTCGGGAAACCCCGGACGCTCCGAGCCAGACCAAGGCGTGTTCGATCACGTTGAATTCTTCAGAAAATTAGACGTCTGGGGTTACGATGGAATGGTTGGCGCAGAATACAAACCCACATCGGGTTCGTTTGATTGGCTAGCAAAGGCGCGCTAATGCGCCTCTGCCCAATTGTTTCCAACACCAGCATCAACAACCAATGGCACATCCAGTTTCACCACTGGATCACTTGCATTTTCCATGATGCGACGCACCACATCTGTGGTTTCTTCGACCGCATCTTTCGGTACTTCGAAAATCAATTCATCATGCACCTGCAACAACATCTTCGCAGGTAAATGCGCAATCGCATCGGGCATTTGGATCATCGCACGGCGGATCACATCGGCAGCCGTTCCTTGGATCGGTGCATTGATCGCGGCACGTTTGGCAAAGCCAGCTTGTGGGCCCTTGGTGTTGATTTCGCTGGTGTGGATTTTGCGCCCAAACAGCGTTTGAACAAATCCATTTTCTTTTGCAAATTCAACGGTTTGATCCATGTAAGTTCGGATTTGAGGGAAGCGTTCAAAGTATGTGTCGATAAACGCCTGCGCCTCTTTGCGTGGGATGCGTAGATTACGTGCCAACCCAAAACCGCTGATGCCGTAAATTACACCAAAGTTAATAGCCTTAGCCTGACGACGCACCATCGGGTCCATGTTTTCCAGCGGTACGTTAAACATCTGGCTGGCGGTTAATGCGTGGATATCTTGGCCTTCATGAAAAGCCTGCTTCAGGGTATCGATTTGGGCGATATGCGCCAGAATGCGCAGCTCGATTTGGCTGTAATCCAGCGACAATAAAACATTGCCTTCGTCGGCGATAAACGCCTCGCGGATTTTACGACCCGCATCAGAACGCACAGGAATATTTTGCAGGTTTGGATCGGTTGAGGCCAGACGCCCCGTTGATGCGCCAGAGATAATATAAGACGTATGCACCCGTCCTGTATCCGCATTGATATGGGTTTGCAACGCGTCGGTGTAGGTGCTTTTCAGCTTGGACATCTGACGCCAATCCAAAACACGCGCAGGCAAATCATGCCCCTCGGATGCAAGGTCTTCGAGGATATCAACACCGGTGCCGTAGGCTCCTGTTTTACCCTTTTTTCCACCGGGCATTTCCAGTTTATCAAACAGGATTTCACCCAGCTGTTTTGGCGATCCCACATTAAAGGGCTGCCCAGCTAATTCGTGAATTTCTGCCTCTAGCCCAGCCATGGATTGTGCGAAATTATTCGACATGCGGCTGAGCGTATCGCGATCAACTTTGATGCCATGCATTTCCATTTCGGCCAATACAGGGATCAATGGACGTTCCAAGGTTTCGTACACTTTGGTTACACCAGTCACATGCAATTGCGGCTTAAACAATTGCCACAACCGCAACGTAATATCCGCATCTTCGGCCGCATATTTCACGGCATCATCCACAGGCACCTTATCAAAGGTAATCGCAGATTTACCCGTTCCCAACAGCGTTTTAATGCTGATCGGTTCATGTTCCAGATAGCGGTTGGCCAGATAATCCATGCCATGATTATGCTTGCCGCCATTGATGGCATAGGACAGCAACATTGTGTCATCGACGGGTGCAATTGCCACATCGTAACGCGCCAAAATCTTGGCGTCGTATTTCATGTTTTGGCCGATTTTCATGATCGAAGGATCTTGCAAAACAGGGCGCAAAATCGCCAGTGCTTCATCCAGTGGCATCTGCCCTTCGGCCAGTGCGGCACCGCCAAATAAATCGCCTTCACCGTCTTTATGCGTCAACGGAATATAGCAGGCTTCGCCCGCTTCAACACTTAAACAAATCCCGACCAGATCAACGATCATTTCGTTCAACCCAGTGGTTTCCGTATCCACAGCCACGTATCCACGAGCATAAATTTTATCAACCCAACGTTTCAGCGCATCTGCATCGCGCACGCATTCATATTTGTCCGCATCAAACGGAGCCTGTGCGACAGCACCGCTTTCAGGGGCGCTCGACGCGCTGCTGGAGGCGGCTATCACTGGTGCTGCAACACCCAATTTGCTGGCAATCCGCGCTGACATTGTGCGGAATTCCATTTCAGCCAAGAAACCAAGTACTGTGTCGGGGTCGGGGTCTTTCACCTCAAAATCCGCGAATTCGAAATCCATTTCCATGTCGGTTTTCAAGGTTACCAATTCACGGCTGGTGCGAATTTGATCGGCGTTGTCGATCAAGGTTTGACGGCGCTTGGGTTGTTTGATTTCTTCGGCGCGTTCCAGCAGGCTGTCTAGATCACCATATTCGTTGATCAACAAGGCGGCGGTTTTAATGCCAATGCCAGGCGCACCCGGCACGTTATCCACGCTGTCGCCAGCCAATGATTGCACATCAATCACGCGCTCTGGGCCAACGCCAAATTTTTCCTCTACCTGTTCACGGTGGATGCGTTTGTTTTTCATGGCGTCAAACATTTCAACACCACCACCAACCAGTTGCATCAAGTCCTTGTCGGACGACACAATCGTCACGCGCGCGCCTGCCTCGCGGGCCTGTACGGCCAAGGTCGCGATGATATCATCTGCCTCGAAACCAACCTCTTCGATGCAGGCAATGCCAAAGGCGCGTGTTGCATCGCGGGTCAATGGAAATTGTGGCACCAAATCTTCGGGAGCTGGAGGGCGGTTCATTTTGTATTCAGGGTAAATCTCGGACCGGAAGGTTTTACCTTTGGCATCGAACACCACAACCACGTGCGTTGGCGCATCGGATCCTTTTTGATCCTCGACCATTTTGAACAGCATGTTACAAAACCCAGACACGGCGCCCACAGGCAGACCATCGGATTTACGCGTCAAAGGTGGTAATGCGTGATAGGCACGGAAAATAAATCCAGAGCCATCGATCAAATGTATGTGGTGGCCCTTGCCGATTGTCATGGGGTTAATGCCCTGCCGCCGCGCCGTCTTTCAGCACAAACTTACAGTCACAATATGGGCATTCTACCCAACCGTGTTCACCTGGAATTTGCAACCAGACGCGTGGATGACCACCTTCACCGCCATCGCAGGCAACACGCGATGTGGTAACTTCTTTTACTTCTTTTGGCTCTTTGGTCATCGGACTTCCTTTTAAACTTTGTACAGTGTTATCGCCTGCGCTATGCGCTCGCAATGATTAAGATTGGATCATGCGCCCCGTGCTGGCACCACCCATAATATGAGCGTGTAAATGGGGTACATCTTGAACGCCATGCTCGCCACTGTTGGCAATCATGCGATACCCATCACCCGCATCAATCGACACACCCATCATATCACAAACTTGACCAATCGCGCGGGTAAATCCAACAATTTCCGCATCGCTGGCTTCTTTGGCAAAATGATCATAACTGACATACGGGCCCTTTGGGATCACCAACACATGCACGGGTCGTTGTGGTTGAATATCATGGAATGCCAACGCATATTCCGTGTCCAAAACAGTGTTATTGGGGATTTCACCGCGCAAGATTTTAGCGAAAATATTTTGATCATCATAAACGTATGGCATGTTCGTTCCTTCTAAACTTGTGCTAACTTTACTGTGCTTGAGCGACAGTTAAAACCACTTTGACAGCATTTGTGAACAGTACTGGCAAAAACCCGAAATAATCGCTATATCTTTCAGCATATTAAGCAGAATATTTCTTAGAGGTCGCAATGGGTTTTCCAGGCACATGGGTCACACCCAGCAAATCAGTCGCATACCGCGTCATTCCTAAATGCGCTTGTTCTACCATTGGGCAAATCTTGTATTATTCTGATCATGGTGAATATTTCGACGGTGACATCCATGATGCAAAAACAGGCATGTTAAAATGGAACCAAGAACATGCACGCGACGCAATCACCGACACCGTCACAAACCCAGACACGCTGACGTTTACCTGTGTACGCAATCCGTATTCACGCATCCTATCATCATTCTTTGACAAAATTTGTGGCATTCAGCGTAACGGAAATCGGTATCGTGGAAACTTGGTACCGCGATTAGCAAAACAATACGGTATCAATATCGAAGGCGACTTTGATCAAATCCAATCGTTTCGCCGTTTCCTTTTATTCGCACGCGACACCATCAAATTTCGCCGTCCCATGGAACCTGATATCCACTGGTCTGCCATGGCAGGACATGCATCAACCTTGGTTGTGAACGGCGGTCATTACGACGCTATTGTCACGGTCGAAAATTTCAAGGACGATATGAAATCTGTCATGTCGCGCATTTCGACAAAACACACCTTGGACATCGACACTATGCCACGCTTTAACGAAAGCGAGGGTCACGGTCCAAAACGCGCGCACCCCGTCGCCGATTATTTCGATGACCTGTCGATGCATCTGATGCATGAAATCTATGCACGCGACTTTGCGACGTTCAACTACGATTGGACAGACCCATCGCGTTCAGAACCTGTTGGTGAAATTGACCTAGACAAAGTGCAGGCGATGCTGGGCGATTAACCCAGTACAAACATCAGCCCACGTTCAGCAGGCTGATGCGAAAACTTATAAACCTTTTGCTGCGAACAATTTTTTCAAATCCGCCTCTGGACGTGCGCCCATATGTGAAATCACTTCGGCAGCGGCAACACAGCCCATTTTCCCACAGACGTCCAATGATTTCCCCTGAACCAAACCGGCCAAGAACCCAGCCGCGAACAAGTCACCTGCGCCAGTGGCATCGATCACACTTGTTGCTTCGGTTTCGACATGAATTACCTGACCGCCATGCGCAACATAGGCACCATCGGCCCCCGCCGTACAAACCAATGTTTCAACTTCGTTTGCACCAGTCGCAATCGCTTCTTGTAACGTGCCGCCATACATCGCGACGACCTCGTGTTCATTACAGAACAACAGATCAATGTGATTAGTGGTTAATTCGCGAAACGCATCACGATGACGATCAACACAGAACGGATCAGACAGGGTCAAAGCCGCCTTGCCGCCAGCTGCTTTGGTCAATTCAACCGCATGCACAAACGCCGCTTGGTTGTCAGGGCTGTCAAACAAATACCCCTCAAGATAGATCCAATCTGTATCCGCCATTAAATCCGGATCAATATCCGCATCCGTCAACAATGTCGAAACACCCAAATAAGTATTCATTGAACGTTCCCCATCAGGGGACACCAAAACCAAACAACGTGCTGTTTCATCGCTGTGGTCTGCCGCAATCATCGGCGTGTCAAAATGTGTACCTTGGGCTGTAATATCATGCGCAAAAACACGGCCCAATTGGTCGTCTTTTACCTTGGCTACCATTCCCGTTTTCACGCCCAGCGCTGACAGTCCCGCGATTGTATTGGCCGCAGAGCCGCCAGAAATCTCTGTTGCTGCGCCCATTTTTGAATACAGCTCTGTCGCGCGCGCAGTGTCGATCAATTGCATCACGCCCTTGTCCACACCGTTGTCCGCCAAAAACGCATCATCGCATTTCGCCAAAACGTCAACGATGGCATTGCCGATACCCACAACTTGATATTTTTTACTCATTCGTTTTTTCCTCAAATTCACATAAATCTTCGATAATACAATTCGCACAAACTGGTTTGCGCGCCTTACACGTGTAACGCCCATGCAGGATCATCCAATGATGTGCATGGTGTTGAAATTCTGCTGGAATGTGATCTTCGATGGCGCGTTCAACGGCCACCACGTCTTTGCCCACGGCAACACCGGTGCGATTACCAAACCGTAAGATGTGCGTATCCACGGCCTGCGTTGGTTGCTTGAACCACATGTTCAAAACCACATTTGCGGTTTTGCGGCCAACACCTGATAAACTTTCCAATGCGGCGCGTGATGACGGCACGATACTGTCATAGTCATCTACTAAAATCTGGCTCATTTTTATGACATTTTTCGCCTTTTGGCGAAACAACCCGATAGTTTTGATGTGATCGATTACGCCATCCACACCCAATGCTAACATTGCTTTTGGTGTATCTGCGATTTTAAACAATTCCGCTGTGGCGCGGTTCACACCCACATCCGTTGATTGCGCCGACAACGCGACCGCCACCACCAGTGTATAGGCGTTCACATGGTCCAGCTCTCCCTTTGGCTCTGGTTCATGTTCACGGAAACGGCGGAACATTTCGTAAATGGTATGATAATCAAGTTGCTTTGGCATACTGCCTTTTGCCATGCAACCTGACGTGTGACAATCATTGAATGCGCAAGTTTCGGGTGGCGAAACGTATCAAACGCCGCCAATATAGCCCTATGACAAATGATCCATACCACTACAGCGTCATTGCCCGCGCAATCGACCACATTCAAGAAACACAAAACCAGCACCCCAAGTTGGAGCAGGTCGCATCTGCTGTTGGCCTGTCGCCCACGCATTTTCAACGGGTGTTTTCACAATGGGCTGGTGTCAGCCCCAAGCGGTATCAGCAATATCTGTCCCTTGATCTGGCGAAATCTATGTTGCGCGATCATTTTACCGTTTTGGACACCACGCATGAAACAGGCCTGTCCAGTACGGGGCGTCTCCACGATATGTTTTTAACGTGGGAAGCAATGTCGCCCGGCGAATACGCATCAAAAGGCGCAGGCCTTACAATCAATTACGGTTGGCATGACGGCCCTTTTGGGCAAATGCTGATCATGGTGACGAAACGCGGCATTTGCGGCTTGGCTTTCGCTGACGATTGCGGACCTGACGCGGCAATGACGGACATGACATCACGCTGGCCCAATGCCACATTCGCAGAGAACCCATCCGCAACAGCACCCCTTGCCGGTGCTATTATGGGCAACGGTGACACCGCCAACATTCACATGATCGGCGCGCCGTTTCAGATCAAAGTCTGGGAGGCATTGTTGCAAATACCGTCGGGTACCGTCACCACATACAGCGAGATCGCGGCCCATGTGGGCAACCCACGTGCTGTACGCGCTGTGGGCACTGCGGTGGGGCGTAATCCCGTTTCTTGGCTGATCCCATGTCACCGTGCATTACGTAAATCGGGCGGATTAGGCGGTTACCATTGGGGATTGCCCGTAAAACGCGCCCTGTTAATGCGCGAAGCTTTGCGCAATGCATCCTAGTTTACGGCAATTTACCGCTTTATCGCACATGTTTTCGTGATCCCCCTTGAAACAAGGCCTTTTAATCAATTTCTAAGGGGAAGGCAGGAAAAGGAAATACTCATGCTAAACATGTTAAAACCAACAATCATCCTCACCGCAGGCGCGATCACTTTGGCCGCTTGTACTGAAGATCCCGATAAAACACGTAACGGCGCTATGATTGGCGCGGCGGCTGGTCTTTTGACTGGTATCCTCACCGATGACGACAGCAATGGCAAAATCAAGCGCACCATCGCAGGCGCAGCGGTAGGTGCCGCAATCGGTCATCAACTGGACAAACAAGAAGAAGAGCTGCGTGCAGATCTTGGCGGCAGTGGCGCAGTCATTACAAACACAGGTGACAGCCTTGTTGTGACATTGCCAGAGGCCATCACATTCGCAACTGACAGCACTGATTTGCGGCCTGCCTTGGCTGGATCATTGGTACGTCTTGCAGACAGCTTAAACAAATACCCAGACACAAACGTAGACGTCATCGGACACACCGATAACGTGGGCGACGCCAGCTATAACCAAGGTTTATCGCACCGCCGCGCCCAAAGCGTGAGTGCGATTTTGCTGAACAATGGTGTCGCAAACAATCGCATCCGTGCCTATGGTCGTGGGTTGAACGAACCGGTCGCATCGAACAGTACGGCATCTGGCCGTGCCGCAAATCGCCGTGTTGAAATCGTGATTACCCCAACGGGCTAATCCTTGCACTGCCTTTGGATTGGTCATACTATTTGACCAATCCGGAGGAACCAATGCCCTTTCAAAAAATTCAATCCGAACGCGTTGCCGACAGCGTCGTCATCCAAATCGAACGACTGATCCTGCGCGGTATCCTGCGCGGGGGCGAACGCTTGCCATCTGAACGCGATTTGGCCGAACGCTTGGGCGTGTCGCGTCCATCCGTGCGTGAAGCAATCCAAACACTTCAAAATAAGGGGTTATTGACCACCAAAGCAAGCGCAGGCGTTTTCGTCGCCAGCCTTCTGGGCAATGCCTTCACCCCACCCCTTACAAACCTGTTTTCAACCCACAACGAAGCCGTATTCGACTATCTATCATTTCGTCGAGATTTAGAAGGCATGGCCGCCGAACGCGCCGCCACATTGGGATCGGAGACCGATCTAAAAGTCATTCAGACTATCATGGATCAAATGACCGTTGCCCACGATGCCCAAGACCCAGATCGCGAAGCAACTCTAGACGCCGAATTCCATATGGCAATCATCGAGGCATCGCACAACGTCTTCCTACTTCACATGGTGCGCTCCATGTTCGATATGTTGAAAAAGGGTGTGTTTTATAATCGCCAAGTCATGTTCAACCAATCCGCAACCCGCACTGCCCTACTGGATCAACACCGCGCCATCTGCACCGCCATCCAATCGCGTAATGCAAGCGCAGCACGGCAAGCCGTAAATGACCATATGGCCTTCATCAAAACCTGCATGCAAGACGCCCAGAAAGCTGAAGCGAATGAGGAAATCGCTAAGTTGCGCTTGGATCATACGTAGCACTCAATCGAAATCGAAAAAGATCTGAACGGCCCGCATCCGTGCCGCTGTTGGTCAAATAGAATGTGTGATGCCCGTATTTTCAAATTCCCTAAAATCGGGTCGACCACGTAAACCATATCGCAATTAACGCCAACGCAAAGGAGAGAATTCGGCGTGCCAACTTATAGCGCCGAGGGTTATTCAAAAAGACTGTGGCATAACCAGCCAAGGCCACGACGCACGTGTGAATGAGCGTCGCAATCACAACGAAGATAATTGACAAAATAACCGTCTGAAACATCACAGAATGATCTGGAGAAATAAATGTCGGCAGCAATGCAACATAGAAAAGGCCCGCCTTTGGATTCAACAGGTTTGTGCCTAAGCCACGCAGAAAATACTTAATTGGCTTTTGTTTCTCTGCGCCCGCATCTGAAATAGGTTCTGAACTCTCTTGCCAGCCCTCATAAGCCAGCCAAAATAGATAGGCGATGCCTGCCCATCGAATAAATTGATACAAAATTGGCGAGGCTGATATGGCAGCGGCCAATCCGAGCGCTGCAGCAATCCCAAGTGCGAGCAACCCTAGCGCAATGCCCGCAACAGCGGCAAAGCCAGCACGCCGCCCGTTTGTCGCGCTTAGCACTGCAAGGTACCCCATATTCGGGCCTGGTGTCAGTTCGATGACTGTACTCGTGAGCGAAAATGCCAAGATCAGCGGCAGGATATCTAATAATATGTCCATGCCACATCCTAGCATTGGAAAATAGAGGTGTCATCTGGGATTGTATTTTTGAATCGACAAACGAACCCCGCTGGCAAAGCCCACGAATTTAACTATAAATGAGCACAATTTCCCTTGATCAAACGGCCCCTCGCAATGATGCAAAATGTGCATCCCAGCCTTTGTCCAAACCAGATAGCAAACCCATGCCTGCCGCGCCAACACCCGTGTGGGTCATTGTAATCCGCGTACCGCCGTCCAGTTGATCCAATGCCCAATGCACCTGTGTTTCCAAATCTGGTGCTGGGGTGATGCTGAAGCTGTATGCCAATTCACTGTGCGGGTTCATTACCGATACTGTACCCCAACACATCTTGTTTCCGCTGTCGGTGCCGAATAATGTGTAATCTTCGCCAGCTTTCAATGCCGTTTTTGGTGCATGAAACCATTTCGCTAATTTGTCAGGCTCAGTCAAATACGCCCATGCAGTTTTTATATCCACGGGCAGAAACAACGTCTTGATAATCTCTGAATTCTTCATTTTAAATCTTCCTCTACCAGCGCCTTTAGCGCATTTAATTTTTCATCCCAGAACTGATCAAAATAACCGACCCAATCCGCAACAGCGCTGAATCCATCACGGTTCAATGAATTCAACCGTTCGCGGCCTTTAGGCCTTACGGTGATCAATCGGCCCTCTTCCAAAATCTTCATATGCTTTTTGACACCCGCGCGGGTCATGTCGAAATGTCCAGCCACCTGCGCAATGGTTAACTCTTGGTCGGACAACAGCCCCAATATTTGCTGGCGCGTCGGATCACCCAATGCTTTAAATGTCTGTGTCGGTATATTTATCGTTTCCATGCCCCAATATGATACCAAAAGGTATTACTTGTCAACAAGCATCAATGATTTCAGGGGAAATTCGCCCACGCCAATGGCTTTGCTAACGCAGAAGGAGACAAATCTATACGGATCACGCGCCTGCCCGTAGAGACTTGAGCTGGTTTGGATGAATGTAACGTCAGCATCTTTAGGATCAGCACATCACCACGCTTTGCTTTGCAAACTTCGATCGGCCATTTCAAAGCTTCGGATTCCGTATCCTTTGACGCAATTATTCCTTTGGTATGGCTTCCAAGTGATACCTGCATGGCACCATTTGAAACATCCGTATCATCCAGATGCACGCGGACAAACAGCATCGCGTCCAGAATTTGCTGCGGTGGCTCACAATGCCAAGAGCCAGCTTTTTCGCTCCAATTATGATAACCTGCAACCTCTGCCTTATTCTGGACAGCTATCACACGATCCTGATGCCACGGAACACTCCAGTTTGCATCCTTCGATTTATTAAAAACAATCGCTCTAACTGGCTTAGTCGAGCTATCCAGTTTTCCAATAGCCCTCATAAAGGAACCCTTTGATGAAAGCGCTTTGGCCAGGGACGGCGAGTAACCTAACCTTTGCCCCGCACCTGAAGATTCCAAAATACTATCTTCAAATTCCGCAATATCAGCCTCTGAAATAGCGTTCCGCACCCAAACGCGGCCTTTTTCTTCAAACTCATCCACCAACGTTTGATCAATTTCCATGCGATCCAATATCCCTCAATACTTGCGGGTAAATAATAATTAGGATGATGTATTAAAACGGAAGTTGATCCAAGCTGCATTTCAGGCAAAATAAAACCCCGCAGGCAGCGCCAACGGGGTTTTAAAATTTCTTACTCAGCAGATTGCTTAGTGCAGCTTTTCACCAACGTCGGCGATTGCAGCGTCGATCAGATCGCCCGCTTCTTTCGCTTTCATGCCGCTGGCAATCACGTCCTGTGCCGCTGAAATCGCAACAGATACGGCTGTATCTTTCACTTCTTTCACTGCGGCCGCTTGCGCGGATGCGATTTGATCTTGCGCTGCCGCTAGGCGACGTTTGATCGATGCTTTCAGCTCGTCTTTGGCGATAACGGCCGCTGCTTTTGCCTCTTCTTTGGCATTGGCAACGATTTGATCCGCTTGGCCTTGGACTTCTTTTTGCTTACGTTCGTATTCAGCCAAAATGCTTTGGGCTTCTTCACGTAATGAACGAGCTTCGTCCAATTCGCTTTGAATACCAACGGCACGTTCGTCCAACATGCCACCAACTTTTCCAGGTACCTTTAGGTAAACCAGAACTGCGATGAACAATAAGAACGCCAGCAGAACAACAAAGTTAGTGTTGTTCATTGAAATAAACGGGCCAGAAGCAGCTAAAACCGGGCTTGCTGATAGGGCAAATAATGATGTTAAAATAACGCGCATTTGATTACCCTTTCATGATCGCAGCAACTGCTGCTTTGATTGTTTTCGCATCACCAGCACCAGGCATAACCGCTTTCACGATTTCTGCGGCCGTGCTGTTTGCAACATCTTTAACAGATTTGGTTGCGCTGTCACGAATGGCGGCAATTGCCGTTTCAGATTCCGCAGCTTTCGCTGCAATTTCTGCGTCTGCTTTCGCGATTGCTTTATCCAGATCTTTCTGGATGTCTGCTTTCGTTTCGGCCACGATTTCGTTTGCCTGTTGGCGGGCGTCTGCCAATGCTTTGTTATAAGCATTTTCAGCGTCCACACTTGCGCGTTTCATCTCTTCGGCTTTGTCCAGATCGCGTTGTATCGCGCCCTGACGTTCGGCCAAAACAGTTGCAATGCGCGGCAATGCAATGCGGCTAAGAATTAGATACAGGACAACAAGCGT
>DKMK01000129.1 GCA_002469545.1 Rhodobacterales bacterium UBA7416 | reverse complement strand
ACCAAGCCAGTCGCCCAGTGGTAATGCATCTGGATAGAAAACACTTACGAATACCAATGCTAAACCGATGACGTAGAACGGAAGGAATTTTACGAACTTGTTTTCGCGTTCTTTGCCCATTTGATGGAACGCGCGGAACAATTCGGGGAAGCCTTGCAAAAATAACAAAAATGCACCGAGAGGCATGAACATACGGGCAGGGGCCATAACCGGTGCCCATGTGGAATCCGATGCGCGTTCCCAACCGTGGAAATTAAAGATATCTTGGCCAAAAGCCTTTAGACCATACTGCCACGACGACCAGAAGAAGAACAACATCGCTGGGAAGTAAAATGCCAGATACAGTGTGGCATCAACAGTTGCTTGCGTCTTGTCCGACCAATTGCGGTACAAGAAATCGGCGCGAATATGAACGCCGCGCATCAGGCCGTAACCTGCCGCGCCCATGAACATGACACCACCCGTCATACGCGAGATGTCGTAGGCCCAAAGAGTTGGGCCAAGGCCCAATTGGCGGGCCAAGTCGCCCATGTCGTTTTCGACCAGAATCGCGAATGCCTTGCGCGAAACAACTTCGAACACCATTGCGAAGATAAGGGGAACCAGCATCAAACAGATGATTTTACCAAACCAGTTGTTCAGTACATCAATTTTTGCAACGATTGGCTTTTGCCATGGGGTCATATCCTCGGGGGTTTCACCCGGTTCTTCGGCGCGGCGTTCGGCAATCAGCTCGTCTGCAATTTCCAATTCGCCTGGAATTACTTCATCGGCCATTTTTCTCTCCCTCTTATTCCATTTCGGAATTCTTGTTCTGTATTGGAAAAAACCGCCCAATCGTGACGGTGTTTACCAATAAAGAAATTGCGGGGCCAAAGCCCCGCAATCATATCTTATTCTACAGTACCAGCGGCAACTTGGTCAGCGAATGCTTTACCCAATGCTGCGTTTGATGCTTGTGACCCAGCCCAGAAAGGAACCGCGATTTTTGCGAAATCTTTTTGTGACTGCCATACTTCTGCAAAGAACGCGTTGTTTGCAGCGTTTGTTTCCAAAGCTTTTTTCGCAGCGTTCATATAAGCAGGGAAGTAATCTGCAGGTGTGTCATGCAAGATAACACCGTGGTTCTCTGTCAAATCTTTCAACGCTTTACCGTTTTCGTAGATGCGGTAAGACATTGATTTAGACAAAGAAGCGTTTGCAGCAACTTCGATTGCTTTTTGTTGAAGTGGTGTCAAAGCATTGTACACGTCTTTGTTTAGGTACAAGTCTGCGTTCACTACAACTTGGTGAAGACCTTGAAGGTAGTAGTGCTTCAGAACCTTCTGGAAACCAAACACACTGTCAGGCTTCGGGCAGCACCATTCAGCTGCGTCGATTGTGCCTTTTTCCAAAGCTGGCAAGATGTCACCACCGCCCATAGCGACTGATGCTACACCAATATCTTTGTACGTTTGACCAGGGATACCTGGAGGCGTACGGAAGCGATATTTGCGGAAGTCATCCATAGATTCAATCGGCTCTTTGAACCAACCCAATGCTTCTGGGCCAACTGGCTGAAGCATGAAGCCTTTAACGTTCATGCCCATTTCATCCCAAAGTTGGTCGTACAATTCTTTACCACCACCGAATTGGAACCATGACAAGAATGCGATGTTGTCGATGCCGACACCAGCACCAGCAACAGGAGAACCAAACAACATTGCTGCTGGGTGTTTACCTGACCAGTAGTGAGTCCATGCGAAACCACCTTCAACAAGACCTGAGTCAACTGCGTCCAATGTTTCTTTCACGCCAACAACAGAACCTGCTGCTAGAACTTCGATTTTTACTTCGCCGTCTGTCAATGCCAGAACGTCAGCAGCAAAGTCTTTCAACATTACAACTTCGTCTGCTTTTGCGGAAATTACGGATTGTACACGGATCGTTGTTTCCGCGAATGCCGCCGTTGCCGCGATTGATAAACCAGCAGCGGCAAACGCTGCGGTCTTAGTCGCTTTTTTAAGGTTAAACATAATGTTTAATTCCTCCCTTAACGTGTTGTCTTCTTTACTTGTTCCCCCCAAATCGAAGACTTAGAAGGGGGGTGTTTAAGCCAACCGCACACACATGCTGTTGGCCATCGTTAGTGGTTTTTGGACAAATCGATGCCCTCAACCAAACCAAGCATTGGTCCAATGCCGGTAGAAATATCGAAAATACCGCGGTACATCATTTCACCTGCGACATAGAGCAATACGATCAAGCCCAACCAAGAGATCCACGGATATTTGGCTAGGATTTTCATAATTAATGTTGCGGCAAAGGCCATCAGCACAATCGCGAGGCCAAGACCAAATACCAACATTTGCGTGTTACCGTCGGCAATGCCGGCCACGGCCAATACGTTGTCCAAAGACATGGTAATGTCTGCAATGGTAATGGACAAAAGTGCGGCGAACATCGTTTTGCGTGGTGCGCCTGTATATCCTTTGGTTGGATCGTCAGCATCTTCTAATGCGTGTTCACCGTGCTCGTACTCGTGATCGCGGATTTCTTTGTACAGTGTCCAACAAACCCAGAATAACAACAAAGCACCGACAAATAACAAGCCTTTGACGTCTAGCAAGGAGGTGGCAATGACAGCGAAGACGATACGCAAGACTGCTGCGATAATCATGCCGTAGAAAATTGCTTTCTTACGAAGTTCGGGTGCCAGACCTGCGGCAGCCATGCCGATGACCAGTGCGTTGTCCCCCGAAAGGATCAGGTCTGCGATAATGATTTGGCTGTAGCCAAGAAATAAGTCTAACATTTATAGAACATCCTGTTGTGTCATTTGAGCAAGTTTTTCGCCAATCATTATGGCGGGTGCGTTTGTGTTCCCTGAAACGATGGTCGGCATGATTGAGCAATCAGCCACACGCAGACCTTTGATCCCGTGCACACGCAGACGTTCATCAACAACTGCCATTTTATCAGACCCCATTTTGCATGTGCCTGTGGGGTGATATATTGTTACCGCGGTATCTCGTGCCCAATTCAGTGTCGCATCATAATCATCCATGGGTACTTCTTTCCCGGGTTGATATTCTTCGGTGATATGCATTGCTAAGGGTTCAAATTGCGCAATTTTACGTGCAATTTGGATACCCTTGACGATTGTTTGTTGGTCAAGTTCAGTTGATAGATAGTTTGGGTGAATTTCAGGATGGTCGCGGTAATCCGCAGAAGTTAATTCCAAATGGCCTGCACTTTCTGGGCGCATTTGTAGTACCGAGGCGGTGAACGCTGAAAACTTATGCGCACCTTCAACAGCGTTGTCAGCGCTAAACGGTTGGATGTGAAACTGTATGTCGGGGGTTTCCAAACGCGCGTCTGTTTTAAGAAATGCGGTTCCAAGGCTGGCGGCCATTGTCATCGGGCCTGTGCGTGACACGGCGTATTGCAATGCGATCATGCCTTGTTTGAAGTAGTTGTTGGTTTCGACATTGATCGTGGAGAGATTTGTCTTGAAAATTGGGCGCGCTTGTAAGTGATCTTGAAGGTTTTTACCTACACCAGGTAATGCTTTCTTGACCTCTATCCCATGTTTGCCAAGTTCCTTAGGATCACCAATGCCCGACAACATAAGGATTTGGGGGGAGCCTATGGCGCCGGCTGATAAAATTATTTCACGACGTGCTTTTAGGTTCAAAGGTTTACCACGTTGAACTGCATTAACGCCTGTTGCACAGCCTTCAGAAATCTCTAATTTTTCAACCTGCATATGGGTGAAGATCGTTAGATTGTTACGGCCCCGTGCAGGCTTTAAATAAGCTTTGGCAGATGAACAACGCTGACCTTTATAAGAGGTAAGTTGGAAATATCCGACACCTTCTTGGTCTGTGCCGTTGTAATCGGGATTACGTTTGTAGCCTGCCGTTTCGGCAGTATCGACCCATTTATCGACAATTTCACGCGACAAACGTGTTGGTGATACTTTTAATGGGCCATCAGTTCCACGTTCGTCATTTATATGATCACCAGTCCATGTTTCCGATTTTTTGAACAGCGGTAAAATATCATCCCAGCCCCAGCCCGCATTCCCCAGTTGACGCCAGTGATCGTAATCTTGTGCTTGGCCTCGGACATACAACAAACCGTTGATAGAGCTTGAACCGCCCAAAACACGTCCGCGTGGCCAAGGAATGGAACGTCCATTCAAACCTGCATCTGGTTGAGCGCGGTAGCACCAATCTGTCTTGGGATTACCCATCGTTTTAAAATAGCCAACAGGGATATGTATCCATGGATTCCAGTCTTTGCCGCCTGCTTCTAGCAAGGCCACAGTAAACCGGCCGTTTTCTGACAAACGACTTGCAGCAGCGCAACCAGCAGAGCCGGCACCAACGATGATATAGTCAAATTCCAACAATTTTCCCCGTTTATTCAAAAAATGAGACTTTTAGTCTCGTTTTTATTCTCAATTCGAGTAAAGTGGTAAAAACTGATTCGTGCAACAAGAAGTTTGGATAATGCTGTGGAAAAATCGGACGAGAGTCGTATACCGACCAATTTAAGGACGCTTTTGATCTTAGAAGTCGTTGGGCGCGCTGATCGCGCGCTGACTGCGACCGAAATCAATGCGGAAATTGAATTGCCAAAGCAAACCGTACATCGATTGGTCGCCACTTTGGAAAAAGAGGGTTTTTTAGTGCGCGAAAGTGGAGGAAAACGGTTTCGTCCCGGCCGGCGCTTGCGTTTGATTGGGGCAGGCCTGTTGCATGCATCGCGCTATCACATTACCCGACACCAGATATTACAAGATGTGGCCGATGTCGTGGAAGAGGCGGTGAACTATGTTGTGCCCGAAGAAACTGGCATGCACTATTTGGATCGTATTGACACAAACTGGCCGTTTCGAATTCAATTGCCAGTTGGGACGAATGTTCCCTTTCACAGCACTGCCAGCGGTAAATGTTTTATGGCCAGTTTATCTCGCTCTGCGCGACGAAAATTTGTGGCTGGATTAGAGCTTAAGGAGTTGACCCAAAATACATTCACAGACGAAGCCACACTGCTGGAAGAGTTGGATAGAGTGGCAAAGCAAGGTTATGCGATTGATGATGAAGAGTTCATGGATGGTATGCGCGCGATTGCCGTACCTGTTACGGATAGTAACAAGCGATTTGTTGCGGCGCTGGCGTTTCATGGACCATCACAACGTCTGTCCGTCGAGTTGCTAGAAGCAAGGCGGGATGTTTTGTTTATTGGAGCGGATAAATTAAAACACAGCCTATTTGATTAGGGGTGTAAAATGATTTTTGGCGTTGCAATTGAGCCGTTCAGAATTTCCGCAAACGCATTCGCGCCATCTGATAGGGGCCGTTTTTGCACCCATTCGAGTGTACCAAAGCGGCCATCATAAATTGCCTGTGCCGTATCAATGAAATCTTGCGCCGTATAAGTATAAGTACCAATAAAGCGGATTTCTTGTAGCGTCAGCCGACGGATATCAAGCCCGTCACTGCTGTCGCCTAGGCCGATGTGAATGATCACACCACCCGGCTTAGCCAAAGCGCACGCGTCCTTGCGACTGGTCGCAAAGCCAACGGCATCTACGACCATATCATATTGTGACAGATCACCGTGACCTTGTTTGAATGGGTCATAAACCTGGTAATCGGTATTTTCGCGTAAATATTCTGCACGCATCGGGTTTGGTTCGGCGATTTTAACTTTTTTTGCGCCCTTTGCCGTGAGTGATAGAGCAGACCCAAGGCCAATCGCACCACCGCCAATAACCAACGTATTTGCAGTCGCTAAATTTACGTCCAACGCTTGGTGTCCTAAACGAATGGCGTGCCAACATACGGCCAATGGTTCTGCCAATGCTGCATGATCGAAGGACACATCGTCTGGAACTTTGACCAAGTTTTGTGTCGGTACAGCCACCAATTGTGCAAATGCACCTTCGCGTGGCTGCATCGAAATAATTTGACGTTTTCCACACAGGTTTTCGCGACCAGATTTGCATTCTTCGCAAGTTTGGCATGTCACCAGTGGGTTTATTGTTACACGCGCACCCTTCATTGGGCCGTCAATAACGTCGCCCGCTGCTTCGTGTCCCAAAATCAGTGGGGCAGGGCGACGTTCGTCGTGACCGAGATATGCGTGCATGTCAGATCCGCAAATGCCAACGGATCGGATCGCAACCAGATTTTCACCGTCTCTTAAGATTGGATCAGGCATGTCCTGAAACGTTAGTTCTTTCACATCAGTGTAAACGAGTGCCTTCATTTTGCTGTGAAGCCTCCGTCTACGAATAAGGTTTGCCCTGTGATGTATGCACTGGCGTCCGAGCATAAGAATTGCACCGGACCCGCCAAGTCATCCATTGTGCCGTTACGCCCAACGCAGGTTTGATCCGCATTTTTTTGTGCCAATACGGGATCCGCGAAAACTGGTGCGGTTAATTCCGTGGGAAAAAATCCAGGCGCAATTGCGTTTGCTGTTATGCCGTCGCGTGACCATGCTTGCGCCATTGCGCGGGTCATCTGAACCACACCGCCCTTGGCTGCTCCATATGCGATACCGTTTTCAAACGCGCGCACAGACTGAAGAGATGCAAAGTTTATGATACGGCCCCAAGATTGTTCGCGCATTGCTGGCACCATTGCCTGAGCCAGAAAGAACGGCGCATTCAAATTGATATCTTGGGTTTGTGCCCAAACTTTTGGTGTTATGTCATCCGCATTTTGTCGTGGATTTAAACCAGCAGCATTGATTAAAATATCGACGTCACCAAAGGCGCTGCTGATATCTGATACGACATCTGTCAAGGACGCGATATCACCTAAATCGGCGGCTACAAATGCTGTGTTTCCGTCAGTGGTTTCTGCCCAATCACGCAATGCATCTTCGCGACGTGCAACGGCGACAACATTTGCGCCATTGCCTGCCAAGTGGCTGGCCATAGCACGACCAATGCCCGACGAGGCACCTGTGATCGCAACTGTTTTACCGTTCACGTCGAACATTTGTTTAACCTTCCGCTGTTAGGTCAAACTGTTCTTCAGGGTAGTATTTTGCCAGGCGAATATCCGCAGTACGTGCGTGACCTTCCATGCCTTCAAGGCGTGAGATACGTGCGGTTGCAATGGCAACGCGTTTCGCACCTTCACGTGTTGCACGTTGATATGTAACGACTTTCATATATTTATGTACAGACAGTCCACCCGTGTAGCGCGCCGACCTTGATGTTGGAAGGACGTGGTTCGTGCCGGTCGATTTGTCGCCATATGCCACGGTTGTTTCTTCGCCTAAGAATAATGACCCGTAGTTAGTTAAACGATCTAACCACCAATCCAAATCGGCGGCCTGTACCGTAAGGTGTTCAGGTGCGTAATCATCTGATGTTGCGGCCATCTCTTCACGGTCGTCACACAAAATTACTTCGGCATAATCGCGCCATGCGGCCATGGCATTCTCGCGGTTCAATTCGGGCAAGCTGTCGATGTATTTAGGCATTAATGCGATCACGGTCTCGGCCAATTCACGATTGTCCGTTACCAGCCATACGGGAGAGTTATAGCCATGTTCTGCTTGCCCTGCCAAATCACAGGCGACGATTTCAGGATCCGCATCAGCGTCGGCCAGGATCAAGCTATCTGTTGGGCCAGCAATCATATCGATGCCAACGCGACCAAATAATTGACGCTTTGCTTCTGCGACGAATTGGTTACCGGGGCCGACAATGATGTCAGCCGCTGGCAAATCAAACAGACCATAGGTCATGGATGCTACGCCCTGAACGCCACCCAAGGAAAGAATTTTATCAGCCCCACAAAGGTCGGCGGCGTAAATGATTGCAGGGTGGATGCCTTCTTCACCGTTTGGTGGGGAACACGCGGTGATATGATCAACACCCGCTACCTTGGCAGTTGTGACGGTCATCATCGCCGATGCGATATGGGCATAACGTCCGCCCGGCACATAGCAACCAGCGGCATTTACAGGAATGGTTTTCTGACCTGTGATAAGGCCCGGTTGAATTTCGATTTCCATGTTGGACATGGTGCCCTTTTGAGCTTCGGCGAAACGCTTGATGTTGTCGTGTGCAAAATTCATGTCATCGCGTAGTTTTTGCGGAACCTTTTCTTTGGCTGCTTCAATTTCGGCGCGGGTAAGAATGGCGTTACCAGTGTAGTTGTCAAAGCGAGAAGATATTTCCAAGGCTTTTTCTTCGCGACCTTGTTCGATGTCCGCCAAAATACCACGCACAATATCTTGTGTGGAATCTGCGTTGGTTTGTGCGGTCATTTGTGCTTTTTTAAGGTATTCGCGTGCCATGTTTTATCCCTTGGTATGATCTGCCGAGATACTGGCGTAATTTGGTCAAGGGGTATAGGGGTACTATGCAGTTTCGGGTTTTCAAAAGTTACCCTTCGAAAACCCGTGTAATATGGTTGTTACAACTCTTTTTTGTCGTTTTCTATCTTCATCGTCGCCACACCGCTATTGCCCAATTCAACTGATGCGAATGGCCCACCTTGGCACATTGCGCCAGGGTCCTGTGGGTCCAATGCTGGCTCTGAAGCATATATTTTTGCAGAAAATTGTTCTGCATTATCCTTTGGCCTATAGCCCAAATGGCTTGCCAACGCGTTGTCCACTGGTGCGCGATCATTATTGGATACGCCGTATATGACAGAAAATCCGGTGACTGGTGTTGTGATGGATTTTTCAACCAATTGGATTAAATCATCATATGATAACCACGAACCTACGGCGCGAGGGTTTGAAACATTTGCTGCGGAAAGAATGCGCATACATACGGATTCGACCCCGCGTTTATCCCAGTAAAGAGATGCCAAATCTTCGGCGAAACATTTGGCTAAACCATAATATGTATCTGGGCGATGTGGGGCATCGGTACCAATGAAATCGGTTTTCTTGTGCATACCGACAGCGTGGATTGAGCTGGCGTAAACTACACGGCGAACACTATTTTGATATGCCGCTTCCCAAATATTGTATGCGCCGACAATATTGGCCTGTAGGATTGCATCAAATGGAGCTTCGTCGCCAATTGCACCGAAGTGGACAACCATGTCAGCACCTTTGAGCAATTCAACCATTGCAGGAAGGTCTGACAGGTCAGCGCTGACGTAAGTTTCATTTGGCAGTCGTTTGCCCATTTCAGTGACCAAGTCGGTCGAGACCAATTCGTCTGCCATTTTGGAAAGCGGTTCGCGTAAGTAAGAACCAAGTCGTCCGGCAGCGCCAGTGAGAACTATTTTTTTCATGTTTTCAGCCTATTGATTGGGAGTTCGATGTTAGATTACAGCCTTTTCAGCGAAAGGCTCGTTATTTTCAATGCGAGTATAGCTAAATGGAGACAAATCGAGTGTTCTGTATTCTCCATAAGTAATTAATTCCGAAACACCTCTGCCCATAGCTGGGGATTGTTGAAAGCCGTGACCTGAAAACCCGTTTACGAAAATGAAATTCTCTACTTGGGTGTGGGCCCCTAAAATGGCGTTCTGATCCACTGTGTTATAAGCATAGTGCCCAACCCATGAGTTGATCAATTTTATCGCCTCAAATTGAGGAATACGGTTTGCGATAGTTGGCCAGACTTTTTCTTCCCAGATGGCGTGGTCTTGGACAAAGTCATCATAGTTCACTGCGGGGTCAATATCTGGTGGACAGCCAGCCAGATAATACGAGCCTTCGGTCCGCATGTGTACACCCGATGGGTCAATCGTTAACGGTAAATCACGATCAAGAGGTTGCTCTGCATCGAATATGAAAGTGTATCGCTTTCGTGGTTCAATCGGCAATTCGATTCCTGCCATGCGTGCTGTTAAAACCGCACGTGGACCGGATGCATTCACAACGGTCCCACAGGAAATGATTTCACCAGATTTCAAAGTAATGGTTTGTACCTGTGAGCCAGTGGTATTCTTTTGCATTGATACCACTTCGTTGGTTACGTATTCAGCACCAAATTCGCGCGCGGAACGCTTCCACCAATCAAACAAAGTATTTCCGTCAAAATAACCTTCATCGATTAAGTTGTGATTTCCGCCGATAATGTCATCCAGCATATAAAACGGATAATCGCGTTTTATTTCATCAGCGGTCATGAATTTAGTGCCAGCGCCAAGTGACGCTTGTAAAGCTTGAACCTCGATCAAGGTATCTGCGAAGGCTTGGTTGTCGGCCAAATACATGTAGCCAAAGCTTTGCAATGGTACATCTGGGATGCGTTCATCACCGCCCATATAATCGCGAAAATTTTTGACAAAATCAGCGGCAAATTGAGAAACTTGGATATTTATTTCTGCGCTAAATTGTTGGCGCATGCAGCTGTTTGTATGTGCAGTGGATGAAAATTCATAAGTGGCGTCCTTTTCGACCACCAAAATTGACCCATTGAAATCTGGGTTGCTTGACAAAAACCATGCGGTTGATGAGCCCAACATAGCGCCACCAACTATAACAACATCATAGCTTGATTTTAAGGGAGTGCCGATCAATTTTTGTGTGCCCATCGAACGAATTTTCCTGTTTGGTTAGAGCTTGGTTTTCGAGATTCAGTTTAAGGCAAATTGCGCAGAAAAATCGCCCTTTGCAAGGTTTTTGCATCTGGCCCATGAAATGAATCCTTATCAATATATAATTACATTAAGCATTCTAAAATCGACCAGTGTTGCATTACCTCTGGTGGTTAGAATGCAGTCCCTGACATGTGGAAATGTGTGTTCCTGATCTTTCGTTCTTTCTATCGAAAAGAACCTTGTGCCAGCACAATGAGGCAAATGTCTAACTAAGTTAATTACTCTTTCGAGATAATCGAAAACGCGAAGGAGCAAGAAATGATTACACGTAGAGCGGCTTTAATGGCTGGTGCAGCGATCGCAACAGCCCAATTTGTTGTCACGGAAGCAGTGGCAGAAGAAGTGATGGATACATCAGCGGCCAAGCCAGTTGATCTGTCTTCACTACCAGTGCGCAAACATAAGTTGGTTGCACCACCATTCGTGCATGCGCATGAACAGGTTGCAACGTCTGGCCCATCTTTGGTTAAGTTTGAAATGAAAATCATCGAAAAAGAAGTCCAAGTTGCGGATGGTGCATATCTGCAGGCGATGACGTTTAACGGATCAATGCCTGGCCCGATGATGGTGGTGCACGAAGGCGATTATGTCGAACTGACATTGTACAACCCACCCGAAAACTTGATGCAGCACAATATTGATTTCCACGCGGCGACTGGCGCTTTGGGGGGCGGCTCCTTGACGCTTGTAAACCCAGGTGAAAAAGTTGTTCTGCGGTTCAAAGCTACGCGACCAGGTACATTCGTTTATCACTGCGCCCCAGGTGGACCAATGATCCCATGGCACGTTGTGTCTGGCATGTCGGGCGCCATTATGGTGTTACCGCGTGATGGTCTAAAGGATCACATGGGTAAATCGGTAAGCTATGACCGTGCCTACTATATTGGCGAAAATGATTTCTACATTCCCAAAGATGAGGATGGAAATTATAAACGCTATGAGGACGCCGGTGACAGTTACCCAGACACATTAGAGGTAATGAATGGGTTGATCCCAACACATGTCACTTTTAATGGCAAAGTCGGTGCATTGACCGGTGAAAACGCATTGATTGCGGAACAAGGCGAGAATGTTTTGTTCATTCACAGCCAAGCAAACCGTGACAGCCGCCCACACCTAATTGGTGGACACGGTGATCTGGTTTGGGAAGCGGGTAAGTTTAACAACACGCCTGATCGCGATCTAGAAACGTGGTTTATACGCGGTGGATCTGCAGGCGCAGCGTTGTATCGGTTCTTACAACCTGGTGTGTATGCATATGTAAATCACAACCTGATCGAGGCCGTAAACCTTGGTGCAACGGCACACGTTGTGGTCGGTGGTGAGTGGAACAATGACTTGATGGAACAAGTCGAAGCCCCCACAGAATACGATGCAGCATACGAAGGAAAAACGGCTCTGCCATAAATAAATCCCTTCTTGGTAAGTTGTTTGGATTGGGGTGGTCGCGCGAACGATCACCCTTTTCTATAATTGGAGTAATCGACATGAAAAACGGATTCATATTTACATTATCCATCGCGGTGTCTGCGGTTATATTGACGTCATTTGCATTCCTGAAAACCCAAGGGGTAGATGTCGAAATCCCCGAAGCAATACGGATCGATGCAGGCCAATTTGAATATCGTCCAGCCGGGGACTTTCGAATTGAAACACGTTTGGTTGACGCGCCTATTGAGCGTCGTCTTGCGAACCAACCATATGATATAATGAAATATCATGTCAGTCAGGCCGATTACGATCTTTGTGTATTTGATAGGGCTTGTTACCCAAGTGACAGCACGAAAGACAAAACATTTGCGCAGGTGAATGTCAGTTTTATCGACGCCCAAGTTTATGCAGCGTGGCTGTCAAAGAAGACTGGGCAAACATGGCGCTTGCCAACCGATGCAGAATGGGTGCGTGCGGCGGGTGATCGTTTTCACGAAAACATTCTGGGTGACATTTCCAACAGTGCAGATCCCTCAAAGCTATGGATTAAACGGTATTCAGAAGAGGCCGCTAAGCGCGGGAATTCTGATCCTGAATTGCGCCCACTTGGCAACTTTGGGGAAAACGATTTGGGTGTAGCAGACATCAACGGGAATGTTTGGGAATGGACAACTGGCTGTCAAACAAACGGACAAGTTTCGATGGATGGACAGCATGTCCTAAACCGCAACGATTACTGTGGCGTGCGTATCGCGCAGGGTAAACACCGTGCTTATATTATCGACTTTGTACGTGATGCAAAAAGCGGGGGATGTGCCGTTGGAATTCCACCGGACAATTTGGGAATACGATTGGTGCGTGAATTATAGTATCTCATACAAAGGGGCGACATGTTATGTGCCACCCCTTAATAAACGCATAGCTTGGGCTACTAATTCACCTGATCAAACAAACCAGGAAAACGTTTTTTAGCTTTGCCTTTTTGTTTCACAGCTGCAGCATCTTCAAGGTTTGTAGCTTCGCCAACTTGGATTAATGCAACCATTCCCAAGGCATAGTGTGGCGAACATTTAATGCCGTATATACCTTCTTCGTTCAGCGTAATAGAAAACTCTTTGCCCAATGCACTTTTGAACTTTTCTGCGCCTTCAGGTAACATGCCTTTGATGGTTTCGGCATTGTGACCTTTGTCAGTGGCCAAAAATGTTATTGTGTCACCGGGCATAGCGGCAATAAAGGCGGGCTCAAAAACCATCGTTCCTGCTTCCCCCTTGTTTAACATCTTTACTTCTATCGTTTCAGCACCAGCCATACCTGCAAACAGCATAAGCACAGCACCAGAGGCAATTATTTTTCCAAACATCGAAATTTCCTTTCGTCGATTGATGGACTCGTTTGTCTTGAGGCCAATCTATGTTAGGAATGCGCATCGCTTGTTGCGGTGGAGCAAACTGGGACGGTGTATTTTGAAAAAACTTGACGAAAGTTTACTAACTAACCTACCGCCATTTCGAAAATTGGACAGATCCCAGATCAGACAGATATTGGATGCTGCAACCCCTGTTCGCATAAACGCGGGTGATGCGTTTTTTGACCAGGGCGATACGGCAGAAAAGTTTTTTTTACTGTTGGATGGGCATATTCGTGTTGTGAAGATGACCCCAGACGGTGAACAAGTCATTGCACTTCACATTGCCAGCGGCCAATTGTTTGGCATCGCTGCCGGCTTGGGAAAGGCAACTTATCCAGCAACATCTGTTGCCGCCGATGAGTGTTTGGCATTGTATTGGCCAAATGTGATGTGGGACAGGTTTGTTGCCACATACGACGGCTTTGCGACGGAGACATACAAAGTGGTAGGCGAGCGGTTGGATGAAATGAACAAGCGCATTGTAGAGATGGCAACCCAACAGGTCGAACAACGTGTCGCGTGCGTTTTGTTACGCCTTATCAATCAGGCTGGAAGAAAAGTACCGGACGGTATTGAAATCGATTTTCCTATAACCCGTCAAAATATTTCGGATATGACTGGAACGACCTTGCATACGGTCAGTCGATTGTTAAGCGCGTGGGAAAAATCTGGCATTGTCGCAAGCAAACGCAGCAAAGTTACTGTGACGGAACCTCATCAACTTGTATTACTCAGTGGTGCTACTGGATGATGCCGAACGGACCGCGTTAAACAGTGCGCTACGTATGACAGCTTCGTCTAATTTATGTTCAATGCAAGCCTCTGTGATCGTATGAAATGGTGCAACTGAACATCCAACACAGAGCAATCCATGCTTTAAAAACACAGAAAGAGTTTCGGGCCAATTGTCCAAAATCTCTTTTACGTTCAGTTCGTTGTTGAGTGCGTATTTCGACCTCATGGCAAGTTTTCGTCCGTCCAATCGTTTCAATAGGTTGTCACAAGTATCGTAAACTGAAAATGAATGGTGTCTTTGATCTTTAACAACATTCGATGGCATCTATTATTTAACTTCAGTTTGTGAAGGGGAAGACGCGTGTTTGAAAATGTAGGTAATTTAGTTCAAATGGTGCACCCGTCGCGATTCGAACGCGAGACCTCTGCCTTCGGAGGGCAGCGCTCTATCCAGCTGAGCTACGGGTGCATCTGTGCGGGGTATAGGGGATACAATAGCGGGTATCAATCAAGTTTTGCATTGTCCAAAGTCTAAGTTTCTTTCGCCGTTTTTTGTATTGTTCGCATTTGTTTACCTAAGGAAATTGTATAGTCGGCCAATTCAGTTAGGCCACTTGAAGCCACAATAGGATCGTGGTTTTCGATGGCATCAGCAATTGTGGTATGTATCCCAATGATCATCGCACGATTGCGCTGTGTGAATGTAATCATGTTCATCAATGGTTGCATTGCTTCAATTGCACTGGCGATTTGAAAGCGCAAAACAGGATTTCCAGCTGCATGAACCATTGCTTTGTGAAAGCTAACGTCTGAATCGCAAAACCCAACATCGCTTAGCCCTTCTTGGCCTTGGCGGTGGATTTCGGCGCGCATTTCCGCGAGGTGATCAGGTTCGCGGCGCTTTGCGGCCAATGGAATACATGCTTGCTCAATTGCAAAGCGTGCCTCGCATGCGGTTTCAAAGGTTATGTCATTCATCGACAACAGCAAAGTAGACGTCGTTATATGCCGAGGATAAGCATCGTTATAGCTGATACGATTAACAAAGGCTCCGCCAGAAGCGCCACGTTGTGTACGGATCAAGTTCTGCGCTGCTAGTCGTTTTAACGCTTCTCGCACGGTGGGACGAGACACGGAAAACCTGTCACATAGCTCTTTCTCCGACGGCAGGCGTTCATCAACCAATAACGTGCCCTCGATAATGGCATTGCGGAGTTTTTTGGCGATTTGAACAGATAAATCCCCGTTTTGATCGAGTGCGTAGAGCATGGGTAATCACTTTTCATTTGTCAGACATTTAAATGTCTGACATTAATAACACAAAGATCGATTCCGAAAAACACCTAAACTGACAGGATATAAAATGACTTTTAATGCACTGATTGTCGAAAAAAACGACGAAGGTAAAACAAGCGCGAGCGTTCAACAAATTGAAGAAAGTCAGTTACCCGATGGCAATGTTACGGTGGCTGTTGATTATTCTACTGTGAACTACAAAGATGGTTTGTGCATTGGTCCTGGTGGCGGTTTGGTACGTAATTATCCGCATATTCCCGGAATTGATATGGCGGGCGTCGTCGAAAAATCAGATGACCCTCGTTACAAGGCTGGGGATCGTGTGGTCTTGACTGGCTGGCGTTATGGCGAAGCACATTGGGGTGGTTATTCGCAAAAGACGCGTGTGAACGCTGATTGGTTGGTGCCTTTGCCAGATGGAATTTCAACAAAACAAGCAATGTCGGTTGGTACAGCAGGGATAACAGCAATGTTTTCCGTGATGGCATTAGAGGCACATGGCATGAAGCCAGAAGATGGCCCCGTTTTGGTGACAGGGGCGGCTGGCGGTGTTGGATCAGTTGCTACGTCTATTCTGTCGAACCTTGGCTATGAAGTGGCAGGTGTTACTGGTCGTCCTGAAACGGCAGATTACTTGAAATCTTTAGGGGCGACACAGATTGTGGCACGTGAGGAAATCAATGAAACTATAAAACGTCCGCTAGAGGCTGAAACCTGGGCTGGTTGTATTGATGCGGTTGGCGGCGATATGTTGGCGCGCGTGCTGGGTCAGATGAAATATGG
>DKMK01000021.1 GCA_002469545.1 Rhodobacterales bacterium UBA7416 | reverse complement strand
GTCTATAATAATAACCCAACCAGCCCAGATCATGAATTGATCCCAACGGCTGTATTCACTCAGCCAGAAATCGGAACGGTTGGTCTGTCCGAAGAGGCCGCGCGTGAAAGCGAAGCAATTGACGTTTTTGTTGCGGCTTTTCGCCCGATGAAGGTAATTTTGGCAGGGCGTAGTGAGCGAATGCTGATGAAAATGATCGTTTCCAAAGCAACGCGTAAGGTGCTGGGGGTCCATATCGTGGGCCATGGCGCTGGTGAAATGATCCAATTAGCGGGAGTTGCGGTAAAAATGGGCGCGACGAAAGAAGATTTTGATGCAACAATGGCTGTACACCCCACTGCGGCAGAAGAGTTGGTCACAATGAGTACACCAACACGTTAGATAACTTGAAATTTTGACAATCACTGTCAGGTAATATTGAATACGCACGAATTCTTAGGAGGAATTTGAACACATGGCTGGTAATGGATCAGGTGGCCCTTGGGGCCAAGGCGGCGGAAACCGCGGCTCTGACAATAATGACGGCGGCGGTAACAACGGCGGCGGTAATAATGGTGGACGTCCACCAAGTGGCGGCGGCAATGGCCAAGGTCCCGATTTGGATGAACTGGTACGCAAAGGCCAAGAGCAGTTGCGCGTTCTAATGGGCGGCAAAGGCGGCAATAACAATCGCAAGCCATCAGGCGGCGGCGGTGGCGGTGCTGGCATCGGATTTGGCGGCCTTGGTTTGATCGCGATTGCGGCGCTGGGCTTGTGGACATTCAGCAGCTTTTATCGCGTTGATACGTCGGAACAATCCGTTGAATTGTTATTCGGAAAATACCTTAAAACAGGTGACGAAGGTCTAAACTTTGCCCCTTGGCCTGTTGTGACCAAGGAAATCTTGCCTGTTACACGTGAGAACACAGAGAACATCGGTGTTGGTCGAGGTGGTCGTTCTGATCAAGGTTTGATGCTGACGGGCGACGAGAATATCGTGGATATTGATTTCCAAGTTGTTTGGAATATCAATGATCCGCAAAAATTCCTGTTTAATTTGGCAGAGCCACAAGCGACAATCCGAGCGGTATCTGAATCAGTGATGCGTGAAATCGTTGCGCGGACTGATCTGACCCCGATTTTGACAACGGGTAAGGGCGAGATTGCGGCAGATTTACAATTGTTGATCCAAGAAACGTTGGACAGTTATGACGCTGGTGTGAATATTATCCGCGTCAACTTTGACAAAGCCGATCCACCCAAAGAAGTGGCGGATTCATTTCGCGAAGTTCAAGCGGCGGAGCAAAAACGCGATACGTTGGAAAAACAAGCGGATGCTTATTCCAATACCAAAGTTGCCGCGGCCCGTGGTCAAGCAGCAGAACTACTGGAACAAGCTGAAGGTTACCGTTCACAAACTGTGAACCAAGCCGAAGGTGAAGCATCGCGTTTCATTGCCGTGTACGAAGAGTATGTAAAAGCACCAGAAGTGACACGTAAGCGTTTGTATCTGGAAACCATCGAAAAAGTTTATTCAGACGTGAACAAAGTGATCATCGACGGAGAAGCTGGCGGACAAGGTGTTGTGCCGTATTTACCGTTGAATGAGTTAACGAAAACTGGAGGTACAAAATAATGAGCCGTTCTACTTTATTACTGCCAATTATTATTGTTCTGGGTTTTCTGGGATTGTCATCCGCATACATCGTGGATGAACGTCAAACTGCATTGAAATTATGGTTTGGTGAAGTTGTCGACGAAGTATCTGACCCAGGTTTGTACTTTAAAGTCCCGTTCCTGCATGAAATCGTTAAATACGATGATCGTATTTTGCCGCTTGATACCCAACCATTGGAGGTCACCATGCGTGACAACCGTCGGTTTGAAGTGGACGCATTCGCGCGCTGGCGCATTACCAATGCCAAACAGTTCCGCAAAGCTGTTGGTAGCGGTGGTATCCGTTCGGCAAGTGGACGTTTGGAAACAATTCTGAATTCAGAGTTGCGTGAAGTCTTGGGTGATGTGCGATCTAACGCATTATTGTCTGCAGATCGTGTTGGTTTGATGAATTTAATTCGTGATGCATCACGAATTAAGGCGCTTGCAATGGGTGTGGATATTATCGATGTGCGTATTAAACGTGCCGATCTTCCAAACCAAAACCTTAAGGAAACGTTTGCACGTATGCGTGCAGAACGTGAACGCGAAGCGGCGGACGAAATTGCCCGTGGTAACGAAGCAGCGCAACGTGTTCGTGCGGGTGCGGATCGCTTGGTTGTGGAAACAACATCAGAAGCACAGAAAAACGCGGATATCATCCGTGGTGAAGCAGACGCAAAACGTAACGCGATTTTCGCCGAAGCGTTTGGTCGTGATCCTGAATTCTTTGCTTTCTATCGCTCACTTGGCGCGTATGAAAAAGCACTGACAGGTGATAACTCAACGATGGTGATCTCACCAGACAGTGAGTTTTTCGACTATCTGAAATCTGATACCATAAAATGAGCGAATTGATTTTCGCACTCGGCCTTGTGGCCGTGCTTGAGGGGCTGGTACTTGTACTGGCCCCTTCGCGTTTCGAGGATTTGGTGAAGGCTCTCGAAAGCATGAGCCATGATAAACGCCGCTTGTTGGGGCTGTTGTTTGTGGCCATCGGCGTTGCGACTGTTTGGGCTGTTAAGTCTGTGTAAGCGATTTGCCGCTAACATTTCCGTGAAAATAACCTGTCATTTGTTCACAGTCATTTGACAGATATAAGCTAAATCTTACTTGCAAAGTGCTGAAAAAAGCACAGTTTGTAAGGAGGCGGGGTCATTTGTGGCCCATTAATAATATCTTCGTAAGGAGGAATGATACGTGAAAGCTATCGCAGTAACGAATTCGATTTCAAAAGAACGCGCGCAAGCCATGGTGGTTGGCGCATTTGTGACGCTAGCATTTTTGATGGCGCTGGCTGTTGCAGGGCACGCACGCGGCGCACCAGAGAGCTTTGCCGATCTGGCAGAGGCATTGTCGCCGTCTGTTGTGAACATCACTACATCGACAACAGTCACTGGCGTATCCGATCAAGGCGCGCCACAAGTTCCAGAGGGCAGCCCATTTGGTGAATTGTTCCGTGATTTCATGGATAACGGCCAAGGTGGTCAACGCCGCCCACGCAAAAGTAGTGCGTTGGGATCAGGTTTTGTGATTTCTGCGGATGGGTACATTGTAACTAATAACCACGTGATTGATAAGGCTGATGAAATTGTCATCGAGTTTTTTGACGGCAAAGAGCTGGATGCAAAATTGGTTGGGCGCGATCCAAAAACGGATATCGCATTGTTGAAAGTTGAAGCGGACGGGCCATTGCCGTTCGTTGGCTTTGGCGACAGTGATATTGCCCGCGTTGGCGATTGGGTTATGGCGATTGGTAACCCGTTGGGGCAGGGATTTTCTGTTTCCGCAGGCATTATTTCGGCGCGCAACCGCACATTGCGTTCAGGCCCATATGACGATTTCCTACAAACGGATGCTGCGATTAACCGCGGTAACTCTGGTGGACCGCTGTTTAACATGAATGGCGAAGTGATTGGTGTAAACACAGCAATTATTTCACCAAATGGTGGATCAATCGGTTTGGGCTTTTCCATGTCATCCGCAGTGGTGGATCGCGTTGTTAAACAATTGCAAGAATTCGGTGAAACACGTCGTGGATGGTTGGGTGTTCAAATTCAAGACATCGATGCAGACATGGCCGAGGCGTTGGGTCTGGAAAAAGTTGCTGGTGCGATGGTCAGCGGCGTTCCTGCTGGTCCTGGTCAAGATGCAGGTATCTTGGCGGGTGATGTGATCATGTCGTTTGATGGCGTCGAAGTGGACGATACCCGTGGTTTGGTTGCGGCGGTCGGTAACGCCGAAGTGGGCAAGGCCGTACGGGTTATTGTTTACCGCGACGGTAAAACGCAGACGTTAAAGGTTACATTGGGTCGTCGTGAATCAGCGGAAAATGCAGAGGTTGTTCCCGCAGTTGCGACAATAATGGAACCAAAGGAAGCTGAAGAAATGGGCATGAAGTTGATGTCATTGACGGCTGAAATTCGCGAGAAGCTTGGCTTGTCCAAGGATGCCAAAGGCGTTGCCGTTGTTGCTGTTGATGAAACCAAAGACGCTTTTGAAAAGGGCGTACGTTCAGGTGACGTTATCGTAGAGGTGGGCCAAGAGGCTGTATTTTCCCCGGCTGATATCACCAAGGCATTCAGTGCAGCCAAAGAGGCCGGACGTAAATCTGTTTTGTTATTGGTTACGCGTGGTGAAGGTTCTCGATTTGTTGGCCTATCACTGAAGTAAATCCTTCTCTTTTTGAAAGGCCCTGCGTTTTGCGGGGCCTTTTTTTATGCAAAGATGAAATCATCGGCTGTCAGGTTGTCCACGGATGTATGGCGCAAGGTGATTGAAAAATCGGTGTCTTCGATCGTGATGACTGTTTTTCGACCGACTTGGGTTAGGGTGAGATCATCAAAATTCCAAGAGGAGCCAGACAGATAGATGTGATCAATCCCGATTTGGAAATCTGTGATGATGTCATGGCCGTCACTGATGTGTTTAAATTCGAACACATCTGCGCCAAGGCCTCCTGTCAATTTGTCATCACCAGAGCCTCCGCTTAGAAAATCATCACCTGTTCCGCCGCGTAAGCGATCATTTCCAGCACCGCCGTAGATGATGTCGTTTCCTTTGCCGCCGTTCAGGGTGTCTGATCCTTTGCCTGAGGTGAGTGTATCCTCGCCCGCACCGCCACGCAGGATAGAGCCGCTGGAATTGTCGCCAACTGTGATTGTGTCATCGCCTTTGCCGCCACGCAGTGAGTTAACGCCGTAATCATCGGTGATGATATCGTCTCCTGCACCACCATGTATGAAATCGTCGCCAGTGGTTCCGACCCCAATATCATCGCCAGCGCCAAGTGATACAGTGGTTGGTGTCATATAATAAAGTGGTTCATCGGCGGGTTCGAATATATCGTGATCGTGCCCGCCAACAAATGTGATGCCTTGGATTTTGACCATTTCAGCAAACGCGTCGGCAACATCCACGCGCCAACCATCACCGCCGTTGATCTGATCCGCATAGGCCATCACGGTCAATCCGTCCCCAAAATCGATGGTCGCAATTGCAACACGTTGGCCATTTTCCCATCGGTACAGCGTTGCTGATGTAAAAGTCACACTGGTTTGTGTTCCGTTTTGCGCCGCATCAAACGTTTGGTTTGTGATTAAATCCAACATCAATCCCGCATTTCCTGCCTGTGGGCTGGACCAAATGCCGCTGACAAGGTTCAGGTTTACGCGCCCTTCGCCGTTCAGCGCATCGCGCAGATATAAGCTGGGTGCGAATGGCTGTCCTGTTGCTGTTAAAAGGTGATACCCTGCGGTTGTTGCTGTGATGACGATGCCCATAATCTACCCCTAGATTGTTTGAGCCTTTTTTGAATAAAATGTGATATAAAAGCAAAGCATTGTTTAAGCTATGGTTAATCGTAACCTATTAAAATTTATGGTTAATTTTCTAAACTTGGATCAAGTAAGCGATCAAGAAGAGGTGAAATATCCTCTATTTTATGGGCAATAATATGCACGACTTGACCATCGCGTTGCAAGCGCCCCGTGACCCGTAACAGCCGCCCCGCAATAACCGCGCGGCGATATATATCATATGTTTTCTTCCAGACGATTATGTTGGACACACCTGTTTCATCTTCGAGGGTTAAAAAAATAACACCCTTGGCTGTGCCGGGGCGCTGGCGCACCAAAACCAACCCTGCGACCGTGACGATGTCACCTTGTGCGGGTTCATCCAAACGGTTGTGCGGCAGGGCGGCAGGTGGGCGCGGCCAATGGCTATCGTAATCAGAGCGTGTAAGCATGAGAACAAAGATAGAACATGGTGAAGAAAAGACAAGCGATAACGTAGATTTCATCAAAAAGGGCTGGTCGCCGCGAAAAACTGTGATTACATCGGCAAATCATTAAATCGGAGATACAGGCAAATGCCCAAGATTACCTATATTGAACACAACGGCAAAAAACACGAAGTCGAAGTTGCCAGCGGTCTGACCGTCATGGAAGGCGCGCGCGACAACAACATCCCAGGCATCGAGGCCGATTGCGGCGGGGCATGTGCCTGCTCTACGTGCCATGTTTATGTGGATGCATCATGGGCAGAAAAATTGCCAGCCAAGGACGCGATGGAAGTGGACATGTTGGATTTCGCTTGGGAACCAAGTGATCTGTCTCGTTTGACATGCCAAGTTAAGGTCACAGATGATTTGGACGGTTTGGTGGTTCAACTGCCAGAGAAGCAGATATAGTGAGATTCGCGGCACTCAGCCTGTCTTTGACCCTTTGTGCCGCGCCTGCACTTGGAGAAATCTCCAGTGCTAAGTTCACGCAACCAACCCAGCGTTACGCCCATGGTGTGTTGGGTGACACCACTGAATACGGTGGTCTGGAAATGACGTACAGTGATCATGGAGGTGTGAAAACGGCCACGATCATTTTGCCCCAAAATCATGTCTTTGAAGATCTGACACCGCGACTGGCAGATATTGATGGCGATGGTTCACCCGAAGTAATTGTGATTGAGACTGATGTTAAGCGTGGTGCTGCATTGGCCGTGTATGACGAAAATGGAAAACGCGCGGAAACGCCACATATCGGATCGTCGCATCGATGGTTGGCGCCCGTTGGTATTGCGGATTTCGACGGCGATGGCACAATTGATGTGGCTTATATTGACCGACCGCATTTGGCAAAAACGCTACGGGTGTGGTCATTTAAAAACAATAAGCTGACTGAAGTCGCTAATCTTCGTGGTCTTACTAATCACCGTATTGGTGATGATTTTATTTCTGGTGGTGTACGCATGTGTGGCGGTGCGCCTGAAATGATCACCGTGGATGCAGGTTGGTCACGGATAATGTCCACAGCAATTGAAAACGGTCAACTTGTTAGCACAGGCATCGGCCCGTTCAAAGGTCAGCGAAGCTTAAAACGCGCACTGACCTGTTAGCTTTTTTATTTGGATAAATATTCGCGCCGCAGGCCCAAAAGTTAGAGCGCGCGCCAGCCAATATCGTTGCGGTAGAAACCATTGTCCCATTCGATTTTCTCGATGGCCGCATAGGCCCGATCACGGGCCTCTTGTAGTGACGCGCCGCGTGCCGTGACATTCAAAACACGACCGCCTGTTGCCAAAACCGTATCACCGTCTGCTTTAGTTCCTGCATGAAATACATGGATCATGCTGGCATCATTCAAACCATCCAAGCCTTTGATTGGTGTGTTCTTCTCGTATGCTGCTGGGTAACCTTTCGCCGCATAAACAATCGTCAGGGCGTGGTCGTCAGCCCAGTTCAACTGAACCGTATCCAGTTCACCCTTTGCACAGGCCAACATCGCGTCCAGCGCTTGGGCACCCAGTCGCATCATCAAAACCTGACATTCCGGATCGCCAAAGCGGACGTTGTATTCGACCAGACGGGGTTGGCCGTCCTTGATCATAAATCCAGCGTACAACACGCCTTGGTACGGGGTGCCGCGACGCGCCATTTCGTCGACTGTTGGCTGTACAATTTCGGCAATCGCTTTGGTTGTGACTACATGAGACATAACGGGGGCAGGGGAATAGGCACCCATGCCGCCTGTGTTTGGGCCTTTGTCGCCGTCATAGGCGCGCTTGTGATCTTGAGCTGTGCCGATAGGCAGGATGTTTTTCCCGTCCGATAGGATGAAGAAGCTGGCCTCTTCGCCGTCCATGAACTCTTCGATCACAACTTCTGCGCCAGCGGTTCCAAACGCACCGCCGAAGATGTCGCGCAGGCCGTCAATCGCCTCGTCCAATGTCATCGCAACGATCACGCCTTTGCCACCTGCCAAACCATCGGCCTTTACCACAATCGGTGCGCCTTGGGCGGTTACGTATTCAATTGCGGGGACCAATTCGGTGAAACATGCGTAGGCGGCGGTTGGCGCGCCAGATGCATCACAGATTTCTTTGGTGAATGCCTTGGATGCTTCCAGCTGGGCGGCGGCAGCGGATGGGCCGAACGTTAGGATGTTTGCAGCGCGTAAATCATCGGAAACGCCTGCGGCCAATGGGCCTTCGGGGCCGACGATGACGAATTCGATTTTGTGTTGTGCGCAGAACGCTACGATTTCTGCGCCATTGTCGATGTTAAGGTCAACACAGGTGGCCACTGCGGCAATCCCTGCATTTCCAGGGGCACAAAACAACGTGTCACATTTGGGGTTTTGGTTAACGGCCCACGCCAATGCATGTTCACGTCCGCCTGATCCTAAAATAAGTATGTTCATAATCTTGCAATTCCCTTGGCCTTTGATGGGGTTGCTTCTAGTATCGAACAGAACAAAAGCCAAGAGAGTATGCGGTCATGTCAGATCTGATTGATAGCCCGAAGCAAGGTGAAAATGCGCCAGAATTTTCGGTATCCGAATTGTCAGGCGCGTTGAAGCGCATGATCGAAGGCGAATTTTCCCATGTACGTATTCGCGGCGAAGTTGGGCGTGTTGCACGACCAGCATCTGGGCATCTGTATTTTGATCTTAAGGATGATAAATCAGTGATCGCTGCCGTCACGTGGAAGGGGCAAGCCGCAAAATTGGCCACCCAACCCGAAGAGGGGCTGGAGGTCGTTGCAACGGGCAAGATTACTACATTCGCAGGGCAATCTCGGTATCAGATGATCGTGTCTGGAATGGCCGTGGCGGGCGTTGGCGCATTGATGGCACAACTTGAAAAGCGCAAAAAAGCCTTGGCGGCAGAGGGCCTGTTCGACGCCAGCCGCAAACAAGACATACCGTATTTACCCGAAGTGATCGGCGTGGTGACATCGCCATCGGGCGCAGTGATCCGCGATATTTTGCACCGGTTGCGGGATCGTTTTCCGCGCAAGGTCATCATATGGCCCGTTGCCGTCCAAGGCGAAAAATGCGCACCCGAGGTGACGGCAGCAATTGAGGGTTTCAACAAAATGACGCCCGGTGGCGCAATGCCGCGCCCTGATTTGATTATCGTCGCGCGCGGTGGTGGTTCGATCGAAGATTTATGGGGCTTTAACGAAGAATCTGTGGTGCGCGCGGCATTCGCCAGCGACATTCCCCTGATATCTGCCGTGGGCCATGAAACAGATACGACATTGATTGATTATGCGTCTGATCTGCGTGCGCCAACGCCGACAGCAGCGGCGGAACATGCGGTGCCTGTACGGGCGGATTTGATGGGTTGGATTTCATCCATGGAAGAGCGCCGCGTGCGTTCATTGGCGGCGAGTTTGGAAAATAAACGCCAACGTTTACGCGATTTGGGGCGGGCATTGCCGAACCCTGCGGAAATGGTGGCGATGCAGGGACAGCGGTTGGATATGCTGGGTGATCGATTGCCGCGTGCGTTAACTGCGGCGGCAACTGCGAAACGTTCGCGGTTGGTGCAGGCCGGCGCAGGATTGCGCCCACAGGCATTATCCAACCAAGTTACACAGAGAAAAGAGGTGCTGGACCGTTTGTTTAAAAACCTGAATACCAACGCCAAAACATCCGTGGATCGTTTGCGTGGACAGTTGGATGGGTTGGAACGTATTCGCCAGACTTTGGGATATGAGGCGACGTTGAAACGTGGATACGCCGTTGTGCGTGATCAGGCGGGGAAGGTTGTGATGACTGCCGATGCGGCGAAGGGTGCGGATGCGTTGGAGATTGAGTTTCAGGATGGGAAGGTTAAGGCTTGAGTTGGGGCAGAATGAAATCCTACATCAGCGCTTTATTTTACATGAATTTGGGCGCTGTAATCGCATTTCTTCCGTTCAACAGCAACTTTGATGACTTGTTTTCACTCGCGATAGAAACACTGGGATCAGTATTTCTATTTTCATGGGTAGCCCAAGTCTTGTTTGAATTGTTTAGCCCAATGTTCGGTTATTTCGGTATTTTGACAATTTTTATTGTCGTACCAATTGCAATCGGAGCGGCCGTGAAGTTTAAATCGCGTCCTGTGAGAGTATTGATTGGCGTGGTCGCGATGTATTTTTCAATATTAATTTTTGGTTTCATGTTTATGAACAAATTCAATCAAGATATGGCCGCAGACAATAAGCTTCAAATCTTTGAATGTATCCTAAAGTCAAGTTTTACAGAGGTTTTGGTGAATTCAGGCAAATACTACATACAACAACCTCACGCGCTGGCGATAAAAGATGGTGACGCATATTTGTGGAGTTTCCGCTCTTTGTCATTTGCGGAAAAGTATGAAGAGCCACATCCCGATGCAGTTTGGAACTGTAACAATTACGAAAACTAACGCTTAAACGATGCCCCTAAATAAGGCGCCTCACATAACAATTCCTTGGTATTTACAAACTTCAATTCCAAATCATTCGCAGGATCGGCCCCAACCAAACGCGCCAGAAATCGATCACCATCTTGCATAAAGTTCCAACACTGTGGTGTTGGGTTTTGATCGTATGAAAAACAAATCACGTCGCCTTCGGTATACCAATACCCTTGGTCGCATTCGCCATTGGCAAATTTCCATGTGACCTTGCGATTTGGGAAATACTGTTCTGCGCCGTGAAATTGATTGCCGCTATCGAAATACAGGGTTTTATTTGTACTGATTTCTTCGAATTGTTGGGGGGTTACGATGTCTTGGGCCAGTGTGGGTGAGGCAAGGCAAAGAAGGGCAATCAATATACGCATAATGTGAACCAGTATTGTTTCAAGCAACCTATCAAGACCGATGTGCAAAAGAAAGATGTCGTGGATCGGAAACTTTGATCATGCAATTCATCGCTGATTACGAATTTTATAACTTACAGGTCGCTTTTTCCACTCGTAACCCGCGCAATGGCGTCTAGAGTGCTGCAAAGTATTAAAGGCGAGCGTGATGGCTATTGAACAAAAAACGGACGGCGTGTGGAAATCAGGTAAAGGCAAAGGGCGTAAAACGCCCAAAGGTCGCCAAGTTACCGAAGAAGCATTGTTCGAAATCCGTGAGCTATTGGGTGATCGCGAACGCCGCGCTGACTTGTTGATCGAATATCTTCACTTGGTTCAAGACAAATACAATCACCTGTCTGCACAGCACCTTGCCGCCTTGGCCGAAGAGTTACGCCTGTCGCAAACCGAAGTTTACGAAGTTGCCAGTTTTTATGCGCATTTCGACATCGTCAAAGAAGGCGAAGACGTACCGCCCAGCCTGACCATCCGCGTTTGTGACAGCCTGTCATGCGAATTAGCAGGCGCACAGGATTTGTTGCGCGAACTTGGCACGAAATACAGCGGCGGCGGCGAAGTTCGCGTTTTACGCGCGCCATGTATGGGGCGTTGCGACACCGCACCTGTTCTAGAAATTGGTCACAACCACATCGATCACGCAGACGCAGCCAAGGTGAAAGCGGCAATCGCCGCCAATGACACCCATGCGCATTTGCCAGACTACGAACAATTCGACGCCTACAGCGATGATGGTGGTTACCGTGAATTGGCTGCCTTGCGTGGTGGTTCAAAAACACCGGATCAGGTTCAAGACGAAGTTTTGGAAAGTGGTTTGCGCGGTATGGGTGGCGCTGGATTCCCATCTGGCAAAAAATGGTCATTTGTGCGTATGAACGAAGGTGTGCGTTATTTGGCTGTGAATGGTGACGAAGGTGAGCCGGGGACATTCAAGGACCGTTATTTCCTTGAACGCGAACCGCATGTATTTTTAGAAGGCATGTTGATTGCCGCATGGGCAGTCGAAGCTGAAAAATGCTATATCTATATGCGCGATGAATATCCCGCCGTGTTGGAAATTCTGCGCCGTGAAATCGCAAAGCTGGAAAATGCTGGCATTGTTGACGCGGGTTATATCGACCTGCGCCGTGGCGCGGGTGCATATATCTGTGGTGAAGAAAGCGCGATGATCGAAAGTATTGAGGGCAAAAAAGGCCTGCCGCGTCATCGTCCACCGTTTGTGGCATCGGTTGGTATTTTCAATCGCCCAACTTTGGTTCACAATGTGGAAACATTGTACTGGATCACGAAAATTGCACGTGGCGGACCAGAAGTATTTGGCTCACATGGCGTTCATGGCCGTAAGGGTATGCGCAGTTACTCCGTATCTGGTCGCGTGCGTTTCCCGGGCGTGAAACTGGCACCTGCTGGCACGACAATTCGCGAATTGATCGAAGATCATTGTGGCGGCATGCTGGATGGACACGCGTTTAAAGCGTACCAACCAGGTGGCCCATCGTCTGGCCTGCTACCTGCATCAATGGATGATATTCCTTTGGATTTCGATACGTTACAAGAATATGGCACGTTCATTGGGTCGGCGGCAGTTGTGGTTTTATCTGACCAAGACAGCGCAAAAGAGGCTGCGTTAAACATGTTGCGCTTCTTCGAGGACGAAAGCTGTGGTCAATGTACGCCGTGTCGTGTGGGTTGTGAAAAAGCTGTGAAATTGATGAGCAAAGATAAATGGGATCAAGGATTGCTGGAAGAGTTATCCGTGGCCATGGTTGACGCATCAATCTGTGGTTTGGGCCAAGCGGCACCAAATCCAATTCGCATGGTGATCAAACACTTTAAGGACGAGATTTGATCAACCAGATTGCACCAACATTCATAATGGGGGCCGCCGTTTTGGCGGGCTTCGTCTATCAAATTTGGTTTTGCTATCGACCGGCATCAATCGCCAAGTCGGTGGTGAAAACCATGTCTATTGCCATGTTGGTGTTATTTGCAATTTGGTTCAATGCGCCAAGTTTATTAATTATGGGCCTGTCGTTTTGTGCTTTGGGTGATTTGTTGTTATCACGCGATACGGAGCGGTTTTTTCTGCTTGGTTTAATTGCGTTCGCAATTGGGCACGTGTTTTATATTTTACTTTTTCTTGTTCATCCAATGAGCGATCCAAGTATATTGATCGCTAATCCATGGAATTTGGTTGCCATAGTCTTGATTATATTTGGAATGGTCATGGCCAAAACATTGTGGCCAGCATCCGGTGATTTACGCATGCCAGTTATGCTTTATATCACCATTATAATGCTTATGGGCCTATCGGCAGTAGGTTTGAATGCCAACGGCCCACACATCGTATTTTTTGGCGCATTGATGTTTATTGTGTCTGACACAATCTTGTCTGTAGAAATGTTTTTACTACCCAAAGCGCATGTGATGCGCCGTGTCACGGCGATGTTGGTTTGGGCATTCTATTGGCTTGCCCAAGCGACAATCCTGGTCGGAATTGTCATACTTTAACACGTATTTAAACGCGTATTGTGGCCTTTTCCTTGGGCCGAAATAGGGTTACATAGACTTATACGTATAGGCTGGTGAGATGTCCTTTTTCAAAAAACTAAAAACAAAATTATTTAAGTCATCTTCGAAAATCGAAGAGGGTTTGGATGCCATAGTTGAAGACGGTGGTGTTGAAGAGCTGGAAACGGCGATTGATGCCGTGCCAGAAGTTGTCGAAGAAACAGTTGACGCACCTGAACCTGTGACGCAATCAGAGCCAGAGCCAGAGCCAGAGCCAGAGCCAGAGCCAGAGCCAGAGCCAGAGCCAGAGCCAGAGCCAGAGCCAGAGGTTGTGGAAAAAACGATCGCGCCGATTGAAATTAAATTGGAGCCAACAGAAGAGTTGGTTGAAGAGGTCGTCGAGACGACCAAGAAGCCAGGTTTTTTTGGACGTGTTTTAGGGCGTAAAGATGAACCTGAAAAAACTGTCGTTAAGCGTACGTTCGATGATGCGATGCTGGAAAGTTTGGAAGAGTTGTTAATCAGTGCGGACATGGGCGTTGATACAGCGTTGCGTGTCAGCGCGAACATGGCTCAAGGCCGATTTGGCAAAAAAGTGTCTGTCGCTGAAGTGAAATCTTTGCTGGCGTCAGAAGTCACACGGATTCTGGAACCCGTTGCCAAACCGATGCCATTGTACCCGAAAAAACCACAAGTGGTTTTAGTCGTTGGTGTGAATGGATCAGGTAAAACGACGACGATCGGAAAATTGGCGTCGCAATTTCGCGCAGCCGGCAAAACAGTCGTCATTGCTGCTGGTGACACATTTCGCGCCGCCGCCGTTGAACAATTGCAAGTCTGGGGTGATCGCGCAGGCGTGCCGGTTTTAACCGCAGCCGAAGGATCAGATCCCGCATCATTGGCCTTTGATGCAATGACAAAATGCGAAGAGGACGGCGTTGATCTGTTGATGATTGATACAGCTGGACGTTTGCAAAACCGCACCGATTTAATGGAAGAGTTGGAAAAAATTGTCCGCGTCATTCGCAAGAAAGATGAAACAGCCCCTCATAACACGTTGCTTGTTTTGGACGCCACCACAGGACAAAATGCAGTAAAACAAGTTGAGGTTTTTCAGCAAGTTTCCAACGTATCAGGTTTAGTCATGACAAAACTGGATGGTACCGCCAAGGGGGGTGTTTTAGTTGCACTCGCCGATAAATTTGGCCTGCCAATCCACGCAATTGGCGTCGGGGAACAAATCGATGATCTACAACCCTTTGACCCTGAAGAATTCGCCCTTGCCCTGACCGGTAGCGAAGAGTGAGCAATTACTTTGTTTCGCTTGCGGGTACGCCTGCGGGCAGTCAACTGGCACTTTTACTGGCGTTGTTTGCGGCGGTTATGCATGCAATTTTTGGCGCATTGCAAAAAGGCCGTCATGATCCGTGGCTGTCACGCGGTGCCATTGATTTTAGTTATGGATTGATGGCGGCACCGTTTGCGTTGTTTGTTGTGCCTTGGCCCGAACCCCATATGTGGTTGTTGTTTGTGGGTATGTTGGCGATCCATGTCATTTATAAAATCACACAAGGCATGGCCTATTCACATGGTGCTTATACGGTTGTGTATCCTGTGGTGCGCGGGCTGGGACCGTTGGTTACTGTTATCGCTGCGGGTTTTGTTTTTGGCGAAACTTTTGCGCTGGCGCAATGGGGTGGCGTGCTTTTGTTGACGCTTTCAATCCTTGCATTGGCTGGCGTGAACCTGAGCCGCGAAACAAAAATTAATCGCGGCGAACTTCGTTTAGCGCTTTTGTGGGCCTGTTTGGGTGGGATTATGGTTGCAGCCTATACCACGTATGACGCCTATGGCATCCGTGCAACGGCTGATCCATTTACCTTTTTAGCATGGTTTTTCTTTATCGATGGCATGGTTGTATTTCCGTGGTTTGCATTATTGCGCTGGCGGAGAATGGATGATCGTCCAACCCTTGGCCCATTAATGACACGTGGTTTCATCGGCGGAATTGTTGCATTTTTAAGCTTTGGATCCATTATGATGGCAACTCGACTGGACAGTGTGGGCGAAGCGGCGGTATTACGTGAAACCTCGCCTGTGTTTGCAGCGTTGATTGGCTATTTCTTTTTGAAAGAAACTGTTGGTCCAACACGGGGGATGTTGATGGGATTAATTGCGCTTGGCGCAGTATTTGTGGAATTTGGTGGTTGATATGACTGAAAAAAATGTGAAACCTTGGGTGAAGACGGCGCTGGAAATGGGGCCTGTCATTTTGTTTTTTGTGGCCTATACGAAAATCAAAGACCGTGAGTTTACTATTTCAGGAGAAACCTACGAAGGCTTCATCGTGGCCACTGCACTGTTTATACCCTTGCTTTTGTTGGCGACAGCAGCGTTGTATTTTCTAACAGGTAAATTGTCAAAAATGCAGGTGTTTACTGCGGTTTTAGTTGTCGTATTTGGCGGGCTGGGTATTTGGTTTAACGACGAGCGGTTCTTTAAAATGAAGCCAACTATGATCTATCTGTTGTTTGGCGGTATTTTGGGTTTTGGCCTGTTAAAAGGCCAATCTTATTTGCAGTCCGTTATGGACGGAGCACTGCCATTGGTTCACGAAGGCTGGATGATTTTGACAAAGCGATTTGTTGGATTTTTCTTTATGCTAGCCATCGCAAACGAGGTAATCTGGCGCACAATGTCGACTGATGTGTGGGTAAACTTCAAAACGTTTGGATTACCGATTGCGATGTTTGTCTTCTTTTTTGCGCAAGCTGGATTGATGAATAGGTACAGCAGTGAGGAAGACGCAGAAGGGTGATATACCTTTTCGTGTTTAACTTTGATTAATCAGCCACTTCGATATCATCATCATCTGCAGCGCTCCAATCCACACGCAAAACACGTGGATCCAGAGACATTTGCGAAACGACTTGTTTTATTTGGACATCGTCATCGCCCAGGCCACTGATCATTGCACTTATCTTGGCTGTGTTTTTACCCGCACGGCTTATGATTTGTGTTAAATCAAGATTGTGATTTCCAAGGTGTCCAACCGATTTCCAAGGTGTCCAACCAAGGATGCGCGAATATCTCTTTCATCTTCGTGAAGGCATGCCAATTTTAGGTGAAACGATCGATCGATTTGCACGACTTGGGGGGGCATTTTTTTCAGCACGCGCACGATTGGACGCAAACCTAAATTTGAAAACACTATCAGGGATGTCAGTGCAATCGCGTACATCACATGGCCTGTTCCTGACATCAAACCGACTGCTGCGGAACACCACAACGTGGCGGCCGTGTTAATTCCTTGGATATTGAAACCATCGCGAAATATGATGCCAGCACCCAAAAAGCCAATGCCGGTTACGACCTGCGCGGCCACACGTGTTGGGTTGATGTCGTCGGGGAAAAGAGCAGCAAATATAACAAAGCCAGCTGCCCCAAGAGAAACCAAAGCATTGGTGCGCAACCCCGCCATGCGGCCACGTAGTTGGCGTTCTGATCCAATAAGCGCACCCAGTATCATTGCGATCAACATATTGACCGAGGCAAAAAATAACGCGGCATTTAAATCCGCAAAAACGTACAACATTGTTAAAAACTCCTTAGAGATAATTCCCGTGGCGACGGAGCGCGGTTGATTAAAACGACGCGAAAAGCAATTTAGCCGCGGGTTTTGAACAAGTTACTTTGTGCTTGTTTACCGCTATTGTCGTTACGTTTTTCTGCCGCCAACGCACGCCCCGCGATAACGCCAGCGCGTGCGCCACAACGATCCAACCATGCCGCCATGTTTGGGAACTCAGCGATGATTTGTTGCTGACCTTCCCAAAGGCTGGCCCATGGCCAAACGGCGATGTCTGCAATAGAGTAATCGCCGCAAATGAATTCACGATCTGCTAAGCGACGATCAAGCACACCATACAAGCGTGCAACTTCGGCGCGGTAACGTCCTTGGGCATAGGGTAAAACCTGTGGTGGCTCCATATTTGGCGCGTATTTTAGGAAATGATGTGCCTGACCAGCCATTGGGCCAACACCGCCCATTTGCCACATCAGCCA
>DKMK01000064.1 GCA_002469545.1 Rhodobacterales bacterium UBA7416 | reverse complement strand
TATGGTATTTTGTCCGAAGAAGCGGATGACGATTTAGCGCGTTGTGATTGTGATGTGGTTTTCATCATTGATCCAATTGATGGAACGCGGTCATTTTTGAACCGCCACGAAAATTTCGCAACATCCATCGCGATTGCGCGAAAGGGTATTGTAACAGAAGCTGTGGTGCATTTACCCGCAAAAGATTTGACGTTCAGCGCACGGTTGGGTGCCGGTGCTTGGTTAAATGGCGAGAAAATCAATGCAAGCCAGCGAGATGAAATCAAAGGGGCGCGAATGTTGGCGTCCGGTTCGCAAACGCGTGGCGATCTGTGGCGTGATGGACCACCGCCAATTGAACGCCACTTTCGTTCGTCATTGGCGTATCGTTTGTGTTTGGTTGCACAAGGCCATTTCGATGGCATGATGACATTGCGCCCTACGTGGGAATGGGATGTGGCCGCGGGCGATTTGATCTGTACCGAGGCAGGTGCGAAGGTAAAAACGCAAGACCGTGAAAGCCCAATTTACAACACGCCGTCTGCCAAAATGAATGGTATGATTGCGGCCAACGATACCCTTATGGATCAGTTTTTCGAGTATCTTTAGTCGGTTGCCAATCTCGCATGGGCGGCGTATTTTCAGCGAAAAAGGATAAGGTATGACACAACGACTACATTTGGTTTTCGGCGGCGAGCTGAAAGATCCAGCAACCAAAGAATTCCGCAACTGTGATGAAATAGATTTGGTTGGTGTTTTCCCAAACTACGAAGCTGCGTATAACGCTTGGAAAGCAAAAGCGCATCAAACAGTGGACAATGCGCATGCCCGTTATTTTATCGCGCACCTTCACCGTTTACGTGATGAAAGCCAACCTGCCGGCGCGACCGAAGAACTGGGTTAATCGCATATGAAGCGGTTTTCAATTGGGCTGGCATTGAAACATGCTTCGGCTTGGTTCATGCAGCCCTTTGTGAAAAATAAATTGATCCACAAAATGGAAACCCAACAGTATCGCGCTGAATTAGTCGATCAGTTGTTAGGTGCAAATTTTCCGACGCGTGATGATTGCACGTTGATTTGGCTTCATGCGCCGACATTAGCGCAATGCAAAAATTTCGGCGAAATTATTGCGCATTTTGAAGACCGTGATGACGTTAAGTTTTTGTGGACGACAGAAGAGGATGATCCCAAAGGGGAGTTTGATCTGCCTGGGACGCATCAACATTTGCCGCTTGATCATCCAGGTTTTACGGCGAATTTTTTGCGCAAATGGCATCCAGATGCACTGGTTTGGGTATCGGACACGATCCGCCCAGTTTTGATGCGTAAAGTTGCGCGTGCGAAAATACCCGCGATCTATGCGAATGCAGGGATGAGCCGCAAGCAGGCGAGAAAGTTCGTGTGGTTTCCAAATTTCATCGGCTTGTATCTGGCGAGCTTTGACCGGATTTTGGCGAAAACAGACGAATCTGCGAAACGCTTGCGCCGTGCAAATGCGCCACGTGCCAAGCTTGAAGTATTGGGTGTCATGCATGCAGGCGCGCGCGCGTTACCCCATGATGAATTAGAGCGCGCCCGTTTGGCAGCGCAACTTAACAATCGACCTGTATGGCTGGCTGTGCATGTGGCGGCTGGTGAAGTGGCGGCATTGGCCAAGGCGCAGCGTCGTGTGTCGCGTATGGCGCAAGGTTTGATGATGATTTTGCATATGGCTGACAAAGCTCAAGCAATGACTGCTGTCAGTAAGTTAACTGCGCTTGGGTTGCGGGCAAGCTTGCGTGACAAGGTGCCGATGCCTGCGCCTGACACAGATATTTATGTGACTTATGGGGATGATAATCTGGGGCTGTGGTTTCGGTTGGCACCAGTCAGTTTTCTGGGGCATTCGCTGGTTGTTGCAGGGGGCTGTGATCCGTTTGAAGCCGCCGCATTGGGATCGGCAATTTTGCATGGGCCACATACACAAAATTTTCAAAATAGTTTTGATCGGCTTTCGGATGCGGGTGCTGCGCGGATGGTGTATAATTCAGAAATGTTAGCAACCGCGTTATCAGAAACATTGTCGCCTGATCGCGCCGCTGAAATGGCGCACGCCGCATGGGAAGTGTCATCAGCAGGGGCCGAAGTGAATGACCGTGTGATCGAATTATTGGATGGTTATCTAGAAAAGGGGAATGCAAATGCGGCCGCCTAGTTTTTGGAACAGACCGAACAGCGTGTTAGGGTTATGTTTGACGCCGTTGTCTTGGATTTATGGTGCTGCAACTGCGTGGCGGTTGCGTACGGGTACGCGGTTACGTGTTGGTGTGCCTGTTATTTGTGTTGGCAATATTAACATGGGTGGCACAGGTAAAACGCCAACGACAATTGATTTAGTGATGCGATTGACGGCGATGGGTAAGCGCCCGTTTGTTGTCAGTCGTGGTTATGGTGGGTCGATGGTTGGGCCAGTTATGGTCACACCTGCGCATACGGCGGATGATGTTGGCGACGAACCGGTGCTGTTGTCAGGGTTTGGCCCTGTTTGTGTTTCACGCGATCGCGCAGAAGGTGCGGAGATGGCGGTGGCGGCGGGTGCCGATGTGATCGTTTTGGATGATGGTTTGCAAAATCCTGCGCTGGCATATGATTTGACGATTACGGTTGTTGATCGCCACATTGGTTTTGGCAATGGACGTGTATTTCCCGCGGGACCGCTGCGCGAGTCTGTGAAACGCGGGTTGTCGCGAACAGATATTGTTATGGCAATTGGTACTAAAGGTGAGATTGCGACAGGTGATGTGCCATTGATGACGGGCGTGTTGAAGCCCCTACAGACCGGTATGGATTGGGATGGCTTGCATGCCTATGCCTTTGCGGGAATTGGGCGGCCAGAAAAGTTTTTCAATACCTTGAGAGGTTTAGGTGTCAAAGTTATTGAAACGCGTGAATTTGGAGATCACCAAAAAATTCCCGAAGCGATGTTAAAACGTTTGGATGCGGATGCATGGGCAAAAGGTGCGCAGCTGGTGACCACTGAAAAGGATGCGGCGCGTTTGCCTAAAGAATGGCAGCAAAAAGTTCTGACGTTGCCTGTGCGATTGGCGATTGATGATGATCCAGTGTTGGTGGAGCGATTGGAGGAACTATTTTGGAAAAATTGTTAGCATACCTAAGTTTCTTGATTCCAGGGCGGTTCCTGACAACGAAATATCTGTTCAAGCGATTGGACCTTATTTCGGCTGACCCAGCAACATGTGATCATGAATGGTGGGTGGTAGCCAGTATACTCGAAACGGTCGAACTACAGGTTCAATGCTATAATTGTATGACTTACAGTGAAGTGACGAAGCCGACCGAAGGTGAGTGGGCTGATTCATACGGCGCGATGGAAAACCCGTATCGCTGGGAGGATGTGACACGCATTCGGCTTTACGAAGTTGCAGGAACTAAGCACTAAAGCCGTTATTTCAGAAACCGCTCATTTCCAGATCCAAGATTAGGCGACGGTTTATCAATTTTCATTTCCATATCGGAAAACACAATCGGGTTACGTACGGATGGTACGCCGCCTGCATTCACTTGCATCCCGCGGTGAATAACGTGGGGGTCTTTGAAAACTTCGTCCATTGTGTTGATTGGACCAGCTGGCACGCCGCGTTCTTCGCAGGCTGATAACAGTTGTGATTTGGTCAAAGTGGTTGTTTGAGATTCGATTTTATCCAGCAGATCAACGCGGTTATCTATGCGGGCTGGATTTGTGGCATAGCGTGCATCATCTGCCCAATCGGCATCAAATATAGTGGCAAATTTTCGAAACTGGCTGTCATTGCCGACCGCCAAAATAACATGACCATCGCTGGTGGCGACAACGCAATATGGCACGATATTTGGATGATCGTTACCTTTGCGGTTCGGGGCTGTTCCTGTTGCCAAATAATTCATGGCCTGATTGGCGGTGACCGTGGTTGCAACATCCAATAGGGACATATCAATATGTTGACCGCGCCCTGTGTTATCGCGACTGCGAAGTGCTGCTTGAATACCGATAACCGCGTAGAGTCCTGTGAAAACATCGGTGACGGCCACGCCTACCTTTTGTGGCTGGCGATCTGGTTCGCCTGTAACAGACATTAACCCTGACATGCCTTGCATTAAAAAGTCATAACCTGCGCGGCTTGCGTATGGGCCAGTTTGACCAAAACCCGTTATAGAACAATAGATTAGCGCTGGAAATTCAAGTGATAAACTGGCATAATCCAGCCCGTATTTTGCCAATCCGCCGACTTTGAAATTTTCGATCAAAATATCTGCGGATGCGATCAGTTTTTTAAGATCGGCCAGGCCTTGTGGGGTTTGAAAATCCAATGAAACCGAGTGCTTGCCACGATTACAGCTGTGGTAATATGCGGCGCTGGTTTCGCCGTCAGTTTTGATAAATGGAGGCCCCCAACTACGCGTATCGTCACCTGATAGGCTTTCGACTTTTATAACTTCTGCACCCAAATCCGCCAGCGTTTGACCGGCCCAAGGGCCAGCCAAAATACGTGCCAGTTCAATGACGCGGATTCCTTTTAGGGGTAAATCAGCCATCTATTTTATTAGCGCTTCAAGTTCTGCGGCCAAATTTGTGTAAGAGCCAGTGTTCAATTTTGTGCCATTCACAAGCACAGTTGGGGTTGCAGTCACACCATCTGCTTCGGAATCGATCTTGAATTTTGCGACCATTGCGGTGGCCATATCTGCATCTTGAAGACAAGCTTCCATGGTTTCGTCTTCTAAGCCAGCAATGCGGCCAAGTTTATACAGGTTTTGTGCAATTTCTGCACCGCCTGCGCCTTGGGTCCATTCGCGTTGGCGTTCGTACAACATTTTGGTGATACCGAAATAACGCATTTCACCACCGCAACGCGCAATCATCGCGGCCCATAAGCCTGGACCATCGAAGAATATTTCGCGGTAGACGAATTTTACTTTGCCTGTGTCGATGTAGTTTTTGCGTAAGCTTGGGAAAACATTTTTGTGAAATGTTGCGCAATGCGGGCAAGTGAACGATGCATATTCATACATTGTTATTGGTGCGTCTTCGCTGCCCATGATCATGTCGGGTACAACAATTGGTGCTTTTACTGCATCTTCGGCGAATGCCGGTGTTGCGATGCTGGCGGCGCCCAATAGGGCTGTAAATGTTCTGCGATCCATAACTACTTGTCCTTGTTTTGTTTAGTCAAAATGTTTTCACCCAATCGAGCAAGCGCATCCTTTAGATTGCTATCAGATACATCTTTCACAGAAAGTTCAACGTCATTTCGTTGCACATCAGATAACGGTTTCGTGGGTTTTTTGCGCTCAAACGACGCATCTGGTTCGCCAAACCCGGTCGGTGCAGTCTGGGTGATCTTAATGCGGCTGATTGCATTGTACCCATAGACTGAATTCACCTTTTGCATGATTTGTGGCAATTGCATTTGTAGCATAGGGCCATTGGCGCCTGTCGTCAGCACAGTCAGTGTCGCACCGAAGCCTTGTTGTGGGTAGCTGACTTTGACGGGGCGGCACAATTTAGCAATCGCGGGGCCTGCAATATCGGCCCAATTGGTCAACAAACGGGTTTCAGCAAAGCCGCGCGTTTCAGACGCGCTGCGAATGCGGGATTTTAATAATCCGCCCGTTTGCAAAAATCCCCGCGATTTGCGTTTCATCGTTTCTAATTCCTGTGACCAGACTATGCTATAGCAGATTCTTTTGGCTTGGGGATATGGCTTGCAAAACAATTTGGTTAATTCAACGGATTTACTGTCTTGGTATGATGTAAATGCACGCGTCATGCCGTGGCGCGTTGCGCCATCTGATCGACGCGCGGGGGTTCTGCCTGATCCCTATTTTGTTTGGTTATCCGAGGTGATGCTGCAACAAACCACTGTTGCTGCGGTTAAAGATTATTTCGTAAAATTCACAACGCTGTGGCCCACAGTCCAAGATTTGGCGGCGGCCCCTGATGGTGATGTCATGGCGGCGTGGGCTGGGCTGGGATATTATGCGCGCGCGCGTAATTTGTTGAAATGTGCGCGTGTTGTTGCGGGTGAATTGAATGGTGTGTTTCCCAAAACCGAGCTTGAATTAATGAAGCTTCCAGGCATTGGGCCTTATACTGCGGCAGCGGTATCCAGTATTGCGTTTGATGTGCAAGCCACTGTTTTAGACGGAAATGTTGAACGTGTGATGTCACGCGTTCATGCCGTATTGGATCCATTGCCAGCGTCAAAAGAGCATTTACGCGCTTTGGCGGCAAAGTTGACACCAGCGGATCGCGCAGGCGATTATGCCCAAGCTGTGATGGATTTGGGTGCAACTGTGTGTACGCCACGATCGCCCAGCTGTGAGATATGCCCTTGGATGGCGGGTTGTGTCGCGCATAAGCAAGGCATCGCGGCGGAGCTTCCGCGTAAAACGCCCAAGAAAAAGGTGCCGACGCGTGTTGGGGTTGTTTATCTGGCGCGACGTGTCGATGGCGCGGTATTATTGGAACGGCGTCCAGATAAGGGATTATTGGGTGGGATGCTGGGTTGGCCAGGTAGTGAGTGGGCCGTGGATCAATTGCCGCACAACCCACCGATAGCTGCAAACTGGACGACATTGAATACAGTCGTGCGCCATACGTTCACACATTTTCATCTGGAATTGACTGTTTTGGTTGCAAATGACGTAACGGGAACGGATCACATTTATGATTTTTATGATATGGAACAATTCAATCCCACTGATTTGCCAACAGTAATGCGCAAAGTGTGGGAGGCCACGAATTTGAAATTAACGAAAGATAACTAAAGCCGATGCCAAGCCCCAAAGACATAAGCCTGTTACGTAACGCCTTGCCGTTTTGGCTGTCGTTGACGACCTTGCCCGTGATTATTTTCGCCGCGTATATGGGCGGCCTATGGTTATTTTTGAGCATCTTTCATGGTTGGATTTTAATGGGCGCATGGGATGCTTTTGTCGGTGTGAACACAGAAAATCCGGATACAAATGTGACGGATAAAAACCTGTTTTGGTATCGATTGATTACAATTATATGGTTCCCAATCCAATTTATCGTGATTTATGGGCTGATCTATTTCGTCGCGCGTTCGGACTATGCTGTTTGGGAAATGTTGGTGTTGATGTTTTCTGCTGGCATTTTATCCGGCAGTGTCGGCATCGTTTACGCCCACGAGTTAATGCACCAAAAGCCAAGATTTGAACGGCATCTGGGTGACCTGTTGATGACAATGGCCATGTACGGACATTTCCGGTCTGAGCATCTGTTGGTTCATCATCGTTATGTGGGAACGCCGCGTGATCCGGTGACCGCACGATATAACGAAGGATTTCATCGGTTTTTCCCACGTGTTTTATACAGCTGTTTTGTATCTGCATGGCGGGCAGAGGTGGCGATGTTGGCGCGCAAAAAATTGCCCGCGTGGCACCGATCCAACCCGTTTTGGAAATACGCGACGCTACAAGCGATTTTCTTGTTGATCGCACTTTGGGTCGGCGGTTGGTTGGGTGTCGGATTGTTTTTGGTTCAGGCATACAGTGCGATTGCACAGTTAGAGTTGGTTAATTACGTCGAACATTATGGGCTGACGCGTGAACATTTGGGGGATGGCAAATACGAACATTGCAAGCCACACCATTCATGGAACTCTGCGCATCAGGTAACGAATTATTTTTTGATCAACCTACAACGCCATTCCGACCATCACTATAAACCTGATCGCCGCTTTCCGTTATTGCAAACCTATGACGCCGATGCGGCACCGCAATTGCCATTTGGGTATCCGATAATGACTGCGATGGCGACGATACCACCGTTGTGGCGCCGTCGTATGAACCCACGCGTACGGGCATGGAGAGAAAAGTTTTATCCCCATATCAGTGATTGGCAGGAATATAATAAAGGGACAAATCCAAAACCGAAATAAAGGCGTAAGCTTTTTATGTTGGCTCCACGGTGCTGATCGGCAGGTGTCCTGTTTTGACGTAGATTAGACAACCTTCGTCAGAAAATGGCTTATGTTCTGACATGTGAGGGCTGCGCATCCATGAGCCTGCGGGATAGGAACCGTGTTCGTCGGCGAATGTGCCTTCTATCACGAACACTTCTTCGCCACCCCAATGACGATGAGGATTGAATTTGGTGCCTGCTGCCCATCGCACCAGTGCAACATTTTCACCTTCGACGCTGTGCAATGGCAGAACTGATAGGCCGTCCACCATGCCGGGGCGAAACGGTTCTTGGGTTGTTTGAATGTGTTTTTGTTCTTGGTCATCCGTGTCGAATTGATGCAATTTGACCAAAATGGTACAGCCATCGACCGTGTGCGGTTTATGGCTGGTGCCAATTGGATTGCGTACATATGAACCTGCGGGATAGTCGCCAGTTTCATCGGAAAAAGTGCCGTCCAATACCAAAAACTCTTCGCCGCCATCATGGCTGTGTGCGTCGAAATAGCTGTTTGGTGCAAACCGTACGATTGTTGTGGCGCGCGCCACTTCGTCACCGATACGATCTAACATCATACGCTCTACGCCTTTGGCAGGCGAGGCAACCCAATCATAATCTTCGGGGCGAACGACAACACGTTCGGTAAAGTCAGAGCGAAGTTTCATAAAATGTCCTGTGGCTGTTTTAAGTACAATATGAGTAAGCCAAAGTATGACAAGTCATTTACCACTGGCTCACTAAATATTGACGATAGAATGGCAAAAAAAAAGCCCCACCACAAGGGCGGGGCAAGTTGGCATTGTTTAGGACGAGCAGCCCTAAACGGCGGTAAAATTCGACACAGTTGTGCCGTTTGGTCAGGGGCGTTTCCCGCCCGCGACCGAAATTTCTAGGCGACCATTTCTGCGCGGATTTTCTTGCGAAGCATATCGATTGGAATAGCTTCGCCACGTTTTTTGAAGCACCAGTATGTCCAGCCGTTACAGCTTGGCGCGCCTTCGAGTGCGGCGCCGACTTGGTGAATTGAGCCACGTTGATCATGTGCAATCAATGTACCGTCAGCGCGGATTTTTGCGCTGTGGCGGCCATTTAGGGAATACAGTTGATCCCCTGGTTTCAACATGCCGCGTTCAACGACTTGGCCAAATGGCACGCGTGGTTCGGCGCGTTTTGATGTGGAAACCTTCAGGCTTTCTGCATCGAATTGGCGGATGGCTTTGATACGTTTTGTTGCGACTTTGCGATATTTCTCTTCGCGTTCGATACCGATGAAATCACGACCAAGTTTTTTCGCAACTGCGCCTGTGGTGCCTGAGCCAAAGAATGGATCAAGGATGACATCGCCAGCGTTTGTTGAGCCCACGATGATGCGGTGCAGTAAGGATTCCGGTTTTTGTGTTGGGTGTGCTTTGTCGCCATGTTCGTCTTTGATGCGTTCGTGGCCGTTGCAGATTGGCAAGAACCAATCAGAACGCATTTGAACACCGTCATTCAATGCCTTTAGGGCTTCGTAGTTGAATGTTGGTTTTGATTTCTCGGTTTTACCCGCCCAAATCATTGTTTCATGGGCGTTGGTAAGGCGGACGCCACGGAAATTTGGCATTGGGTTTGATTTACGCCAGATGACGTCGTTCAAAATCCAGAAACCTGCGTCTTGGAGTGCTGTGCCAACGCGGAAAATGTTGTGGTATGAGCCGATGACCCAGAGTGCGCCATCTGGTTTTAAAATACGGCGCGCGGCCTTTAGCCAATCGCGGCTGAATTTGTCGTAGACTGCGAAGCTGTCGAATTGATCCCAATCATCGTCGACTGCATCCACTTTGGAATTGTCGGGACGGTGCAAATCACCCTTAAGCTGTAGGTTGTAAGGTGGGTCTGCGAAAATCAGATCAACTGAATTTTCAGGCAATGAATTCATCACCTCTATACAATCACCATCAAGAATCTGGTTCAGTGGCAGCGTTGTGCTGCCTGCTGTCGTTGTTGTTTTTACCATGTCTGCCTCGTAATGCGCATTTTTGCGTCGTTGAGACTAAAATGATTCAAAGCGGATTCGGGGTCAATTAAATTCAGTAAATCAGTTAGTTAGCGTTTGAAGCAGAATACAAGATATTGTGTATGGGTTTGAACGAACGTCTATGGTGTGGGGTGACCCCATGATTTAGCAGTCCCAACTGATGTAATTTTGTCCCATAACCAGCATTTGTTTCCCATCCGTACCCTGGGTGAAGTTTGGACAAATCCAACATTAATCGATCGCGGGTCACTTTTGCGATGATTGATGCGGCGGCGATGGACACTGATTTGCCGTCGCCTTTGACCACTGCGGTGGCGGGGGCGTTCAAGTTTGGGGGGATTTTATTGCCGTCGATCAGGATGTGATCGGATTGGGGCAGGCCAGCAACGGCGCGTTCCATGCCGCGAAATGTTGCTTGGAGGATATTGATCTGGTCTATTTCGTCGACTTCGACGTGGACCAAGCTGACTTGGGCGCTGTCCATGATCAAATCAAATAATGCTTCGCGGCGTTTTGCAGTCAGTTTTTTGGAATCGTTTAATCCATCGGGAATGTTATTGGGATCCAGAATAACGGCGCAGACGGTGACAGGGCCAGCCCATGGGCCGCGGCCCACTTCGTCTACGCCTGCGATGATTTGGTGTCCTGCGGAGCGCAGTTCGGTTTCAAGTTCATAATTTGCCATGGCGTTGGTTTACGACCAATACGCAGATGGATAAAGGGGCGATCAATTGACCGCCCCGTTTTGATCACATTAAACGTGGGCGGCGTGTCAGCCATGACCACTTGTGATGTGTTACGTTACCATATGCATCGATGCGGTAACCTCGCTTTTGCAAACAACGCTGTGAATAGCCGCGCTTAACTTTGCCGTTGCGTTTCTGGATTTCACGGCGACATCTGTCTGGTAATGGTAATTTTTTTACGCGCTCCACTTTGAAAAAGTCATCGTGGACTGGACCCGGTTGTAGGCGCCTTGGCTTTTTATCGCGACGACCATCGCGGGCCGTGCGATCGCTGTCTTTGTCGTGCTTCCAATCATGGCGACGGTCTGCGCGATGGTACCAACGTAGTGCGGCCATGTCGTCATGTGTGTACCACTGCCCATTGCGATGTTGATGCGTGATCCGTTTATCGCGTGGCTTCCGATATTCATCGCGCCTTGGCGATGTGCTGGCTTTGGCCTCTTTCTTATTGTCGATAACTTCGTTGATTATCAAACCGCCTGCAAGGATCGCCAACAATGTGTTCAGCTCTTTGTTTTTGGCATTGGCGGGAATGGATAGCGCTGTGGTTGCGATTGCGACGATGGTCACGCCTGCTGCTAATTTATTTAGTATCATGTCATTTACCTTTCATAAGGGGCGATGCCCGATTTCGTTGCGCAACGACTTTGGAGCGTTTTGCATAAGGTGAATGTGGGTCAGGTGGCGAATGTCAGGCAATGACAGGCGCATGTTATTAGATATCATACCGATTTTGCGCCTTTGATATTGAATAACAGAGGCGCAGGGGCCAGATTGATATCATGACATATACATTAAAAAATATAACCGCCGCGTTGATCGTTGCCTGTGTGATGCCTTCCATGGCGTCGGCCCAATGCTTTGCTGATTATAAGGCGAAACAAACGTCGGGTGATTTGCGGTTGCATTATGGTGTGATCGAATTGGCCGATATGTATTGCGTTGATCAAAGTTTGGCCGCGGGCCAAGTGCAGACGCGCATTGCACGCGATGGATGGACTTTGCTTCGCATCATGTCATTCTTTGATTCAAACATGTTAGACAACAAACAGGCGGATGCTGGTGAATACTTCCTTCGATACTAAACAACGATCTTTGGTGATTTATGGCAGTGCCACTGTGCTGGGGCTGTTGTTGTTGGCCAGTATTTTGTTGTTCATCAATCTGCCTGACGCCAATGCGTTTAATGATCGTGTGGAACAGATTTTTGTTGAAAATGATGCCCTGACAACCACGGAAAATGTGAAGCTGTTGGAAGTGCTGGCGCAATCTGGCACCGCGTTTGCGGATGTTTTATCCAGCTATCGTATCATCTTGTTTATTCTGTTGGTGCTGGCGTCAGCGTTGTTGTTGTCGGCGTTTTATTTCTTGCTGACGAACCATGGGCTGCAACAGCAGATGGGTGAGTTGACCCGTTCTGGTTTGGTTGTGAATTCGCTGGTGGTGAACCGTGAAGAACGGGTCGTGACGATTAACGATATGGAATACGAACTGACCAGCGCGATTTGTGAAACGCTGTCAGTGTTATGCGAGGCGCGGTTGGATGATGATGTTTTGACCGGTGTTGAATTGGAATCGATGATTTCGGGCAAGCCGAGTGTTGATGTGGACGAAGCATCGGGTGCGACGCGGATCAAACGTTTGCGCGATCATTTGGGGAACCAAATGATCAGCCATTTATTGGTGAAAAACATTTCGCGGAAGGGTTATGTTTTGGCGGTCGATAAAGACGTGATCAAGATGGTTTAGCGCAGATTTGCGCCAGCAGATCATTGACTGATGAGTTTTCATCCAATGCCCAGACTGTATCTTTGATGTTTTTGAAATCAGACGACAGTCCGCTGTCGCGGATTAAATCATCGTATTTTTGTTCAAAGATTCATCTGTTGGTGGATTATCCCAATCACCCTTGGCTGTTGTGTCGGCGGCGGCGCCGATCAAATCCAACAAGCATCGTTTTGTTTGATGTTGAACGTCAGGTGGAATCGCCTCCCATGTCAGGTTTTTGCAGAAATCAAAAATTGTATGTGACATGGGAGGCTCCGTTGTTATTTGGCCTT
>DKMK01000002.1 GCA_002469545.1 Rhodobacterales bacterium UBA7416 | reverse complement strand
GCCTGTAATGCGGCGACGATTTCGATTGTGTCATCCACCGACAATGTTGTTTGGGTGATATAGGCCAGTTGATCCGGGTCGCGTGGTGTCAAACACGCGACATCCGCTGGCGTTTCGACCAGCAACACTTCGCCGTTTGGTAACTGTCCCATGGTGCCGATGGTTTCGGGGTGGCCATCGTGGCCAATCATTACCATTTGCAATCCGTTTGCGTGATGGCGTTCTGCTTCGATGTGGACTTTAGATACCAGCGGGCAGGTGGCATCGACGAAGACCATTTCGCGTGCCTGTGCGGCGGCAGGAACTGATTTTGGCACGCCGTGGGCAGAAAAAATCACGGGGCGATCATCGGGGCATTCATCCAGTTCTTCTACGAACACTGCACCTTTGGCGCGCAGGTCATCCACCACGTATTTATTATGGACTATTTCATGGCGCACGAACACAGGGGCACCCCATTTTTCAAGCGACATTTCCACGATTTTAATTGCACGATCGACGCCGGCGCAAAATCCGCGTGGCGCGGCAAGGTATAGGTTCAGTGCTGGTTTTGTCATGGCGTTGTTTTAAACCGCGAAGGTCGAATTACACAATGGGTTTTGCGCAATCAGGCGAAGATCATTAAAACGCCGAAAATCATCATGCCGATTCCTGATATGCGTTGCATCCAATGTAGTTGAAGTTTTGCTGACTTTGCAGTGTAGGCTCCGATGCCAGCGTAGATCGCGATTGCGACCAATTCAAAAGCTAGAAAAATCAAACCCAAGATGCTGTAGCTGACGGCGTAGTTGTTTGTATCAACGAAAGAGGGGATGAAAGCGGCGAAAACCAAAATGGCTTTCGGATTGGCCAATGCTGTCATTGCTTCGCGTTTCATTGCCTTGGACATTGGAATATCTTGGGCTGTGATTGTTGTGTCCTTCACTATGAGAGAATCGCGAAAGACAGTGTAGCCAATCCAAGTAAGATATGCAGCGCCAAGTAATTTGAGTATTGTGAAGAGGATAGGGGATGTTGATAAAATAATGCCGAGCCCAAGCGCAGATAAAGCAATCATAATTGCAAAAGATACGATGCGCCCAAAGCTTGCTACCCATGCGAAAAGCACGCCTTTTTGAACGGCGTTGTTAATAGCCATAAGGTTATTTGGCCCAAACGCCATGTTCACAGCAAAACACGCTGGTGCGTATAGTAAGTAATTTTCCATAGGAAGCGTCCTGAGTGCGGGCAAAATTAAAGCCCTATCGATTATGATAGAGCTTTAATCGTTCTCGTTCTGTCGAAGTGCGACAGATTATTCGGTTGTTTCGACTTCGCTGTTGGATGTCTGCGCATAGGTCCCTTCGGGACGTGGCGGACGGCCAACGACATCACGCAATTCATCAAGTTCGATAAAGTTATCGGCCTGACGACGTAAATCGTCGGAAATCATAGGTGGTTGTGAACGGATTGTTGAAACAACTGAAACGCGCACACCTTGGCGTTGAAGTGATTCAACCAATGGACGAAAATCGCCATCGCCGGAAAATAACACGATATGGTCGACATGCGGTGCTAATTCCATCGCATTCACGGCCAGTTCGATGTCCATGTTTCCTTTCACTTTGCGACGGCCCATGGAATCAGTGTATTCCTTGGCTGTTTTCGTCACCATTGTGAAACCGTTATAGTTCAACCAGTCCACCAATGGGCGGATGGGTGAATATTCTTCGTTTTCTAACAAAGCAGTATAATAAAACGCGCGCAGTAATTTGCCCCGTCTCATAAATTCTGTTCTTAGAAGCTTGTAGTCTATATCAAAATCTAACGCTTTAGCTGCTGCATAAAGGTTGGATCCATCAATAAAGAGCGCCAATCGCTCGTCACGATAAAACATTATATTTCCTTTTTATAAAGCTTCGTCGACAAAAACGTCGGTTGCGTGTTAGACGAGGACGGGTCGAAGAAGCTGGTGCACAATAACCACAGAATGGGAATGATCAATAGTAAATGTTAACCCGTAATCAAAACAAAATCCTTATCGCATTAGGGTCAAATGTATCCGTAAATTTGACGGAATCTCTGGCTGTGGTTGCGGAATCAATTCAACTATTATCAAATAAAACAATCGAAATATCAAGTAAAAGTAAGTACTATCAAACACCTGCCTTTCCAAACGGCGCTGGGCCCAATTTTATAAATTGCGTTTTAGCCGCCGAAACTGAATTGGCGCCCGAGCAATTATTGGAAAGATTCCATGAGATCGAGGCAATTTTAGGGCGAACGCGGAACAAGCGTTGGGAACAACGCGTTATTGATATTGACCTATTAAACTATGAAAACTTGATTCAGCCTAATGAAAAGATTGTGAGTGATTGGATCGGCATGGCGTTGCCAGATCAGATGGAACAGACCCCATCGCAGTTGATATTGCCACATCCGCGCATCCAAGACCGCGCATTTGTATTGGTGCCTATGGCGGATGTAGCCCCTGAATGGTGCCACCCAATGTTGGGCCATACGACGTTGCAAATGCGCGATGCCTTGCCCGCTGAATTGATAGATGAAGTAAGGCAATATCTGATTGAAATCTGATTGATCTGCCCTTGCCATTGGTGAAAAAACACCTTAATGCTCGGCCCTTGTTGATATCCTTATATTTTGGAGTTTCCAGATGGCACGTGTAACAGTTGAAGATTGCGTAGATAAAGTTCCTAATCGTTTTGATTTGGTCATGCTTGCGGCACACCGTGCGCGTGAAATCGCGTCTGGTTCAGAATTGACCGTTGCGCGCGACAACGACAAGAACCCAGTTGTTGCCCTGCGTGAAATCGCTGAGGAAACATTGACGGCGGCTAGTCTGCACGAAGCAGCAGTTCAAAGCCACCAAACACAAATCGAAGTTGACGAGCCAGAAGAAGACGAAATGGCGTTGTTGATGGGCGGTGGTGATGATCAACCAGGTGACGACATGAACGACGAAAACTTGTTGCGCGCGTTGATGGAAGCACAAGAAGTTAAGTAACGTGCAAGGGCTGACGATGGAGCCACTTTTATGATCGAAGTTGAAACGCTGATTGATCATGTTCGCACGTACAACCCAAAGACAAATGAACAACTGATCCGCAAGGCATATGCTTTTGGCTTGCGCTCACATGATGGGCAGACACGCCATTCAGGCGAGCCCTATTTCACACATCCGATTGAAGTTGCTGTTATTCTGGCCGGTCAAAAGCTGGATGATGCGACGATCATCACGGCATTGTTGCATGACACGATCGAAGATACCGAGGCGACTCATGAAGAGGTTGCCGGCATTTTTGGCGAAGAGATAGCGCAACTGATTGATGGTGTGACCAAGCTGACAAATCTAGAGCTGTCGTCCGTTCAAGCCAAGCAGGCTGAGAATTTCCGCAAACTATTGTTAGCGATGTCACAAGACTTGCGCGTCTTACTGGTTAAACTGGGCGACCGGCTGCACAATATGCGCACGATCAAACATATGCGCAGTGAAAAGCAAATTAGCAAAGCGCGTGAGACTATGGATATTTTTGCGCCTTTAGCGGGTCGCATGGGTATGCAGTGGATGCGCGATGAATTGGAGGACCTGGCGTTTAAGGTTTTAAACCCAGAAGGCCGCAATTCTATTATTCGTCGCTTTATTACATTGCGCGATCAGTCAGAAGATTTGATCCCATCCATTTTGAAAGATATCCGCACGTTGTTGTCGACCCATTCTATCGAGGCGAGCATCACAGGGCGCGAGAAAAAGCCGTATTCAATCTGGCGTAAGATGGAAGAAAAGCAACAAAGCTTTTCGCGTCTGTCAGATATTTATGGCTTTCGGATTATCACGGAACATGAAGATGATGTTTACCGCGCGTTAGGTGCGGTGCACCAACGTTGGACTGCTGTGCCAGGTCGTTTCAAGGATTACATTAGTTCGCCAAAATCAAACGGGTATCGTTCGATCCACACCACGGTGGCAGGGCGCGATGGTAAATTGGTTGAAATTCAAATTCGAACGCGTGAAATGCACGAAGTTGCCGAAGTTGGCGTGGCTGCGCATTGGGCCTACAAAGACGGCCGTCGTGCGGAAAATAGATTTTCCGTTGATCCGCTGTCATGGCTGAGTAATTTGGCGGATCGCATAAACACAGATGAAGACGATCACGAAGAGTTTTTAGAACATGTGAAATTGGAAATGTTTGCCGATCAGGTATTCTGTTTCACGCCAAAGGGTGATGTTGTGCAATTGCCGCGTGGTGCGACGCCGATTGATTTTGCGTTTGCTATCCATACGCGCATTGGGTCTGCGACGGTTGGGTCCAAAGTTGATGGTCACCGCGTTCCATTATGGACGCGTTTACGCAATGGACAATCTGTGGAAATCCAAACTGCTGTGGGGCAACGCCCACAAGCGACGTGGATCGATATCGTCAAAACGGGGCGGGCCAAATCGGCCATTCGCCGTGCTCTGCGCGAAGACCATCAGGCGGGTTACATAAAGCTGGGCCGTGAATTGGCACGTGTTGCGTTGGAACATGTGGGTAAAAAGGCGACCGATAAGGCGTTGAATACAGCGGCCAAAAAACTGGGCATGAAAGATCATAGCGAAGTTTTGTCAAAACTTGGTAGCTCGGAATTAACGGGTGTTGATTTGGTCAGCGCGTTGTATCCATCACTGTTACACGACAAAAGCGGTGAGATAAATCAGCCAGAGGCCAAAATTGTTGGTTTGGAAGCGGATCAAGTCGTACAAGCGGCAGCGTGTTGTCAGCCATTGCCTGGTGAACGTATTGTTGGGATCGGCACGCGGGGCAAAGGTGTGTTCGTTCATTCAATTCATTGTGATACTTTGATCGAGTATGAAGATCAGCCAGAGCGGTGGATCGATCTAAGCTGGACCAAAGGTCGCAGTGAAACGGTGAATAAAGTGACCATAGAGGTCACGATGGCCAATTATAGCGGTGTATTGGGCCGTATTTGCATACTTATTTCAGAACAAGACAGTAATATTGTCGATATGCATTTTAGTGATCGTAAACAGGATTTTTACCGTATTGCGATTGATATAGAGGTACGAGATGTGGAACACCTGTCCAATATCGTCACCGCAGTTGAGGCTGATTCGGATGTTGCACAAGTTCTGCAATCTCGCCGCCACCAAATGACACTTAAGACTTAATTTTTGCCAACGAAGGTTATCGAACCGTCCGATGTTTAAACGCCGTAATCCACTGTCTTATTGGGCCTGGTTCAAAGAGGGGTTTTATCCCCGTGCTGGATGGCGTCGTGCGATCAATTACGTTGGTCACCGACTAAAACGTTTGCCCGACAGCCCGCATCGCATCGCGCTTGGGTTTGCCTGTGGTGCGTTTACAAGTTTCTCGCCTTTCTTTGGGCTGCATTTTTTCTATGCTATTTTGCTGGCGTATGTTTTTCGCGGCAATATTCTGTCAGCGTTGATTGGGACGTTTTTTGGCAATCCCATTACTTTTCCAATTATTGGTGTCGTCAGTTATCGTACTGGTTTGTTTTTGTTGGGCATGGGCCCCGAAGAAACGGCATGGCGGAAAATTCGCCATGGGTTTAGCGAAGCCTTTGGTAGTATGTGGAGCGGCGTAAAGCACATGTTTGGCTATGGCCCAACGATGTGGGATGGATTTGTCGAGTTTTTCCACAGTGTATTTGTGCCGTATTTCGTAGGTGGCTTGATCCCTGGCTTTATTGTTTCCGTAACAATTTACTTCGTGTCAAAGCCGTTGGTGCGCGCATACCAAGCGCGTCGTAAGGGCCGTTTGATGGATAAAATCAAAGAAATTCGCGAAAAACGCGAAGCCGAGGCCGCAGCACGCGAAGCAGCGAAAGAAGTGTCCAAAAATGACGTTTCTGGGGCTGACGATACCTAATTTTCTGTTTAGCCTGTGGTTAATTAAAGGAGCTTCGTGATGTCGAAAACTATTCAAAACAATTTGCGTTTAGGTGTGAATATAGATCACGTGGCAACAGTGCGTAATGCGCGAGGCGGGCAGTATCCCGATCCATTGCGCGCGGCTCTGTTGGCGCAAAATGCGGGTGCGGATGGGATCACTGCGCATTTGCGTGAAGATCGCCGACATATTACGGACACTGACATCGAAGCATTGATGACAGGTTTGAATGTTCCTTTGAATTTCGAGATGGCCGCAACAGATGAAATGCAGAAAATCGCGTTGCGCCATGTGCCGCATGCGGTTTGTATCGTGCCCGAAAAACGCGAAGAGCGCACGACAGAAGGTGGTTTGGAAGTTGCACGTGAAGAAAACAAGATTGGCGATTTCATTGCGCCATTACGTGAGGCGGGGTGTCGTGTGTCAATTTTCATTGCCGCAGATCGTCGCCAGATCGAAAGTGCGGCACGCATTGGTGCGCCTGTGATTGAATTACATACGGGTGCGTATTGTGATGCGCATGCAGAGGCGCGGTTCGCTGAACGAGACGCTGAATTAGAGAGATTACGCGAGATGTCAGCATTTGCGACTTCGTTGGGTTTAGAGGTGCATGCCGGTCATGGTTTGACGTTTGATTGCGTACAACCGATTGCTGCATTTCCAGAAGTGATGGAATTGAATATTGGACATTTCTTGATTGGCGAAAGTATTTTCATCGGTCTTGAAGGCGCGATAAAACAGATGCGTGAATTGATGGATCAGGCGCGAGGGTGACAGGTTTTGAGCTGGCATTGTTATGGCTGGCTTGGGCGCTGGCAGGCGGAAGCCCAGGGCCCGCGACATTATCCATTGCAGGAACGTCGATGACAAATGGACGCCGTGCGGGAGTAATTTTTTCCGCGGGCATTTTAGCGGGTTCCGCATTTTGGGGTTTGACCGCTGCCATGGGGATGAGCGCGGTTATGATGGCCAATGTTTGGTTGTTTGAGTTGGTGAAATATATCGGCGCAGCGTATCTGTTGTATTTGGCAGTGAAGTCGCTGCGTTCCGCATTCAGCCAAAAACGAGAGATTGCAAAGCGTGCTTATGGCGGAATGCCGCGCCAGATTTTCACAAAAGCAGCTTTGATCCATCTTACCAATCCCAAGGCAATTCTAAGCTGGGGTGCGATTTACGCAATTACAATGCCGGTGAATTCGACGGTGTTTGAATTGTTGGGCATGTTCATGTTCTTATTCAGTGCGTCCATAATCGTTTTCGTTGGTTATGCGTTTTTGTTTTCCACGGCACGCGTTGTTGCGATATATCAACGGATGCACCGTGTGTTTGAATTGGTCTTTGGCGGCTTTTTTGGCTTTGCCAGTATAAAGATTTTGACGGCCAAACTGCCTTAAGTGGGCAAGTGGCGTTGGCAATGATAGGTTGACTACGCGCTGTCATTGGCCCATTGAACATGCAAATGAAAATACAGGTTTAAAATGGCCAAAGCGCAAAAAAACGAAGACAGTATTGGTGAATTAATCAAAACTGTGGTTTACGCCCTGCTGATTGCGGGTGTGGTACGCACATTGTTTTTCCAACCATTTTGGATCCCATCGGGTTCGATGAAAAATACGCTACTTGTTGGTGATTTTATGTTCGTCAATAAAATGGCCTATGGTTATTCAAAATATTCATGCCCGTTTTCTGTATGCCCATTTTCAGGACGTATTTTAGGCAGCGAACCTGAGCGCGGCGATATCGTTGTGTTTAAGCATCCAGTGACGAAAGTTGACTATATTAAACGCCTGATTGGTTTGCCTGGTGATCGTGTTCAGGTGAAAGACGGCTTGGTGTATATTAATGGTGATGTAGCGCCCCAAGAAGATCTTGGAACTTTTGTTGAAACGTACGAAAGTCAAGGATCGTTGGGCGGGCGTCCATCGTGTACAAATAATCCGGCATTGGGCACTGATTGTATTAAGAAACTGGCCAAAGAAACATTGCCAAATGGCGTGGAGCATTTCGTATTAGATGTGCGTGATAAAACATCTGATCATACGTCTGTGTATACGGTTCCCGCAGGCAAATATTTCTTTATGGGTGATAATCGCGATAATTCTACTGACAGTCGATTTGCACAAATTTCACGTGGCGTTGGATTTGTACCGTTTGAAAACTTAATTGGGCGTGCAGATCGTGTGATCTTTTCGTCTGCGGGTAAGCGGATAATGTATTTCTGGACATGGCGTAGTGATCGTTTCTTTAAGGCTTTGAATTGAAGCCTTCTGCCGAACTGATCGCTTTTGCCAAACGGTTGGGGCATGATTTTCAACATCCTGAACTGTTGATTCAAGCAATGACGCATTCATCGCTGTCGTCAGCGACGCGTGGCGATAATCAGCGGTTGGAATTTTTAGGTGATCGCGTTTTGGGATTGGCCATAAGCGACGCGTTGTATCAAAAAGATACGGCTGCATCCGAAGGCCAATTGGCGCCTCGGTTTAATGCATTAGTGCGCAAAGAAACCTGCGCAGAGATTGCACAGATGATTTCATTGGGTGATGCGTTGAAAATGGGCCGATCAGAAATGATTTCAGGTGGCCGACGTAAAATGGCGATCCTAGGCGATGCGATGGAATCGGTGATCGGTGCAGTTTATTTGGATGCGGGATTTGATATAGCCCGTGCGTTGATCGTGCGGTTATGGTCAGATCATATCGAAAATGCCGCCGATGATGCGCGCGACGCAAAGACCACATTACAAGAATGGGCGCAGGCACGAAAGTTACCGCCGCCCAATTACACAGAAATGGCGCGTAAAGGCCCAGATCACGCACCAATATTTACGATTGAAGTTCGCCTTGAAACAGGGCAAAGCGCATCCGCGCAAGCAGCTTCGAAACGCGCGGCCAGTCAAGAGGCGGCCGCTGACCTTTTAGCCCAGTTAGAGAGCGAAACATGACAGAGACGAAATGCGGATTTGTAGCACTGATTGGCGAGCCCAATGCAGGTAAATCGACATTGATGAACCGCATGGTCGGCGCCAAGGTGTCCATCGTGACCCACAAGGTGCAAACGACACGTGCACGTATTCGCGGCATCGCAATGCAAGATAGTTCACAATTGATTTTTGTCGACACACCCGGGTTATTTAAAACACGACGCAAGTTGGACAAAGCAATGGTTGCAGCGGCTTGGACCGGTGCGGCGGATGCGGATGTTGTTGTTTTGCTGGTTGAAGCACACCGTGGGATTACGGATGGCGTTGAAATGATCCTTGAGGGTTTGGAAAAGCGCGACGTTAAGGGACAACGCATGGTTCTGGCGATTAACAAAATTGATCGCGTGCAATCCGAAGTTCTGTTGGCATTGACCCAAAAGTTGAACGAGCGCTTGAAGTTCGAAGAGACGTTTATGATCAGCGCTGAAAAGGGTTATGGCGTGCAAGTGCTGCAAGATTGGTTGGCTGTTAACTTGCCCGTTGGACCGTATTTGTATCCAGAAGATCAGATCGCCGATGTACCAATGCGCATGATTGCGGCGGAAATGACACGTGAAAAACTGATGCTGCGTTTGCACCAAGAATTGCCATACACGTTGACGGTTGAGACCGAAAAGTGGGACGAGAAAAAAGATGGATCTGTACGTATTGAGCAAGTGATCTATGTTGCCCGCGAAGGTCACAAAGGCATTGCATTGGGTCCAAAAGGCGAAACAATTAAAAGCGTTTCCATGGCATCGCGCACAGAGTTAGCCGAAATGATGGGTCGTGATGTGCATTTATTTTTGCAAGTGCGTGTGCGCCCAAATTGGGAAAACGAAGCCGAGCGCTATACTGAGATGGGCCTGAACTTCAAAGACACTAAATGACGCCACGTGTTACCACGGAATTTTGGATTTCTGCCTATCGCATGCGATTGCAATTGGCGGAAATCCCTGTGTTTATCACATCTAAAGGTGATGCAACTGCGGGCGCTGTGTTAGTAAAGCTGAACACGTTGGATGGAAATGCACGTGTGTTTCAGCGTTCGTATGACGTTGATTTTAATCGAGTTTGGACCGTTTTGTCTGAGGGCGATGAACGCGACGTCGATCATGCGATTTCTAATCAACGTGGGTTTGACCCTGACCTGTGGGTGATCGAGGTTGAAGATCGCGATGGGCGACATCTGCTGGACGATGAAGGTTTAAGCGGCTAGCGTAACCCAATGGATTGGTCTGGCGAAGGAGTGATTGTTTCAGTGCGAAAGCACGGCGAGAACTCTGTTATCATTGATGTATTCACCCGTGATCGTGGGCGCCATGCTGGTGTCGTACGTGGTGGTGCGTCGCGTAAAATGGCCGCAACTTTGCAACCTGGATCCCAAGTTCAATTGGAATGGCGTGCCCGTCTGGAAGAGCATCTGGGCAGCTATCGCGTTGAACCGCTGGAAAGCCGATCCGATTTGTTTGGTGATCGCGTGCGATTGTCGGCGCTTTCTGCAATTTGTTCGATGGTCTGCTTTGCCTTCCCAGAGCGAATGGCGTTGGAGAGTTTGTACGACAGCACCACCAAGTTAATGGATACGCTAAACGCCGATGGTGATTGGCGACCGCTGTATGCGTTGTGGGAATTACAGGTTTTGGAAGAGATGGGGTTTGGGTTGGATTTAACCGATTGCGCCGTGACAGGCGCGACCCAAGAGTTGGCATATGTTTCGCCACGGTCAGGGCGGGCGGTGAGCCGTTCTGGTGCGGGCGAATGGGCGGATCGATTGTTACCCTTACCCGATTTTTTGCGCAATGGATTTGATAGCGGAAGCGAAGCGGATGTTCTGGACGCATTGCGCACGACGGGGCATTTCATGGCGACTTGGTTGGCCCCAGCATTGGGTGACAAACCACTGCCTGATGCACGTGGGCGATTGATGACGCGATTGGAAAGAGGACAAGATGCAGAAGTTTGAAGTGATTTTAGATCGCGCGCAAAAGCGCAAAGGTGGGGCGAACTCGTTAGAGGCTTTGATGCCAGATGCGCCCGAAATTGATATCACCAAGATGGGTGATGATCGCATTTTATCGCAGTTTTCAAAGAATATTTTTCAGGCGGGATTTAATTGGTCAGTGGTTGAAAACAAATGGGCGGGCATTGAAGATGCGTTTCATGGTTTTGACATCGGGCGCAATGCGTTTATGTCGGATGATGATTTCGACGCACATTTGAAAGATGCGCGAAACATTCGATACGCCGCGAAGATTTTAGCTGTGCGTGACAATGCGATTTTTCTGAGTGATTTGGCCCAAGAACATGGAACGGCAGCGAAGTGTGTCGGCGAATGGCCGAGTTCCGATTTAGTCGGATTGTGGCAGATGATGAAAAGACGTGGAAATCGTTTGGGTGGCAATACTGGGCAATATGCATTGCGATTTTTGGGTAAGGATAGTTTCATTATGGGCCGAGATGTGGTGACTGCGTTGAATCTAGCGGGTGTTGTTGATGGACCCGTGACGTCAAAAGCGGCGCAGGCGAAAATCCAGAATGCGTTTAATGAATGGCATGCGCAGTCGGGCGAGAGTTATACCCGCATGAGCCGGATATTGGCGATGTCTGTAGGCGATTAGCACCAAGGATGTTGGAATAATAAAAGCTATTGGCGTTTGAAGGTTAGTATTGGGCCTGTGTCATCCGACAAAATCAAAGTTGTTTCACTGACTTCGGCCAAACGCGCAGACTGAAGTGTGGTGAAGTATTTGGTTTCTTCGGCCAAGTGAGGGCATGCCATTTTGGTGGATGCGATGGGGCCAGTTTCAAACCATGGTAGCGGTTTGGTTTGGCTGCCAAAGTATCGGTTGCAGGGTGCTTTACCTGCAATTTTTCCCTTTTCAGGGAAGGTTATTGTTATGTCGGATTCGGGGCGCGTTCCGTTAAGATAGGTCAACATCCAAACCGTATCGGTGTTGGTGTTGGTGTATCCAGTAATTGTTTCGTCAGCTTGGCAAGCGGTCATGGTCAGGGCCAGACATAAAAGGGTGCGTATCATGGTGCGAGAGTTGCAGAAATTTTGGCAAAAGAAAACCCAAGCCGAAGCTTGGGTTTTTAATAGCCGAATTTTGCTGATGCTTACTTTGGTTTGATCGCTTGAGCCAATACTTCGGTGCCTACGAAATTTTCGTATTGGGCGAAGTTGTCTGCGAACATTGAAACCAATTTTTCAGCGCTGGCATCATATGCATTTTTGTCTGACCATGTGCTGCGCGGGTCCAAAAGACCAGCATCAACACCAGTTAGTGCCAAAGGTACGTCGAAGCCAAAGTTATCATCTTTGCGGAATTTACCGTTGTTTAATGATCCGTTGAGTGCGGCAGTAAGCAATGCGCGGGTTGCTTTGATTGGCATGCGCGAACCAGTGCCGTATGCGCCACCTGTCCAGCCCGTATTGACCAACCAGCATGATGCGCCGTTTGCTGCGATTTTGTCACGTAGCAGCGCGCCATATACTTCGGGGCGACGTGGCATGAACGGTGCACCAAAGCATGTGGAGAATGTTGGCTGTGGTTCTGTCACACCGCGTTCTGTACCAGCAACCTTGGATGTGAAACCTGACAAGAAGTGATACATTGCTTGTTCGGGTGTTAGGCGCGCGATTGGAGGTAGAACACCAAAAGCATCGCATGTCAGCATGATGATGTTGTTTGGTTGACCACCAATTGCAGATTCAGACGCGTTGGAAATATAGTGCAACGGGTAAGCGCAACGCATATTTGCGGTCAGGCTGTCATCGTCGAAATCCAATTCCTTGGTATATTCGTCGTATACCATGTTTTCGATGACTGTTCCGAATTTATGCGTCGTGGCATGAATTTCTGGTTCCGCCTCGGCAGATAGATTGATTGTCTTGGCGTAACAGCCACCTTCGAAGTTGAAGGTAGTCGTGTCTGACCAACCATGTTCATCGTCACCCAAAAGGATGCGGTTTGGATCGGCTGACAATGTTGTTTTACCAGTGCCTGACAAGCCAAAGAACACAGCTGTGTCAGATGGATCACCAATGGCGTGGTTTGCAGAGCAGTGCATCGGCATGATGCCTTTTTCTGGCAACAAATAATTTAGAATTGAGAAGACTGATTTTTTGTTTTCGCCAGCGTATTCTGTGCCACCGATTAAGATCAGTTTTTGTTCCATAGAGATCGCAATAACAACGTCTGAACGACAGCCGTGTTTCGCAGGATCTGAATTGAATGTTGGACAGTTGATAACCGTGAAGCCAGGAGCGAATGTATCCAATTCTGTAGGCTCTGGCCGGCGTAACATCGTGCGGATGAATAAGCTGTGCCATGCTAATTCAGTGATGACACGTACATTAAGGCGATGTTCTGGGTCGGAGCCACCGAACAAATCTTGGACATAATATTCGCCGCCATTCATGTGGGCGATCATGTCTGCCTTTAGTTGATTGAATGCGTCGATTTCCATTGGCGGATTGTTTTCCCACCAAATGGTGTCTTTCACGCTGGGCTCGTTGACGACGAATTTATCTTTTGGGGAACGGCCAGTATATTTACCAGTAGTCACAAGGAAAGCACCACCGTTGCCAAGTTCACCTTCGTTGCGGCGGATCGCATGTTGGATCAGCGCTGGCTCTTGCAAATTGTAGTGGGCATTTTCGACACCAGAAATTCCGACATCTTGGAGAGTTTGGGAGGGGTTAACGCGTCCTGTGGTCATGTGATTTGCTCCTTGGTCAGCGTAGTAAAAATAGTGGCTATTTCGCGTTGATATAAACTGTGGGTATCACGGAGTCGACAGCCATTATGACGCTGGTGGCGCTAACAATTTGTAAGTTATGTATATAGTTGAAAAAGTGACGTTAGCTTTGTGATTGAAATGCGGCAACTCGTGTCTAAATACACTGGTATTGAACGCTGATTCATGCAATTTTAGTCCTTACACGTGAATATAGCGTGTCTTGGACGCAATGACTGAGTTGGCACGCACGTATATCGCAAAAAAGGGGGCTGTAGTAATGGCAATTATTGCACTGGTTGATGACGATCAGAATATCCTTACTTCTGTGTCTATGACACTGGAGTCGGAAGGTTTCGAAGTTCGCAAGTATAATGATGGACTGGAAGCATGGACAGATATGTCTAATGGAAACCTACCTGACTTGGCTGTGTTTGATATTAAAATGCCACGTATGGATGGTATGGATCTGCTGACCAAGGTTCGCCAAATTACACAAATGCCTGTGATTTTTTTGACATCCAAAGACGATGAAATTGATGAGGTTTTGGGTTTGCGAATGGGCGCCGACGATTACATCAAAAAAAAAACTGTTTTCACAACGTTTGTTGGTAGAGCGGATTAAGGCGCTGTTGCGCCGTGGTGTTGCGGATGAAAAGCCGATCGAAGAACGTGAACCCGAAGACGCACCCATTACACGTGGTAGCCTGGTTATGGATCCTATGCGCCATTCCGTTACATGGAAAGGCGAACCGGTTTCGCTGACGGTTACGGAATTCTTGTTGTTGCATTCTCTGGCTGTGCGCCCAGGGTTTGTCAAAAGCCGTGACCAGTTAATGGATTTGGCATACAGCGATCAAGTGTATGTCGATGATCGTACAATCGACAGCCGCATTAAGCGCCTGCGTAAGAAGATGCGTAATGCGGATAATGAGTTCGGTGCGATTGAGACGTTGTATGGCATTGGTTACCGCTATACCGAAGCGTAGATAAATGCGCCGTGTTCGTGAATTGGAATAATCAAATTGGCTGAGTCCGAAGAAAAGAAATCGAGCGACGGCTGGATTGGCGATCCCGATATGGTGTTGGCACAACACCCGCGTCGCGGCCGCTTTACTGGATTCCACAGCTTTAATCTGACGCGTCGGATATTTTTGGCGAATTTTATCGCGCTCGCGGTTTTATTGGTTGGGGCGGTGTTGGTTGGACAGCCACAAAGCCAATTCACCGATGCAGCCAAGGGGTATCTGTCCGACCAGGCCAATTTCCAACAGGCTGTATTGCAGCGTCGTTTAAGTGAAACGGATGGTGACAGTCATTACGCCATACTTGAAAATGCGGAAAAATCCCTTTTGCGACACGAAGGTTTGACGCTGGAAATTTATACAGATCAAATGGAGCTGGTGAGTCGGTCCAGCGCGGCCAGATTTCAATTTGAACCAACAGATATGCCGCTCGAAGAGGGAACAGTATCGTTGTGGACGAATTTGGCGCGCATCTTTGGCGCCGATAATCCAATTTCAGAAGCGCAAAATTTTGAACAATTTAATCGCACTTTGATGGAACGAGCAAACGGCGGAGAATTAGCACCTCATCAAACTGTTCTGCGTTCTGGTGATACCATTTTTGCTGTTGCGCGAACATTGAGCAAAAATGGAAACTTGGTTGGTTATCTGGTTATCCAAACACCGCGTAAACTGATTTCGGATTTATCGAGTGTCCGCACTAAAGCTTTGTTTGCTTTCTTCTTTGTTGCTGTTGGGGTCGCGTTGATGTTTGCGGCGGTATTGGCGCGCGCCATAACCAATCCGCTGAATGATTTGGCGCGTGCGGCGGAAATCGGCACTGCTGCCGATCTGGGGCCTGACGGCGCGCACAAAGCATTGATTCCGAACTTGGCTGGCCGCACTGATGTGATTGGACGTCTGTCCGGTGCCATGGCTGACATGACAAATGCGTTGTACGAACGCATTGCGACAAACGAGAGTTTTGCAGCTGACGTGGCGCATGAAATCAAAAATCCTTTGGCCTCTATGCGATCTGCAGTGGAAACCCTGCGTGTTGCAAAGGAAGGGAAGGGTAAGGCGGAACTGTTGGATATCTTGGAAATGGATGTGCGTCGGCTGGATCGTTTGGTGTCTGATATTTCAAACGCCTCGCGGTTGGACGCAGAATTGGTGAACGAAGAAACCCAACGGTTTATATTGACCAAAATGTTGTCCAATATTGTGGAGTTCCACCGTATGGAAGCGATCGATATTGGGATTGATTTGTTTTGGGAGGGCCCATCAAAACCAATTTACTTTGATGGATTAGAGGAGCGCTTGGCGCAGGTGTTTGTTAATCTGGTCACCAATGCGATTTCATTTTGCAAAGAGGGTGATGCCATTCGCGTTTGGTGCCGTATGCGCGGTAATCGTATATTGGCGGTCGTCGAAGACACCGGGCCTGGCATTCCAGAGGGTAGTTTAGAAGAGATTTTCCGCCGCTTTTATTCACAACGCCCTTCGGATGACTTTGGCAATCATTCAGGGTTGGGATTGGCGATTTCAAAGCAAATCGTAGAAGCGCATGGCGGCACGATTTGGGCTGAAAATATTCGAAAGTCCGAGGATTTGGATGAACCCGTGCTAGGCGCGCGGTTTATCGTTGGGTTTCCAATTTGAACCGCGCCCTTGATTTCGGCATTCAGCACGCATCATGTGTTGATTTTGACGGTAAGGGCGTTTTGATTTTGGGCAATTCTGGCAGTGGCAAATCCAGCCTTGCATTGGCGTGTATGAGTATTGGCGCAGTTTTGGTTGGCGACGATTATGTTGATTTGAATGTCCAAAATGGCTCTGTAATCGCGCGGCGACCACCAAATATTGCCGGTCTGATCGAAGTGGCGCGTGTTGGTATTTTTAATTGCAATTATATCGACAGTACGAAATTGGCACTGGCAATAGATATGTCACAATCAGAGGTAGATAGATTGCCACCGTGCAGACACATCACGTTACAAAGTTGTGATATTCCCTTGATTTATGGGGCTGACATTCCCTATTTGCACAGTGTAGCCTGTCAGTTCGTAACAATGGGCCGCGCAGATGTATAAGCGCAGCACTAGGAAATAAATGGAACAAAACGCAACAAGATTAGTTCTGATCACTGGCCCGTCTGGGGCCGGTCGTAGTACGGTTGTAAATGCGTTTGAAGACATGGGTTTCGAAACTATCGACAACCTGCCTTTGGAGTTTCTGCCACGCTTGTTAGCAGGGCCGAAATTGGGCCGTGATTTGGCGCTGTCAGTTGACGTCCGCACACGCGATTTCAGCGTCAAAGCTGTGATGGATGCTGTCGATATTTTGGAACAGCGTGAAGATTACGAAGCATCGTTGTTTTACGTCGATTGTTCTACAGATGTATTGTTACGCCGTTACAGCGAAACACGCAGGCGCCATCCGTCCGCGCCTGACAGTACCCCGCTAAAGGGGATCGAATTGGAACAAGATCTGTTGCATGTACTGCGCCACCGCGCGGATGTGTATTTAGATACGACTGAAATGTCCCCCCATGATTTGCGTGCAGATGTCGAAAAAATGTTTGGCACAGAGCGGGCGCGCAGTTTGGCGGTTAATGTGCAATCCTTCTCATACAAACGTGGCGTGCCGCGGGGAATTGACATGGTGCTGGATTGCAGGTTTCTTAGGAATCCATATTGGGACGTTAATTTACGTGAATTAACGGGCATGGATCCGGTTGTTCAGGACTATGTTAAGGCAGATAAACTATATGATGCTTTTTTCGCACAGGCTGTTGGGATGGCATCCTTGCTCTTGCCTGCGTATCGCGATGAAGGTAAAGCGCATTTCACGATTGGACTGGGGTGCACTGGTGGCAAACACAGGTCAGTTTGCGTGGCACAAGAGTTGTCAGCGGCGTTGACGAAATTGGGGTGGCAAGCTTCAGTACGTCACAGAGAAATGGAACGACGTGCGATGATCGCACGAGATGCAGGAGTGTTACAAACGTGATTGGTGTCGTGATTGTAGGACATGGACGACTGGCTGAAGAGTATTTGGCAGCAATCGAACATGTCATGGGCCCACAGGTGGGCATTAAGGCCGTGTCGATCGCGGCCGAATGTGATCGCAGTGACAAGCAAAACGAGATTTGCACAATAGCGGATTCTGTGGATCAAGGTAACGGTGTTGTTGTTGTGACCGATATGTTTGGTGGATCGCCATCCAATCTGTCCATGAAGGCCTGTCATTGTGAGGGCCGCCGTATTTTATACGGTGCGAACCTTCCGATGTTGCTTAAGTTGGCCAAATCGCGCCGTTTGCCCATTGAGCAAGCTTTGACCGTATCCATGGATGCTGGTAAAAAGTATATTAACAGTTGTAGCGGCTCTGCCGGAATATAGGGGCCGACATGAAACAAACACTTAAGATCATCAACGAAAAAGGTTTGCATGCGCGCGCGTCGGCAAAATTCGTTGAAACCGTTGAATCCTTTGATGCGACGGCTGTTGTTTCTAAGGATGGACTTGATGTAACCGGTGACTCTATGATGGGGTTGATGATGTTGGCGGCATCTATTGGAACTGAAATAGAAGTCGAGACCGCTGGACCTGATGCCGATAAACTGGCAAACGCGCTGAAAGCACTGCTTGAAGATTACTTTGGCGAAGGGCGCTAAACCCATGAGTGAGACAATGAACGATCATAACGAAGATTACGATCCAAATAAATTGTACGACCGATCAGAGCTGACTTATGCGAATTCATTCCCGAGTCGCACTAAGCGTTTCTTTATCAGCGCGATCGAGATTCTGACGGCGCGATATTATTTGTTATATAAAATGCGCAAATGGGAGCGCGATCAAAACAAGGACCCTGATTTTTGGGTATCTGTTTTGGAAGAAATGAACATCGAACTGACAACACCAGAGGCGGAAATCGCACGTATTCCATCCGATGGCCCTTTGGTGATTGTATCCAATCATCCACATGGTTTGATTGATGGGATTGTTATGGCACGGCTGATCAGCCAGGCACGCGATGATTATCAAATCCTAACCCGTGCGTTGTTGGTCGGTGTGACACGCATTGAAAAATATCTGCTACCCGTAAGTTTTCCACACGAAGAAGATGCCATTCGCAAGAATATTCAAATGCGCCAAAAGGCGATTGCTTCGTTGAAAGATGGCCATTGCATCGCGCTGTTCCCTGCTGGAACTGTGTCTACGTCGGACACGTATTTTGGGGAACCAAATGAGCGTGAATGGGCGACCTTTACGGCCAAAATGGTCCGTCAATCTGGTGCGCGGGTATTACCGATCTATTTCACTGGGTCCAACAGTCGTTGGTTTCAAATTGCAAACAAATTGGGCGATACCTTGCGCCAAAGTTTGTTGCTGTATGAAATCCGCAATGCGTTCAACAAAAAACAAAGCCCTGTTATTGGCGAGTTGATTGATCCAGAAACCGTGAAGTCATACGAAAAAGATGCCAAGGGTTTGATGGCGTTTTTGCGTGAAGAGACCTTAAAGTTGAAGCCTAAGAAGTAGGTTTTGGTTGGGTTTCCACGTGTGAACATGGGGTTAAAGGATTGATTTGACTTAACTATATTAATTTACACCGATTGATCTAATTTCAAATCAGAGTTCCCAACCCACGAGAGCTTATGGTAGTTTAATGCGGTGATAATCCTGATGCGATCATTAAGTGGTGCTGTTGATGATGGGCGCCGATTGTCATTAATCCAAAGAAGCCAAGCCCCTTTACTTGATCCAACTCCTCAGGCGAGTTGACTTGGATCTTCAGTGATGCACCGTTTGGCTTTCTAAGCGCAGTGGCACGCCAATTCGAAGATTGTTGTAACATTGCACTGTGCGCCGTGACCATGCGCTGAATTGACATAGCCACCACAACATCGCCAGTCACATTGAAGGTTATGCTCAGGCCATTTCTTTCCTGGGTTACTGATGCCCTGATTGTCACATTATCCATATCGACAAGGTGATCCCGCAGCGCTTGAATATCGACACGCGCCCAATCTGTTTCAGGGGTATCGCGGAGCAGTGTAACGATCTCTGCTATTGCTGCAAATTGGGATTGACCTGTTTCACTGGGTAAATTGGATTGGTGTTTGTGTTGTGCAAACGCGCTGGATGTGAAGAGTATGATTGCTGTTGAGAGAAGACTTAGTTTCATTGGAACCTCCATTTTTTATAGGCTACCCAATGTAGGATTAATCGAATATGATTTTGATCATATGATACCGGATCCATTCTCTTATTTACCCACCGATGCTTCTCGAACAATAGATATTCAAAAAGGTGACGTCTTGTTTAGGCAGAACGAAACAACATCGGGTCTTTACCACGTTGTATCTGGATGTGTGACTTTGCAACGGAGTAGTGAACTTGGGAATACACTGACATTACACAGGGCCGTTTCTGGTGGGTATTTCGCAGAGGCATCTGTGTTCTCTATGATCTACCACTGCGATGCGATCTGTACTGAAGCAGGGAGTGTTGTGAAGATTGCGAAGACCGATATTCTTTCTGCAATGCAATCAGATCCAATGTTCAGTGAACGGTTTACTCGATTACTGGCCGTGCAGGTCCAGCAATATCGTTCGCACATTGAATTGTTGGCGATCTTGTCTGCAAAAGAACGCACTCTCGCGGCTGTTCAGGCGGGTTACTATGACTCAACGGTGATCGAATTGGCGACGCGCATCAATCTTAGTCACGAAGCATGTTATCGTGCACTTCGCACTTTATGTAATGACGGAATTATGACAAAAATTGGACGTGGACGATACGTCCTTCTGTAGGGAATGGATTTGAGTTCCCACAAAAAAGGCCCCCGCAATGCGAGGGCCTTTCATTAATTTAGTGTCGCTTACAGTGCGTCTGTCAATGCAGGTACTGCATCAAACAAGTCAGCAACAAGACCATAATCAGCCACTTGGAAAATCGGGGCTTCTTCGTCTTTGTTGATGGCGACGATCACTTTGGAATCTTTCATG
>DKMK01000015.1 GCA_002469545.1 Rhodobacterales bacterium UBA7416 | reverse complement strand
CCGCGCATAGAAGAGATAATCGCAGCCGCAGTCACACATGAATTTATACGATAAATTTAAGAATTCATTCGGCGTCAATTCGTTCGGTGTCATATTACCTTACCCCAACAGAAAAATTGCAAATATGCATTTTGAAACTTTATTAGCTTAAATTGATTATATGAAACTAGACATAACCTATTTTATGATCGCTTCATAGGTACGGATGCTCTTCAGAGGCGGCCCTAGTAATGCGGTGAATTTGCAGCCAACTTAACGCGGATCGGTCTTCATTTAGGCTCCCGATCTTAATGGGTCTGCCTTTCTGTCATTGCCTTCACACAACATCCTGCTAGCGTGCAAAAAACCTCAAACAGGAGACTATCATGACACCCGCTTTTTACGCACTCGCACTCTACGCAGGCCTTTTGGGGCTCATTGGCGCTTGGCTATTTGCCAATGTTGGGAAAATCAAGCACGCAGAGAAAGTTGCTATGGGTGATGGTGGTAATGCGCGTGTTATCCGCGCGATGCGTGGGCAGGCGAATTTTGTTGAAAATGTACCGTTGATCCTGATCTTGTTGATGATAGCTGCATTGCTGAACATGCCAGCTATTGTGATCCACGTCATTGGTATTGCTGTTGTTGTCGGGCGTTTTTTCCATGCGTTACACTTTACGAAAGATGATGCGCCGGGTTGGCAACGTGCTGCCGGGGCGATGACCTCATTTTTTGCACTGGTTATTACGTCCCTTAGCTTGATTGGGCATGCGGTACTGTCACTGTTCTAGGGCCTTGCTTTGACTGCTGTGTTGCACCACTCTTGATTAAAAAAGGAGTATGGTATGGCTGATAATCATGACACGGCGATGATGGAAAACCTGTATTGGTGGGGTATTCCCACGCTGTTTCGTGCGGAACATGGCGCTCCCAATGGTCAAGACATCGCATTGGTCGGCGTGCCACATTCTGCGGGTAATGGCACAACAGAACGCGATCAGCACCTAGGCCCGCGTGCTGTGCGCAATATCTCGGCGGTTCATCGGCGAGTACATGGTGAATTTAACATTGATCCATGGGCGATGGCCAAAGTTACGGATCTGGGTGATGTGCCTTTCCCACGCGCAAATGACAACGAGCACTGTATTCAGCAAATTACAGATTTTTACCGTGAAATTGATGCCAAAGGCATGCGACCGGTATCAATCGGGGGCGATCATTCGATCACCGGTGGAATCGTTCAAGCATTAGGTAATGGTAAGTTAGCCGGTGGTGAGCCAATTAGCTTCCTACATTTAGATGCGCACACGGATGTGTTTACAAAGGTCGATCACTTTTTAGGGGCGGAAAAGTCAGCGGCTCATTGGGGGGCATATCTTGCGGATCAGGGACAGGTGGATCCGAAACGATCAATGCGAATTGGTTTGCGCGGACATCCGCGAACATTGGATTGGTTACAGCCAAGTTATGATTATGGGTACAATGTTGTTACAATGGCCGAATACCGCACACGCGGCGCGGCAGATGTGATCACGCAGATCAAAGAGGTGTTGGACGGTCGACCGGTCTATATTACCTTTGATCTAGACTGTTTGGACTGTACGGTGGCGCCCGGCGTTTCCAATTTGGAACCTTCAGTGAATGGATTTTCAATGGACGAAGCCGTTGAGTTGGTCCGATCTGTGCGCGGCATGAATGTGGTGGGCGGTGATGTTGTTTGCTTGATGCCGACCAAGGATGCGCCAAATCAGATTACGGCGCATCGTGCAGCGGCGATAATGTTTGAGATGATTTCGATGATTGCGGAGAATGTAAAATGAAACCCAAAGGTGTGATGCCCATTCCAGACGATGCGCGTGCAAGACGTGCTGTGCAACCAGTGATCTGCTATCCAACAGATAGCTTGCCGTCATATGATCAAGGTTTTTATGAACGCGCCCGTGAGGGAATGAAGCTGATTGATACGGTCACTGTTCCCCCACGACAGGGAAATACAGCATTGGTTCCGGCTGGTCACATCTTTCGGATTGTATCAGTGGATGGGCCACAGGTGGGTGATCTAAATTTATGGAATGCGAATGATTTAGATGAACGATTTTATTCAGGAAAAACACGTGCGTTACATGGGACACATGTGGGCGTTGGTGACAAGATGTGGTCAACATTTCCTGCGATGCGGCCAATGGCTACGATAATCGGGGACACCTTGGATTGGTATGGTTTTGATGCCGACGGTGGTTCAGTTCATGATGTTATCGGGACGCGTTGCGATCCATATACCAACAATCTTTTAACGAACGAACAATATCATCATTGCTGTCATTCTAATCTAACCCGCGCGTTGGCAGATGCGCGGGGTTTGACTTTGGCGCAGGCCGAACCATTGGTACACGATGTGATGAATGTGTTTATGTGCACTGGATTTACACATAAAACACACCAGTATTTCATGAAGGCAAGCCCCGTTCGACCAGGTGATTATATTGAAATGTTTGCAGAAATTGATTTGTTGGTCGGATTATCTGCTTGCCCGGGTGGGGACTGCGGATCAGAACATTCCAGTGATGTTGTGAAATGCTATCCATTGGTGATTGAAGTTTACAAACCAAGTGTGGATTTGAATGACTGGAAATCATCCGAAATCAATGGATATGATCGCAGCCATGGACGGGACTAATTATTTTTGAATTATGACCATTTAGGCATTGTAGACTCAAAGCGAGAGCGGTAGATGGAACGTGCGGGATGGAGCAGTCCGGTAGCTCGTCAGGCTCATAACCTGAAGGTCGTAGGTTCAAATCCTACTCCCGCAACCAATTTAAGATTTAATAACCGCTCTAACAGCAATGTCGAGCGGTTTTTTAATGCCTAAAACCCCAGTTTCTGCGCGGTTTTCAGACCATAGCTGTTCACAAGCTCAGGCAAGACACTCTCCTCAAAACACCATCATTTCGTTAAAATAGCACTATTCTCTCAGAAAGCTGTCGGCTGGATGCCATTTAACCGACAGGTCGTTAGCCTTTGTTTTATATGGATATTTACTATTTTGGTGTTTTTGCAGTTCGAAATTAAAACCGCTCCTCCAATAAAAAGTTAGAGAAAATTCAATTTTGCATCGTCATTTCCCGCCTCAATCACATACCAGAAGAAAGTGAGAGTTTCCGCTGGACTAACTGCCCGAGCGAAGCATTCATGTGTAAGCAACGAATACGGAAGGGAAAACGATGTATAACAATGAGATAGAAAAGGAGATTGCTCTTTTGAGCTATCAGGAAACGTCCTATTTAAGGGATATGTGGCAGAGCTACTTTGACAGCCCGCCACCTAAGTTTAACAAATCAACCTTGGTCAATCGCCTTGCTTACCGCATGCAGGAGCTGGAATATGGTGGGCTTCCTCAAGATATTAAAAACCGCCTTTATGATGCAGCCAACGGCAAAAAGCCAAAACGCAAACAACTGGTGACACGACCTGTCGCTGGCACAAAGCTCATCCGCGAGTATGACGGTCAAGAGCATCATGTGACAGTGCTGGCCAAGGGATTTGAATATCAAGGTACGGTTTATAAGAGCCTCAGCGGGATCGCTTTTAAAATCACAGGCACGCGCTGGAACGGCAATGGCTTCTTTGGGCTGATTAGATCGGTGAAGGATAAGGCGGCATGAAACAGGAAAAGCAAAAAATCCGTGCCGCCATTTATACGCGCAAATCCACTGAAGAAGGATTGGATAAAGAGTTCAATACGCTTGATGCGCAACGCATCTCAGGCGAGGCTTATATCAAATCCCAAGAGCATGAAGGTTGGGAAGTCATTGATGAGCGATATGACGATGGTGGCTTTACGGGTGGGAACATGGATCGCCCCGCGCTTAAGCGCCTGCTGGACGACATCAAGGCAGGTAAAATTGATGTCGTCGTTGTTTACAAGATTGATCGTTTGTCGCGCTCTCTGACCGATTTTGCGCAAATGGTGGCAATCTTTGATGAACACAATACCAGCTTTGTGTCGGTCACTCAGCATTTTAACACACAAGATTCAATGGGACGGCTGACGCTCAACATTCTCTTTAGCTTTGCCCAGTTTGAACGTGAGGTGATTGGCGAGCGTATCCGCGATAAATTTGCGGCCTCCAAACAAAAAGGTATTTTCATGGGCGGTGCATTACCGCTGGGCTATCAGGTGGAAGACCGCAAACTTTACATCGACAAACAAGAAGCCAAAACCGTCGAGCATATTTTCAAGCGCTTTATTGCACTGCGCTCGATCACGAAGCTTTTGAAGGAACTAAACCGCGATGGTTATCTCACCAAAAAATATGTGAGCGGTACTGGCAAAGAGCGCGGTGGCAAGCCCATGAATAAGCAGTATCTGTACAGAATGTTTAAAAACAAAATCTATCTCGGCAAGATTGTTCATAAGGATAAAACCTATGAAGGTCAGCATGAGGCGATCATCTCGCAAGAGCTATGGGACAAAGCGCAAGCCATATTTAAAGAAGATCCCATCAAGCGCGGTAATTACACGCGCAACCGTCACCCCGCATTGCTGCGCGGTCTGGTGCGGTGCGAGTGCTGTGATTGCGCTATGACACCTGTCTAACGTCAGCACCTTTGG
>DKMK01000029.1 GCA_002469545.1 Rhodobacterales bacterium UBA7416 | reverse complement strand
CCAATGGTCAAAAAGGCCCGCGAAGGCGTGATGGAATTCTTGTTGATCAACCACCCGCTTGATTGCCCAATTTGTGACCAAGGTGGCGAATGCGATCTGCAAGATCAGGCAATGGCATATGGCGTTGATTTCTCTCGCTTCCGTGAACCAAAACGCGCAGTTGATGATCTGAACTTGGGCCCATTGGTAGCCACAACGATGACACGTTGTATTTCATGTACACGCTGTGTGCGTTTTACATCAGAAGTGGCCGGTATCACGCAAATGGGTCAAACAGGCCGTGGTGAAGATTCTGAAATCACATCATACTTGAACGAAACATTAGACAGTGAATTACAGGGAAATATCATTGATTTGTGCCCTGTTGGCGCACTGACATCAAAACCATATGCATTCTCTGCACGTCCTTGGGAGCTTAAGAAAACCGAAACCATCGACGTGATGGATGCATTGGGATCGAATATCCGTGTGGATACTAAGGGGCGTGAAGTAATGCGCATTTTACCACGCAATCATGATGGCGTGAACGAAGAATGGATTTCAGACAAAACACGTTTCGTTTGGGACGGACTTCGCCGTCAACGCCTAGATCGCCCGTTCGTACGCGTGCGCGGCAAGTTGGCACCAGCCAGCTGGGATGAAGCATTCAAAGCGATTGCAAAAGCAGTCAAAGGTAAAAAAGTTGCTGCAATCGCAGGCGACTTGGCACCAGTCGAAGCAATGTTTGCGCTAAAACAGCTGATTTCGGGTATGGGTGGCAATGTTGAATGCCGCGTTGATGACGCGAAACTGCCATCTGGAAATCGCGCCGCATACGTCGGAACGGCCAGCATCGAAGATATTGATAGTGCGGAAATGATCCAATTGATCGGCACGAACCCACGCTTAGAAGCACCAGTTTTAAACGCGCGTATCCGTAAGGCATACCTGAATGGTGCCGTTGTCGGGCTGGTTGGTCAAGCTGCTGATCTGACTTATGATTATGCACACGTTGGAACAGATCGCGCTGCATTAGACGCATTGGTTTCCAAAAAGATTTCTGCGGCAACAAAGAAAAAGAATTCAATTGTTATTGTTGGTCAAGGCGCATTGCAAGAAGCAGACGGCGAAGCCGTGTTAGCGGCAGCACAACAACTGGCCGAGAATACCAATTCAAAATTGCTTATCTTGCACACGGCAGCGGCGCGTGTTGGTGGCATGGATATTGGCTTCAATACTAAGGGTGGCATGAAAGCCGCGTTAAAAGATGCGCAAGTGGTTTACAACCTTGGCGCAGACGAAGTTGAAATTGCTGACAATCCATTTGTTATATACCAAGGTTCGCATGGCGACCGTGGTGCGCATCGCGCTGATGTCATCTTGCCTGGTGCAACTTACACAGAAGAAAGCGGAATTTTTGTGAATACAGAAGGCCGCGTTCAAATGACATCACGCGCTGGTTTCGCACCAGGCGATGCGAAAGAAAATTGGGCCATTTTACGTGCTTTGTCCGCTGAATTGGGCGCGACGTTACCATATGACAGCCTTAGCGCATTGCGTTCAGACTTGTTTGCAGCACATCCAGAAATGGCTGCTATGGATGTTGTACGTGAAAACACAGGCGCAACGCTGAAACCGAAAAAGCTTGGAAAAGCCAACTTCAAGAATGCTGTTACAGATCATTATCTGACAAATCCAATTGCCAGATCATCAGAAGTAATGGCAGAATTATCAAAGAACGCCAAAGCACGCAGCGCCGCTGCGATCGCGGCGGAATAGGGGACACTGGACATGGGATTTTTTGACACAGGTTTAGGTATCTTCCTAATCGTCTTGGGACAGTCTTTGCTGGTTCTTGGTTTTGTGATGATCAGCCTTTTGGTTTTGGTCTATGGCGATCGTAAAATTTGGGGCGCAGTACAAATGCGCCGTGGTCCAAACGTTGTGGGCCCTTGGGGTATTTTACAAACCGTCGCGGATGCGCTGAAATACGTGGTCAAAGAGGTGGTTGTACCCGCAGGCGCGGATAAAACTGTGTTTTTCCTTGCGCCATTGGTATCGTTTATTTTGGCTGCAATTGCATGGGCTGTTATTCCGTTTAACGGCACTTGGATTTTATCTGACTTAAATGTTGCTGTTCTATATGTTTTCGCGGTGTCTTCATTGGAAGTATACGGCGTTATCATGGGTGGCTGGGCATCCAACTCTAAATACCCATTCTTGGGATCTTTGCGGTCCGCCGCACAAATGATTTCCTACGAAGTATCCATTGGTTTCATTATCGTTGGCATCATCATTTCAACTGGTTCGCTTAGCTTTATCAACATCGTAGAAGCGCAAGCAGGTTCATACGGATTATTCAGTTGGTATTGGTTGCCTCACTTCCCAATGGTTTTCTTGTTCTTTATCTCTGCACTTGCAGAAACAAACCGCCCACCATTTGACTTGCCAGAAGCTGAATCTGAATTGGTTGCAGGTTACCAAGTTGAATATTCATCAACACCATTCTTGTTGTTTATGGCAGGCGAATACATCGCAATTTGGCTGATGTGTGCGTTGACAACGATCTTGTTCTTTGGCGGCTGGCTATCACCATTACCTGCGGCTTGGATCGAATATGCACCATTCTTGGGTCACGGCCCATTGTGGATGATCGCAAAAATGGGTTTCTTCTTCTTTATGTTCGCAATGGTCAAAGCAATCACGCCGCGTTACCGGTATGATCAACTGATGCGCCTCGGTTGGAAAGTTTTCTTACCATTTTCACTCGCATGGGTTGTTTTAGTTGCATTCTTTGCGCAGTATGGTGCTTTCGGTGGTGCATATGCACGCTGGACAGTCGGAGGATAATTTCTATGTACATGGGGCAGGTAACTAACCAAATATTGACTGGATGTCGGTTGGTTTTGCGTTCGGTACGCGTTCCTGTATTTGCAATGTTAATGGTTGCGCCGATGGCACAAGCAGACATTGCTGAAGATGTAAAAGAACTCCAAAATATGGTGCAAGATTGCTCATTGCAAAAACGTGACGTCTGTGTCGTTTTCGGGGCAACTCAGTTGATGACTGATCTTGCCTCCTTGAACTACCTTTATACGTTTGACCAAGACGGCCTTGCTGATCTTGTTGCTTCCTTTGAGAAATCGAGCTTCAAAGTGTCATCTGTTGGTCGCCCCGATTTTAGAAAATTTCTTTCTGAAAATGCAATTTGGACGTTGGATTACTATAACGAACGTTTTTTAGCTGAAGTCGACCCAGATTATTCCTACGAAACTGTTCGTCACTTTTATGCTGCATATCAATTGATGCGGGCGGATGCTTGTCATGATTTGAAAAATGCGCCTTGTACAGAATCCGCTCTGTGGAATGTGCGCAATGCACAAAAGAAAGATCGCTGGCCTTTGATTGTCGAGCGGTTCGCGATGGATGACGGTCAGGCAACAGATCTGGTTACTGAACTCTTTCAAACTTACAAAGACCGGTTCTAACTGCGTCAAGGTATCCACTTTTTTAACTTCTCGGATTGCAGTCTGCATGGTATCCATTGGTATGCAATTTTAACCAATACCCATGTAACAAGACGGCCAAAGCAGCGAATTGATGATGTTTCGATATATTTTTCCAATTTTACTTTCTGTCGTCTTGATCCCGAATATTGTATCTGCCCAAACAACGAATGCAGCCGATTTTAGAAGTACATGGGTTCTAGAAGTCTCTGCGCAAATCTGTCTTGTAAACAACCGTGATGTTTGCATTTTGAAGTCCGCTACTTATGCATTGAGCAATCCCGATTTGCTGGGTCACATGATGGCGAACTACCCCCAAAAAATTGACTGGTTTCAAGAGCAATTTGAACAATCTAGTTATGCCGCCACCAAACGTGGCCGAAGTATTTACCGCAGAATCTTAGCTGAAAATGCGATCGAAACCCTGGATACATTTTTCACAGAATTCAAAACAAAAAATGGTCAAAACGCATCCGCAAGCGATTTACAAAATCACGTCGCAATTTTCCACTTCATTCGAGCGCAGTCATGTGCGGAACAAAATGATGACGCCTGCGCAATTGAATCCCTTCGGGTTGTTAAGAGCACAATGGAATCGGGCACATGGGATCAAATAGTTGCGCGCTTTCGTCTAGAAGAACCTGCGGCAACACAAGATCAAACCGCGTTGATTCAAAGGTTTGGCAGCAAACTATGAATATGTTGGTGAATTGGCTTGTGATCGCAATTTTGCATAAGAATAGGTAAAAGACGAAATTTACTGCTTTTTGGACGTTTATCGTGAACTAATCTGAATAAATGAGTTCTTTCTGGTTGAAGAAAAACTGAATTTATATCATTACCATAATAAGGAACGAGCTGCGCTCAGAGTGATTTTTGAAAGCGGTTAAGAGGTTTAGGAGATTTGCATGTCATTTGACTACGCACGCGCTGGAAAATACTTTCTGTTGGCGGATTTTTTCGTCGGAATGAAGCTGGGGCTGAAATACTTCTTTAAACCCAAAGCCACATTGAATTACCCACACGAAAAGGGCCCTTTGTCCCCACGTTTTCGCGGTGAGCACGCCTTGCGTCGTTACGCAAACGGCGAAGAGCGTTGCATCGCGTGTAAATTATGCGAAGCAATTTGCCCGGCACAAGCAATCACCATTGATGCAGAACCCCGTGATGACGGTTCGCGCCGCACAACGCGTTACGATATCGACATGACCAAATGTATCTACTGCGGTTTCTGCCAAGAGGCATGCCCTGTGGATGCAATCGTTGAGGGGCCGAATTTCGAATTCGCAACCGAAACACGTGAAGAGCTGTTTTACGACAAAGACAAATTGCTTTCGAACGGTGACCGTTGGGAAGCAGAGATCGCGCGCAATCTCGAACTTGATGCGCCATACCGCTAGGAAGACTGATGACCGTTACTTTATTCGCTTTTTATCTCTTTGCATTCACGGCAATCCTGTCTGGGTTTTTCGTGGTGATTGCGCGTAACCCAGTACATTCTGTTCTGTGGTTGATCTTAACATTCTTTTCCGCCGCTGGCCTGTTCGTCTTGATGGGCGCGGAATATGTGGCCATGTTGTTGGCCATTGTTTACGTTGGCGCGGTTGCCGTGTTGTTCTTGTTCGTTGTGATGATGCTGGACGTTGATTTCGTTGAATTGAAATCTGGCATGCAAAAATACTTCCTGATTGGCGCGGCCATCGGGATCGTTTTGTTGATGGAAATTGGCCTTGTGATTGGTCACTGGAATGTCGCACCCGAAGCGGGTTCATTGTTGCAGTCTCCAACGCCGTCGTTGGCTGATGCGCACAACACATTGGCTTTGGGACAGATTATCTACACTGATTATATCTATCTCTTCCAAATCGCAGGCTTGATCTTGTTGACGGCGATGATCGGCGCGATTGTTTTGACATTGCGTCATCGTACAGATGTGAAGCGTCAGAATGTGGTGGATCAGATGCAACGTGATCCAAGCAAGGCAATTGAAATGATTAACGTAAAACCGGGGCAGGGACTATGATATCTGTTGAACACTATTTGGCCGTGGCCGCCGTCCTGTTTGTAATCGGCATCTTTGGCATCTTCCTAAACCGCAAAAACGTCATCGTCATTTTGATGTCGATTGAATTGATGTTGTTGGCTGTGAATATCAACTTTGTTGCGTTTTCAACGCATCTGGGTGATTTAACTGGCCAAGTCTTCACACTTTTCGTTCTGACCGTCGCCGCCGCCGAGGCCGCGATTGGGTTGGCTATTCTTGTTTGTTTCTTCCGTGTGCGTGGCACAATTGCGGTCGAAAATATTAATGTGATGAAAGGCTAGACCATGGAAATGATCCTGCTATTCGCGCCGCTCATCGGTTCCCTTATTTGTGGCTTTGGTCACCGTATCATCGGTGAAAAGGCTGCGATGATCGTATCAACGGGTGGCTTGTTCCTGGCGGCAATCTTATCTTGGGTAATGTTCCTGACGTTCCACGGTGATGCATATACGATCACAATTTTCCGCTTTATCGAAAGTGGCACATTGTCATCTAATTGGGCGATCCGCATTGACCGTTTGACGGTGATCATGTTGATCGTGATCAACACGGTATCGGCACTGGTTCACCTTTATTCATGGGGATACATGGATAAAGATCCACAATGGAAAGAAGGCGAAAGCTATAAGCCACGCTTCTTTGCATACTTGTCATTCTTTACATTCGCGATGTTGATGTTGGTAACTTCTGACAACCTGTTGCAGATGTTCTTCGGCTGGGAAGGTGTGGGCGTTGCATCATACTTGTTGATCGGTTTCTACTACCGTAAACCATCCGCTGGTGCGGCGGCAATGAAAGCGTTCATCGTCAACCGTGTTGGCGATTTTGGTTTCGCTCTTGGTATCTTTGGCCTGTTCTACTTGTCCGACAGCATCAATTTTGATGTGGTACTGGACCCGCACAATGCAGAGGCATTGGCGGCGCGTACATTCCATTTCCTTTCATGGGAAATGAATGCGCTGGAAGTGATCACAATGTTATTGTTCATCGGTGCCATGGGTAAATCGGCACAGTTGATGTTGCACACATGGTTGCCTGACGCGATGGAAGGCCCGACACCTGTGTCTGCCCTGATCCACGCGGCTACAATGGTTACTGCCGGTGTCTTTATGGTTTGTCGCCTGTCCCCATTAATGGAATACGCAACATTCACACCAAACTTTATCGTGCTGATTGGTGCCACAACGGCATTCTTCGCGGCGACTGTTGGTTTGGTTCAAAACGATATTAAACGCGTGATTGCATATTCAACATGCTCACAGCTTGGCTATATGTTTGTGGCGGCTGGTGTTGGCGCATATGGCGTTGCGATGTTCCACTTATTTACACACGCATTCTTTAAGGCGATGTTGTTCTTGGGTGCGGGTTCCGTGATCCACGCGATGCATCACGAACAAGACATGCGTAACTACGGTGGTCTGCGTAAGAAAATCCCATTCACCTTCGCCGCGATGATGATCGGTACATTGGCAATCACGGGTGTTGGTATTCCAGCAACCCTGTTCACATTGGGTGATACACCGATCGGCTTTGCTGGCTTCCTATCTAAAGACGCGATTATCGAGAGCGCATATGGCGCAGGCACAGGCGTTGCGCAGTACGCGTTCGTGATGTTGGTCATTGCCGCAGCAATGACCAGCTTCTATTCATGGCGCCTTATTTTCATGACATTCTATGGCAAACCACGTGGCGATGCGCATACACATGACCACGCGCATGAGAGCCCATTAAACATGTTGATCCCACTGGGCGTTCTGGCTGTTGGTTCAATCTTTGCTGGTATGGTTTGGCATGGCGACTTCTTTGGTCACCACTGGGAAGAGTTCTTTGGCTCTTCTATCTACGCTAACCATGACACTAATCACGTTATTCACGATGCACACGCGGTTGCGGGTTGGGTGAAAAACGCACCATTCTTTGCAATGTTGTTTGGTTTCATCATGGCGATGTGGTTTTATATCTGGTCACCTGAAAACCCTGCAAAATTGGCAAAACAGCAACATGGTTTGTACCAATTTTTCCTGAACAAATGGTACTTTGATGAATTGTACGACATCTTGTTCGTGCGCTCGTCAAAATGGCTGGGCAACTTCCTTTGGAAAAAAGGTGACGGCGCGGTTATCGACGGCGGCATCAATGGGTTAACGATGGGAATTATTCCTTTCATCACACGTAAATATCAGGCGATACAGTCGGGCTTCTTGTTCCACTATGCCTTTGTCATGGTTATCGGAGTTGTTGTGATTGTCACATGGTTCGCGCTGACAGGAGGATCCCACTAATGGATAATCTTTTGTCGATCGTTATCTTTCTGCCATCACTGGCTGCATTGATATTAGCAATTGTGTTACGCGGCGAAGACGCCGCATCACAAAAAAATGCAAAAGTTCTGGCGTTGGTTGCAACAATTGCAACATTCGTCATCAGCATTCCCTTGCTGACACAGTTTGACCCATCAAACACGGGTTTCCAATTTGTCGAAGAAGCTGATTGGCTTGCTGGCCTGAAATACAAAGTCGGCTTGGACGGCATTAGTATTCTGTTCGTGATGTTGACGACGTTCCTGATGCCGATCGTTATCGGTGCATGTTGGACTGTTACAACACGTGTCAAAGAATACATGATCATGTTCTTGATTTTGGAAACAATGATGTTGGCCGTGTTCAGCTCGTTGGACATCATCCTGTTCTATGTTGTTTTCGAAGCGGGCCTGATCCCGATGTTCCTGATCGTTGGTATCTGGGGTGGCAAGAACCGCATTTATGCAGCGTTTAAATTGTTCCTGTACACATTGCTTGGCTCTGTTTTGATGTTGATCGCAATTATTTACATGTGGTTCGAAGCAGGCACGACAGACATTCCAACGTTGATGCAGCATCAATTCGCATCCGAAAATATGGTGATCCTTGGGTTCACAATTGTTGGCGGCATTCAAACACTGTTGTTCTTGGGTTTCTTCGCATCTTTCGCGGTGAAAATGCCAATGTGGCCAGTTCACACATGGTTGCCAGACGCACACGTTCAGGCACCAACAGCGGGTTCCGTTGTGCTGGCGGCGATCCTGTTGAAAATGGGTGGCTATGGTTTCTTGCGCTTCTGTTTGCCGATGTTCCCTGTTGGATCTGAATCGTTGGCAACTTTTGTCATGACGTTGTCTGTTATCGCGATCATATACACGTCCTTGGTTGCGTTAGTTCAAGAAGACATGAAAAAGCTAATCGCTTATTCATCTGTGGCGCACATGGGCTTTGTTACGATGGGCATCTTCACGATGAACCAGCAAGGTTTGGATGGCGCGATTTTCCAAATGTTGTCACACGGCTTCATCTCCGCCGCCTTGTTCTTGGGTGTTGGCGTGATTTATGATCGTATGCACACACGTGATATCGATGCCTACGGTGGTTTGGTTATCCGCATGCCTGTTTACGCGTTGATTTTCATGTTGTTCACGATGGCCAACGTTGGCTTGCCGGGCACTTCTGGTTTTGTTGGGGAATTCCTGACATTGACTGCCGCCTTTAAGGCAAACACATGGATTGCATTTGGCGCGACAACGGGTGTTATTTTATCCGCTGGCTACGCGTTATGGTTATACCGCCGTGTTGTGTTTGGTGATTTGATCAAGGAAAGCTTGAAAAGCATCACCGATATGGACATGCGTGAAAAACTGATGATGACACCACTTGTCATTATGACGCTGTTATTGGGTATCTACCCCGCATTAATTCTGGATCTGATTGGCCCGTCCGTCAGCGCCTTGTTGGAACAAGTACACGCCGCACAGGGGGTCGTCATGGACGCAGCTCCTGCAGCCGCACATTAAAGGGGTATCAACGCTATGATCGGCACAGATATCAACACAGCACTACCAGAAATTATTCTGGCAGTTTACGCAATGGCCGCTTTGATGTTGGCCGTTTATGGCGGCAAAGATCGCTTGTCTGGTTTCATCTTTTGGGCAACCGCAGGCGTTATGGCCGTGCTCGGCTTGATGATTGCATTCGCACCTGCGGGAACGACAACAGCATTTAATGGTTCATTTGTGAACGATGCTTTCGCGCGTTACACCAAGGTTGTTATGTTGTTTGGATCAGCCGCGATGCTACTGCTATCCCAAGATTACTTGATCAAAAACAAGCTGTTTAAATTCGAATTCCCGATCCTAATCGCATTGGCCACGTTGGGTATGATGTTAATGGTGTCTGCCGGTGATTTGATGGCGCTTTATATGGGCTTGGAATTACAATCATTGGCATTGTACGTTGTAGCATCCTTTCGCCGCAATTCGATCCGCTCTACCGAAGCCGGCTTGAAATACTTTGTGCTTGGCGCATTGTCTTCTGGTCTACTGTTGTACGGTGCATCATTGGTTTATGGTTTTTCTGGCACAACAAATTTCGCAGGCATTGCTGAAACGATCCATGGCGACCATTTGGGTATGGGTATGTTGTTTGGTTTGGTATTCTTGTGCGTCGGCATGGGTTTCAAAATCAGCGCGGCACCATTTCATATGTGGACACCTGATGTTTACGAAGGTTCCCCAACACCTGTAACCGGTTTTTTCGCAACCGCACCAAAAGTGGCTGCTGCTGGCTTGTTTGCTCGCGTTGTACACGATGCATTTGGCGGGGCTGTCGCTGACTGGCAGCAAATCGTTGTATTCTTGTCATTCGTTTCGATGTTCCTTGGCGCAATTGCGGCGATTGGTCAGACGAATATTAAGCGCCTGATGGCTTATTCATCGATCGCACACATGGGCTTTGCTTTGCTTGGTTTGGCGGCAGGAACAGAAGAAGGCGTTCAAGCGCTACTGATCTATATGGCGATCTACGTAACGATGAACGTCGGTGTATTCGCTTTCATCCTGAATATGGAACGCGATGGCCAACCTGTTACGGACATACGTTCGTTGGGGCTGTACTCACGCGCTGAACCTATTCGTGCTGCTGCAATATCAGCATTGATGTTCAGCCTCGCGGGTATCCCGCCTCTGGTTGGTTTCTTTGGTAAATTATACGTGCTTAAGGCCGCTGTGAATGCTGGTCTGGCTTGGTTGGCAATCGCTGGTGTGATTGCATCCGTTATTGGTGCATTTTATTACCTACGCATTATCTACTTCATCTACTTTGGTGACGAAGTAGACCCGCTATCGAACCGCATGCCGTTGTTACACAAAGTTGCACTGTATGGTGCGGCCTTGATTATGCTGGTTGGTGCATTGAACTTGTTTGGCATCGAGCCAATCGCTGCTGATGCTGCGGCGTCATTGTTGAAATGATCAATTGGCCCGCGGGCGTAGACCGCATTGCCTTTGACACAATTGACAGCACAAACAAAGAGGCAGCGCGACGCGCTGTTTCGACGACCAAACCTCTTTGGATTATAGCAGGCGAACAAACAGCCGGTGTCGGGCGTCGTGGGCGCGCTTGGTCCAGCCAACAAGGTAATTTCGCGGCAACGTTGCTGATGCCAATCAGTGGGGATTTGTCCACGGTGGCGCTTCATAGTTTCGTTGCTGCGTTGGCCCTAAGAGATTCGTTCGTGCATATGACAAACGAGCCAGAGCGGTTCAGCCTGAAATGGCCAAATGATGTTTTGATGGACGATGGTAAGGTTGCTGGTATTTTGTTAGAAACGTGTGGTGTCGGGCCAAGCCACCTGAGTATTGGTATTGGTGTCAATTTAACCGTCGCGCCGGAACCAGAAAAAATTGAACTAACATCCACAGCCCCAAAACACATGAATGGGCAAATCACCCCATCCGATTTTTTAACCCTTTTGGCGCATTTCTTCGCACACAGATTGGCTCAGTTCGAAAATGCTGGATTTTCATCCATTCGTAAAGATTGGCTAAAGGATGCTGCAAAACTGGGGCAGGTTATCACTGCGCGGATGCAAAAACACGAAGTCACAGGAACATTTGTTACTGTGGACGAAGGGGGCGGGGTTGTATTACAAGCGGGAACAGATCAACACGTGATCCACGCCGCTGATATATTTTTCTAGGAGACAGCCCATGTTGCTGGCCATAGACGTTGGAAATACAAATACAGTTTTTGCCTTGCACGATGGGCAAGAATTTTTGACGAGTTTCCGCTGTGAAACTATCGTTGGGCGTACCGCGGATGAATATTATGTTTGGTTACATCAGTTGATGCAATTAAATGATATCACGGCCACGATCGACCGCGTTGTGGTCAGTTCAACAGTGCCGCGCGTGGTGTTTAACTTGCGTGTGCTGTCTGATCGCTATTTCGATTGCCGACCACTGGTCGTTGGTCGCCCAAGCTGTGATTTGGGTGTCGAGGTACGCGTTGATGCGGGAGCGACTGTTGGCCCAGATCGTTTGGTGAATACTGTCGGTGCATATAATCGGTATGGCGGTGACTTGATCATTGTTGATTTTGGCACGGCAACCACGTTTGATGTGGTGGACAGCGATGGCGCTTATATCGGTGGCGTAATTGCCCCGGGTGTGAACCTGTCGTTACGCGCATTGCATGAACGTGCAGCTGCGTTGCCGCATATCGATGTGGCTGAACCCGATCGCGTGATTGGGACGAATACGGTTACCTGCATGCAGTCAGGCATCTTCTGGGGCTATATTGGTCTGGTCGAAGGCATCTGCAAACAAATCCGCGCTGAACATGGGCGCGAAATGAAAATAATCTCTACTGGCGGGCTTTCGACTTTGTTCGAACGGGGTACGAATGTGATTGACCACATTGACCTAGACCTGACATTACACGGTCTTTATCTGATCTATCAGAACAATCGGAAATAACATGACATCTAAAAATAATTTGATTTATCTGCCTCTTGGTGGGGCGGGCGAAATTGGTATGAATATGTACCTGTATGGCTACGGCCCAAAAGGTAAAGAACGCTTTATCTTGGCTGACGTGGGCGTCACATTCCCCGCGATGGACGGCACACCGGGTGTTGATCTGATCATGGCTGATGCCGCATATATCATCGATCGTGCAGATCGATTGGACGCGATTTTCATCACGCATGCCCACGAAGATCACATTGGCGCCATCGGGTTGTTATATCCCAAGCTGAAGGCACCTATTTACTGTCGTAAATTCACCGCAGCAGTCGCACGCGCGAAAATGGAAGATCGCAATCAAAATCCTGATGTGATCGAAATTTTACCACCGTATCCAGAAATGCAAAAGGTTGGCCCGTTCAAAGTGGGCATTTTACCTGTTCCGCATTCCATCCCAGAAGCTTCGGGATTGGTGATTGAAGTCGGCGATCAACGCATCGTACATACTGGCGATCTAAAGTTAGATCTAGAACCCGGCGTAGGCGAAGCATTCAACCCGGAAATGTTTGCAGCACTCGGTAAAAAAGGTGTCGATGTCTTAGTCTGTGACAGCACGAACGTGTTTTCCAACAAACCGGGTCGCTCTGAGGCAACTTTGGTGAAACCAATCGCTGATATGATTAAAGGCGCCAGCGGGATGGTCGTTGCTACCACTTTTGCATCTAACGTCGCTCGCCTGAAAACTTTGGCACAGGCAGGTGTCGATTCTGGACGTTCTGTATGTGTGTTGGGCCGCTCTATGCAACGTATGTTGGGCTATGCACATGCCACTGGCGTGCTGGATAACTTCCCACCAACGATTGAATTGGAAGATGTACCAAACGTTCCACGTGAAAACCTAATGCTATTAGTGACAGGTTCACAAGGCGAAGGCCGTGCAGCATCTGCACAGCTGGCACGGGGCAAATATTTGGGCATCACAATGCAAGAGGGCGATACATTCTTGTTCTCCTCAAAAACGATACCGGGTAACGAAATTTCCGTTGGTCGCATCATCAATTCATTCGCCGTTCAAGGTGTGAATGTGATTGATGACAGTGCTGAAATCTACCACGTATCGGGTCACGCAAACCGCCCTGACCTGGAAGAAGTTCATCGCTTGTTACAACCAAAGACACTGATCCCAATGCACGGCGAATTCCGTCATTTGAAAGAGCATGCCGATATAGCAAAGGCCAAGGGTATCAATTCAATCGTCGCGCCAAACGGCAGCGTTGTGGAAATTGGTGCAAATGGTGCGAAAATTGTCAATCATATCGAAACTGGACGTACCTATTTGGACGGTAGCCGTTTGATTGGTGCATTTGACGGTGTTGTGCTGGAACGTGTTCGTATGGCCACGCGCGGCACTGTTGCTGTTTCACTGGTTATCGAAGATGCGGATGTCCTGGGTGTTTGGGCAGAGCCAATTGGTTTGCCAGAAACAGAATCTAACGAAGACGGATTGCCTGAAACTCTTGAGAATCAGATCGAAAAGGCGCTGGCTAAGTCGAAACCAAAGTTTCTGAAAAACGATGAAGAAGTCGAACGTTTGGTGTCTCGTGTCGTCAGCAAGGTATGCAAAGATGAGGTTGGTAAAAAACCCGTAACGCGTGTCATGATCAACCGTTTGGAATCATAAGCCTAGCAACCTTGGGTGGTTTTTTGGAAACAAAATAAAAGTAATTTACTTTATAGTAACAGTACTTCTTTTCATTCATGCTCTGATCGTTACAATCAGAGCGTGTCTTCTAAAAGCCAATTTGCCCTGCAGTTTACCGATGCGGATGTACATTTCATCATCAGAAAATCTGATGATGACAATTGGTCTGTGTCGCACAGCATACCACTGGATGACCCCGCTTTCGAAGCCGAATTGCTTCGTTTTAGTCACCAAGTAAGCAACGATTGTAGTATAGATTCGTCTGTCGTCGTTTTCTTGGACGATGCTGATATTCAATGCGGTTCAGTTTCTGTTATTGGTCGAAACGCGGCAATGCGCGATAAACACGTGCGTAGAACTTTGGCACGCCGCCATTCGGATCAGGCGGAGAACATCGTTGCACATTATGGCGCGCCTCAAGCAAATAAAATTGCGCCTGTATGTTTCGCTTTACGGACAACATTGGAAGCTGCCGAACAGTTTGTTCAGGGGTTTGGCTTCAAGGTTTCATATTTTTCAAAGTTTTCGAACCACGGATTGGACATGTCACCGTGTCTTCAGTTGGCACACCAGCATGATAACGATAATTATCATGTATCTACTGTAGCTCCGGTCGTTAAATTTGCATTTCGCGGAGCAGTCGCAGCAATGGCTCTTGGTGGAACGTTTATCGCAACGAGCTTGCCACAACCTGATACGGAATTGATGGCTGGTTTGCGTGACAACGGGAATGTATCTCAATTGCCTGTTAAGCCGCTTATATTGACCGCTGGATACCAAGTGCCAAAATTACACGCATCTTTACCTAAACGTGAAGCCGTCGCGATGGTGAACCAAACATGGAATACATCTTATTCTTTGGACGTTGCCTTTGGCTCAGTTCAACCGATTTCACTGAAATTAAATCAACATGACGGATTGTTAAAAATGGCCGCCGTACGCGAAACCCCTAACTTCGCTGCCTCACAGAAAATGGATTTCGCGGCCAGCTTGTTCGGGGCATATGAAATGCCAGATACGCCCAACACCTTCCCAACCCACAAGGTTACAACATTCACGGTCTCAACATCGCATGCACGCCAGCATGTGACCGTGGCGTTCGAATTGCGAAAAGATCTTGAAATGGGGCCGTATGCGCCCGTCTTGTTGCATAAACTAGCGGCGTTACGTGCGACGCCAAACCAGACCGATGCTGAAAAGATGGATAAGATTGCATCCCTAAAGGGTGGGTTTTATGTGTACCTTGGTCAGCAATCTAATCTGACACAAGGTTTTACAGATGCGTATCCAAGCGCCAGTTCGGATCAAGTCGTCTTTGTTGATGCGATGGATCAACCTACGTTCCAAGTGGCACGTTTGATTGATCCGATTATGGTCAAGAACAGCCGTTTTCTGTTGACTGAACTTGAACTGGCATCGTTTTCACGCCCCTAGCGTAGCAAAAACGCGGGTACGTGATCGCCTAAACCTTTGATTTTATTATTATCATTACCTTTGGGCCCACGCGGTTTTTTACGTGGTTGCTCTTTTGGCGCTGTTGGTTTCGCATCAACAGCTTTTTCGACAACGGCTTCTGCGACAACAGGTTTTGCTTCTTCTTGCTTTGGTGGGCGTGCTTTCTTTGGGCGTTCTGTTCGCTCTGGCTTTGTGGCCGTAGGCGTGTCGATTTCCATACGCGGGATTGGTTGTTTCACCAATGCCTCGATGCCATCAAGATGTTTTTGTTCGTGCGGTAAGCACAACATAAACGCCCAACCTTTGCGTCCAGCGCGACCTGTGCGGCCGATACGGTGAACGTAGTCTTCGGAATGAATAGGAACATCGTAGTTAAACACGTGCGTTACGTTTGGAATGTCCAAACCACGCGCGGCAACATCCGACGCGACCAGCAAAGTAATGTCATTATTCTTAAAACCGGCCAACACTTCCATGCGGTAACGTTGATCCAAATCGCCATGAATCGCACCAACAGAATGCCCGTGTTTTTTCATCGATTTCATAACGATATCAACATCGACCTTGCGGTTACAGAAAATGATGCCGTTGGTCAGCTTGTCACCTTCTTCTTTGATGATAGAGCGCAACATATCGCGCTTTGCTTTGCCTTCTACCTTGCGGTTTTCGGGTTTAAAGCAAACAACCTTTTGTGTGATGTTTTCAGATGTTGTCGCTTGGCGGGCAACCTCTACACGTTGTGGGTTTTGCAAAAACTCTTGTGTAATGCGTGTGATTTCAGGGGCCATTGTGGCACTGAAAAACAATGTTTGGCGCGTGAATGGTGTCAACTTGAAGATACGTTCGATGTCTGGGATGAAACCCATGTCCAACATACGGTCTGCTTCATCGACAACCATGATTTCGATACCGGTCAGTAACAATTTACCGCGTTCGAAATGGTCTAACAGACGACCTGGTGTGGCAATTAAAACATCAACGCCACGGTCGATCAATTTGTCTTGCTCTTTGAACGAAACACCACCGATTAACAGTGCCATATCCAGTTTGACGTATTTTGCGTACTGTTCGAAATTTTCCGCAACCTGTGCAGCCAATTCGCGTGTTGGTGCCAAAACCAGTGAACGTGGCATACGCGCACGCGCACGGCCACGTGCCAATTTATGGATCATTGGCAGTGTAAAGCCAGCCGTTTTTCCGGTGCCTGTTTGGGCGATGCCTAAAACATCACGACCTTCCAATGCGTATGGAATTGCTTCTGCTTGAATGGGGGTGGGGGTATCATAACCAACGTCTTCGATGGCTTTCATAACTTTTGGGCTGAGGCCCAGATCAGTGAATTTTGTCATATGTCCTGCGTATTTTGCGGCGTTAAAATGTGCCGCAAATCAACGCGGCGCGGTGACCGAAATGCCACCATATCCTCTGTAAGGGGTGTATTAACGAATTTACCCACAGAGTCAATCTTGGTGGTGGTTTGGCCTTGAAAGGTTGCGGTTTTGGTTAGATTGATGGCAACTTAACCTGCAATCTCATTGACCTTGGTGCAAAATTACGTATTCATTAAATTGAATTTAAATCGACAGGAGTTCCCCCATGTTGTCACGCTTTACAACCCTCGCCATTGCTCTTTCATTCAGTACGGCGGTTTTCGCCCATGACGATATTCCCGATCTTTATCCGCAATCGGCGCTGTATGCCAAGCCTGTCGAAGTAATTCCCTATGTGTTTTCCGCAATTGGGGCCACTGCGCCGCCACGATATGAAAATTCGGGCCACAATAATAACCTAAGCTTTATCGTGACTGGTGATGGTGTGGTTGTTGTGAATGCAGGTGCTGCATATCTATTGGCAAAGGCATTGCACGATGAAATTAAGGCTGTGACTGATCAACCTGTGAAGCTAGTGATCAATGAAAACGGCCAAGGCCATGCCATGTTGGGTAACAATTATTGGGTAGAGCAGGGCGTGAGAGTTTTGGCCCAAGAGGACGCGGCGCATGAGTTCGAAGAGCGTGGATATAATTCGTTGGAAGGGATGAAGCGGTATAACCGTGAAAAGTCCGAAGGTACTGTTTTACAAGGGCCAACAGAGACATTTGCGGATAAATACGTGGTGCCGTTTGGTGATTTCCCGATCGAGGTTTTGCGCCTTGGTCCAGCACATGGTGCGGGCGATATTTCAGTGTGGTTGCCACAGCAAGGTTTGGTGATTGCAGGCGACATCGCATTTCATGAGCGTATGTTGCCGATCTTTCCTGATACAGATACTGCGGCGTGGATCGAGACGTGGAACGACGCCTTTGTCCCGCTGGGCGCGACATATGTCATTCCCGGACATGGTCACCCAACAAACATGGCGCAAGTCACGCGATATACGCACGATTATCTGGTGTATTTGCGCGGCAAGGTCGGCGCACATTTGGATGCGGGTGGGGATTTGACGGATGCTTATTACGTGGATCAATCGCCTTATAAGAATTTGGATACGTTTGATGAACTGGCGACCAAAAATGCTGGTCGTGTTTATGAAGCGATGGAGTTTGAGTAGGGATTAAAAGCTTTACCAGCCTGTTTGAAGGCATCATAATCAACCTATAGTTTTAATTTAATTAAGGTTGATATGGATTTCATTCGAACAAAGTGGGGAGCCGTTTTTGTATTTGGTTCTGTTGTTGTGTTGTGGGCCTTAGCCCCGATCTTTGCATGGCTCTTTGCTAAAGGACTTTCAAGTCAGGGCGCATTTGGAGATCAGTTTGGTTCTGTGACGGCGCTGTTTTCTGGGTTGGCATTTGCTGGGCTTATCTTAACCTTGGTGTACCAGATTGATGCTCTAAATGCACAACGGGAAGAGCTTGAACTTACGCGTGAAAGCGTTGAGGCACAGACAAAAGAACTGACTTTGTCGACCAAGGCGCTATCTGCTCAAGTCACAGAAATGGAACATCAAAGGGGCGAGCTTCAAGGCATGAAGCAAGCCCAGCAAGCACAGGCAGATCATTTGTCGTTTCAAGAGTTTGAGAGAACTTTTTTCCACTTACTGGACATATGGAGGAGGCACTTTGATACAGTTGGTGGAGTAAGTGTTTTTGGGGGAGTTGTTTTTAAGGCATGTGAAAATATTGGTGATGTGAAAGGTGAAAGTAGTTTTAGTGTCGCTATAAATGGCGCCAGAGATGAAGATCGTGTTGATGGGAGTTCTCAACACGCCTCTTTTTCTGAAGTAGTCGAGCAACAATCTGGCTCAATTATTAAGCCTTACTGTTTACTTTTGCTTCACGCATTAAAGCATATTAAAGAAGCTAATATTCATGACACAAAAAAACGAAAATATGGGCAAATTATAAATGCGACTCTTACCCCAGATGAAAAAGTGTTACTGTTCTTTAATTGTGCTCTGAGACAGAGAAAAGTACTCAAACCACTCGTTGAGGAGTTCAGTTTACTTAAGGGGTTAGACAAAGAAATTCAGAACAAGAATCCAAATTTAATGCAGCAGTTCGAAAATTCAGCTTTTAATTCACTTCGTAGTCCTAAACCATAATTTCCTTGGTCGCGGTCAACGTCAGCTCTGGATAGTCGCGTTCAACGCGATCGATGTCCCATTGTAGACGTGTCATGTAAACAGGATCGCCGTCGTGGTCCGTGGCCATGTGACCTTTGTTGATGTCCATGAACTTACCAACCATATCTTTCGGACCTGTTAACCAGCGGGCCGACGAGAATTGGGATTGTTCGAAACGCACAGGAATGCCGTATTCCAATTCAATCCGCGAGGCCAAAACTTCGAATTGAAGTGGGCCAACAACGCCGACGATCCAGCCCGCGCCGATCATTGGTTTGAACAGTTTTGCAGCACCTTCTTCGGCGAATTGATTAAGGGCTTTGTCCAGATGTTTTGCCTTCATCGGGTCGGTGGCACGTACGGATTGCAGCAGTTCGGGGGCAAAGGATGGAATGCCTGCGAATTTAAGAGATTCCCCTTCGGTTAGGGCGTCCCCGATGCGCAATTGACCGTGGTTCGGGATGCCGATGATGTCGCCTGCCCATGCTTCCTCTGCCAACTCGCGATCGGATGCTAGGAATAGCATTGGGGATGCGATTGCCATTTGTTTTTTGGAACGGACGTGGGTTAGCTTCATGCCGCGTTTGAAGTGGCCTGAGCATAGGCGTACGAAGGCGATGCGGTCGCGGTGTTTGGGGTCCATGTTTGCTTGGACCTTGAAAACGAAACCTGTGACCTTTTTCTCGTCTGGTGCGACGGCGCGTGGTTCGGCGGGGCGGACCAATGGTTTTGGTGCGAAGTCGCCAATGCCTGTCATCAATTCTTGGACGCCAAAGCTGTTGATCGCAGAGCCAAACCAGATGGGGGTCATTGTGCCGTCCATGAATGCTTGGTGATCAAATTTTGGCATCAATTCGCGGGCCATTTCGATTTCTTCTAGGAACTTTTCTAATAGTTCTGCAGGAACCAGTTCAGCCAGTTTTGGATCATCAAGGCCAGTGATTTCGACGCTTTCGGCGATGACATTTCTGTCGGCGCGATCCATCAATTCGAGGCGATCGTTGAGCATGTCGTAACAGCCCATGAAATCACGACCAACGCCGATGGGCCAGCTGGCTGGTGTTACATCGATGGCCAGATTTTCCTGAATTTCATCAATAATATCAAAGGTATCACGGCTTTCGCGGTCCATTTTATTACAGAAGGTCAGGATCGGCATGTCGCGCATGCGGCAGACTTCGAACAGTTTTTGTGTCTGACTTTCGACACCTTTGGCGCCGTCGATCACCATGACCGCGGCGTCAACTGCCGTGAGGGTGCGATAGGTGTCTTCGGAGAAGTCGGAGTGACCGGGGGTGTCCACCAGATTGAACCAATATGGCCCGTATTCGAATGACATTGCCGAGGCGGATACAGAGATGCCGCGATCCTTTTCCATTTGCATAAAATCGGAGCGTGTACGGCGTGCTTCGCCTTTGGCGCGGACCTGCCCAGCCATTTGAATAGCGCCACCATACAACAGGAATTTTTCCGTCAGTGTGGTTTTACCCGCATCGGGATGCGAGATGATCGCGAAGGTGCGACGGCGGTCAATTTCGGGCGGCAGGACGGTGCCTGTGTCGGAGCGTTCTATCATGTTTGTTCGTATAGGGCGGGTTTTGTGAAAGGGCAAGAAAGGGTGTGAAATGCGAGGCACAATCTGTGCACAAAGCATACACCACCTGTGCACCGGTTTTGGAAACGTGAGGATTTGGATATTTGGGCAGAGTGAAGGTTAGGGGGTTGTGCCAAACAGGAGTGTGAGTAACCATACGATGGCGGCGATAAGCGGAGCGATGGCTGTTAGATAGATACCAGTACCGATGATCGCTTTGGGTGGGTTTTCGAGTTTATCCAAAACTTGCATCCACATGGCAGATTTATTGGCGATTTTTTGTTTGTCTGACTCCCACGGGAAACCATCCGTTGCACGGGTTACGCCGCCCAGTTTGGGGCCGATTTGAGCGATGATTTCGGGTTGTTCAAGCTGGGTATCGATTGCATCCATCGCGTCCAATGCTTCGGACACAGGGGGATGATCTCGACGTCCGGCAATTCCAGTTGTGTTTCGATCGCTGCGAATAGGGGATCGGCGTCGCCGATGAAGGCGGCGGTGTTGTGTGATTCAGATGCGTTTAGTTGGATACGTAGCTGTTTGGATAGGGCTACGAGGGTGCGTTTGATTTCAAACACAGCTTCGGGGGATGGGATTGGGACAGGCTTGCGCGGGGTTGGGGTGATGGGGGTTAGGTTTTGAACATTCAGTTCACCTATTTTTGTCCATTCGACGTCAGCGATTGGGGTCACCGGGGCTAGGTGTATTTTGGCGGTTTGATACCAAGGGTGGCTAGGGGCTTCCCAGTTGTCGGGTTCACCGCCATTTTCGAAAACCTTTTCATCACCGAGAATTTCCCAATGATCAGGGACTGTAAAGTGGACTGGTAGGATGGTGCCGTTTTCACCGCGTGTGCCGCGGGCGGAATTGACTTGTGCTTGGCTTAAGTTTTGTACAATTGAGATATCCGTTTTAAAGTGCGCAAGTCCACCCCCCACAAGTTCGCATCCTGAAGGTTTGTCCCCCGCAAGTGCGCATCCCGCAAGTTCGCCCCTCGCAACTTCGCGTCCCGCAAATTCGCATCTCGCAAGTTAGCCCCCCGTAAATCCGCTCCCCACATGTTTGCATTTCGCAAATTTGAATCCTGTAAGTTTGCATCCCGCAAGTCCGCCCCCCGTAAAGTTGCGCCCCGCAATTTTGCCTTACGCAAGTTCGCCTTGGCTAAATCGGGCGTGAATGGTGTTGTTAATCTCCTCGCATTCCATGCCACAGCACCTTCTAACAACCATCTAACATGTTGGGGATTTGCCATCGAAAATGTCCTTGTCTCTATGCCGTCACGTTAGGCGTTGGGTGTTAGAGGATCAAGGGGGATCCTGCTGCAAAAGATCCCCGATCAAGTAGGGGATGACAGGACGCAGGATTATATTCCTACGCCTGAAAAATCAGGGATGAACCTATCATCACCAATAACGCGCCGACCCATGCCAATGCGGCGGGGCGTTCTTTGGTGGTGAACCACAGGATGGGGAGTAGGAGGGCTGGGACGGTGGAGGATAGGGTTGAGACGATGCCGACTTCGCCGCCTGACAAGGCAAACAGCACCAATGTCATGCCGATGCCCATGCCGATAATTCCTGATAGAACCGTGAGTGTGGCGATGCGCATGTTGAGTGGGTTTTGGATTTTTAGGCCTGCGATGGGCATTGCGCCAAGCACTTGGAGGAAGAATGCGGCGATGCCGATGCGTACGCAAGATACGGCGATTGGGTCGGCGCCTGCGGAGAGGATGGGTGATGCGATGAGTGAGCCGACGGATTGACCTGTTGCGGCCAAAAGGCCCGTGAGGACGCCGATCCACAGAGGGCCTTTGACGGATTCCCATTTGTGGAGTTGGCCGCGACGTTTGCCAAACATGATGGCAAGAATGACGCCTGCGGTGACGATGCAAATGCCGAGGATTTCGTTGGTTTCCAACACCTCTGCCAGAAAGAAGTATCCCAAGACGGCAGAAATAGGTGCGTTGAGTGAAAACAGCATTGCGGTGCGCCGTGGGCCGAGGCGGTTCATGGTGGCAAACAGTGCTGTGTCGCCGAGGAAAATACCGATGAGGCCTGAGAGCATGACTTCTGCCATGCTGTCCATTGGGATGGTTTGCCAAGTGCCCGCGAACCAAACATATGTGCCGATAATGACAAACATTGCGGACATGCGAATGCGGTTGAAGCCGATTGTGCCAAGGTGTGCCGCTGGTGCGGGAGAAATGATACCAGTGATGGCCCATGTAAGTGCCGCACCTAGGGCGGCGAGTTCAAAGATTGGCATTGGGGAATGCTTTCGGTTTTTGGTGGTTGAGTGGCGCAAATCTATCGAACGGTGAGTTCAATATTGCGATTTAGTTGAGATGCGCAAGGGGTGTTTTTTTGGTTTTTGGTTGATGACATCGGGTTGCCCTGTCGCTAGGGTTTTGGGGAAATGGAGAGTGTTATGGATTTAGGAATTTCGGGTAAGCGGGCGTTGGTTTGTGCGTCGTCTAAGGGTTTGGGTTTTGGCTGTGCTGAGGCGTTGGCCAAGGCGGGTGTGGATGTCGTGATTTGTGCGCGTACTGAGGCACCTTTGGCGGCGGCGAAGGCCACGTTGGAAGCGTTGGGTGTTTCTGTGACGGCTGTTGCGGCGGATGTGACAACGGATGCGGGACGTGCGGATGTTTTGGCGCAAGCGGGTGATGTTGATATCTTGGTGACGAATGCGGGTGGGCCGCCTCCTGGGAATTGGGCTGATTGGGAGCGCGATGATTTCATGGGCGCGATTGATGCAAATATGCTGACGCCGATCATGTTAATCAAGGCCGTGTTGCCCCACATGATTGATCAAGGTTGGGGACGTATTGTGAATATCACCAGCCAGTATGTGAAGGGACCAAGTGGGATTTTGGGGCTGAGCAATACGGCCCGTGCGGGTTTGACTGGTTATGTAGCGGGAACCAGCCGTGATGTAGCAAAGCATGGTGTGACGATCAACAATATGTTGCCCGGTATTCATGCCACGGATCGTGCGGTTTCGTTGGATACGGGATTGGCGACCAAAGAGGGTGTTTCATTTAATGAAGCACGCGCGATGCGTTCGGCAAGTATTCCGGCCGGGCGTTATGGCACGGTCGAAGAATTTGGATCGACATGTGCGTTTTTATGCAGTCAGCATGCTGGTTTCATTGTGGGGCAAAACGTATTGCTGGACGGTGGGTTTATCGGGTGTACCATGTAGGTCACCCTTTGGCTGTGTTTTATGTCTAAGGCTTGTTTTTGATGGGTCTTGGACATAAATCCAGTGGTAGGAATTAAAGAGAGTATCATGCGCGTTTATAAAGAAGCGATTGCGGCCCTTTCGATGGGACCGTTGATGTTTGCACAAGGGATGTTGGTGCGCAGGTTTGCGTCTGTATTACCCGAAGCAAAAGGCCCGCGTGCGGGTGTCGTTGGCGTTGGGCGACCGTTGCGGGTTTTGGTGCTGGGCGACAGTTCGGCGGCGGGTGTCGGCGTGGATACGCAAGACGAAGCAATTGCAGGGCAGTTAGCAGCGCAATTGGCGGACCGATTTCAGGTGACGTGGGAGTTGTTGGCAAAAACCGGTGCGACGACGAAGTCACATACGCAGGCGCTGATTGATCAAGTCGAAGGCAAGTTTGATGCGGCAATGATTTGTCTGGGTGTGAATGATGTGACGCATGGGGTGAACCTGAATGCGTGGCTGAAGCAACAATCCAAGTTGTATGATATATTAGAAGAGAAGTTTGGTGTGCGCGAGATTTATGTGTCTGGTATTCCGCCTGTGAAATATTTCCCGTTGTTGCCACAGCCGCTGCGCTGGTTTTTAGGGCGACGCGCGGATCGGTTCGATCATTGGTTAGCGGATATGATTGAAAAACGGCAAAACTGTTATCATATCCCGATCGCATTTCCCCATGATCCATCGCTGATGGCGTCTGATGGTTATCATCCAAAGGCCGGTGCTTATGCGCAGTGGGCTGGATGGGTGGCTGAACGGATCAAGGATCGTTGGGCGCGGTTTTAGGATTCATGATTTTGCGACAGCGAGCGCGAAATAAAGCGCTGACAAAATAGCGTATTCTATTTTTCCTGTGTTAAGGTGAAGCGAGGCTTCACATATTGCAATCGCGTAGTAAGTTGTTTTGTCCATAATGGGCTCCTTTGAGGTCATCATGGTTCGGATGTTGGGATTCGATCTTTCGTAAGGGTTCGTAAATGGAACAAGACAATTTGTGGGTCGAGCTTGGCGCTTTGTTTCGAGATTTTAGAAAGCGGAATGATTTCACCCAAGAATATGTGGCGGTTTCATTAGGATTAGCGAAATCACGAATTTCAGAGATCGAAAATGCGCGTAGTCGCAAGAAAGGCCTGAACGATCAATTGGTTGAAAAGCTGATTGTACTTTTGAAAATTCCTGCGGCGTATTACGAGCCGATATTTCAAAAACACGGAGTGCCATTTTTACGTCCAAGCGGTGAAATGGATGTGCGTAAAGTGTATATATCCGCATTTGATGTGGATAGTGATCTGAAAAAACTGAATGAAGAGCAATGCTTTGGCCGCATTTTCACCTATGTTTTATTTGCCGACGAAGTATCTTTTCAGTTTTCGGATCCATTGAAAAACGAGCAACTTTGCCGCGCGATGCTGCATTTTGATGAGTGCTTTATGATGAACGAGCGTTGGCAGGCCAAGCCGTTAATACAGCTGTTTTCGAATGGAAAGACAGATTCATTTACCGATTACTTATCGCAACGGCGGTCGTTTTTGAAAAATGATACAGCGAACCTTGAGGCTGAGAGCTATGATAGCGCTGTTGCCGAAGAGGTTGCACCAGTTTTGGATCGTTTTGCGGCCAATTTTACGCTCAAAACGCGAAGAAATGGTGTCACGGAGGATATTGTTGGACGATTGAAACGATATGTTGGACGATTGAAACGATATTTCGTTGGGTCAAAAGAAATTTCCAAAGCAAATCCTGCGTATGATTTGGCATATCGCATTTGGAATGAACCGAACCGATTTCAAACGTTCCGATTTAAAAAATCTGTTGCTGATAAAATCCCGCATCCATCAAAAGAGGTCCAATATTTCACGACTGTGATAATGCGCCAAAACTATCACGAGGCAAATGCTGTGTCTGTTTGTGGGGTCGTTGACACTGTTGCGATTTGGAAGTTCGAAAATTTGAATTTCTTTTTGAATTTGGTTGGTATCTCTGCGCGGTCAGTGTTTTCGATGAGAATGGACGGTCAGGTTTCGCTGACAGTATTTACCATTCGAAAAAACCGCTGGTTTAACACGCTGTGCGCGATGTATTTCGATTGTGTTTCCCCGCTTCAGATTGCTGCCTTCTTAACCAAACTAGAAGAAATTAGCCAAGGTTGCGAACAAGACGATTGGCAGCGGCGCTTAGATGAAATGGGGCCGAAGATGTTCGTTTGGGCGTCCCAGCGCGCAATATAAAATTTTGTGCGTTCTACCCCGACTGTGACGAAGTGTTGGTATTTCGC
>DKMK01000100.1 GCA_002469545.1 Rhodobacterales bacterium UBA7416 | reverse complement strand
TAACCGAGGATGGTGTGATGCCTTGGGCGGGGTTGGGTGATTTACAACCCTTGATCGATGCGAAAGACAGTGCCGACGTGGTTTTTATTGGTATGGGCGCAGATATCGCGCCATTGCCAAAAGATGTCGTTGCCAAGCTTGAGGCGGCGCAAGTGCCGTTCGAGGTCATGGGCAGCGCCAGTGCGTGCCGGACATATAATGTATTATTGTCTGAAGACCGCCGTGTGGCCTTGGCTGTTTTGCCCGTTTAGGTTGTAATGGTGCTTGTGGTACAACTTTCAAGTTGATAATTTTCCCACGAAATCATTAATATTTAGGATATTTCAAAAATGAAAAAACATTTCGCCAAGGCCGTTCTGGCCACTGCTTTATTGTTGCCAACTGCCAGCTTTGCCGATGTCTACACGTGTAAGATTGTACCGAGAGAAGATGCCTATTGGATGCCGCGAGATTTATTGATCGATTATGATAAAAGCACGGCCTCTGTTGTTGTTATGGATCACGTCATTTATGAACATAAAAATGGAAAGCCCCACAAAGGTAAGTTGAAAGCGGATAACGCCAAGCGCGTGTCATTTACCTGGGTTTTGAAAGGGCTTGAAAGTTCTCGTAATCAATTTGTGCCAGAATTTAAGTATACCGCAAGCTTCATCAAAAAGAAAAACCTTATGACCGTGACTGCGCGCCCAACGGGTTATCCAGATGTATTTACAGGCCGCGGTAAATGCCAAATTTCAAAATGATGCGTGCCGCAGGTGGTTTGGCGTTGATTGTTGGAACCATTGCTTTGAGTGTCGGGGGGGTGGTTCATGCTGAGACGTGGGAATGTGTTGTTGAAAAAACTAAACGAGATACTGCTGTTCCATCAACAATTACGGTGAAAATTAACCCAATTACTAGAACCGTTTTGGTGTCGGATGATTTAACAAAATCTTGGGGGCGGAGCGTTGTTGAGGGTGACGTATTAACGGATACCGCGAAGCGACAAACAATCCGTTGGGCAGTTTCAGGTATACCTGAACAAAGGTTGAAAAATGTTGGCCATGGCCAGAACAATACCTTTTCAAAAATTGCGTTCACCATTTCCAGATTTAAAAAGACAGATAAAATGAAGTTATTGATAAAGCCATTGGGGCGCGCATCGTGGCACGCAAATGAGTTAGTTCGAACCGGAAAATGTGCGATCCAAAAATAAGGAATTTCATATGAGAAAATTACTCAAAAGTCTGCGTTTTGTCATTATTGCATGGATCGGATTTAATGGGGTTATTTCCCCATTAATGGCTGAAACTTGGGAATGTGACCTTAAGGTCGGTAAGCGGCAGCAGTTAATTCCATCGCAAATTACGGTCAAATTTGATGAGTACGTTCAAGATATACTTGTCACCGATTCCATCGGATTGAAATACGGTGTTAAAGTTTCAAGAGGCGCCGTTAGTGTTGAAAATGCGAAGCGGCGTTCGATTGCGTGGGCGACGAATGGATTGGCGATACAACGCACGCCAGATAGAGCTTTTCCGTATTACGGAATTGAATTGAGAGCAGTGGTTGTTAAGAAAACCAGAAAACTGACGTTAACTGCATTTGCGTTACCAAGAAAAGTTTACCAACCTTACAATGAGATCGCGATGGGCCATTGTAAGGTGACTAAATAGGAAAACATTATGTTTAATTTTTGCGGGAAGCCCAAGCTTACTTGTGGGTTGATTATTGTTGGAGCTGTTATGGCATCTCTTTCGCCAGTGTGTGCAGAGACGTGGGTTTGTGATGTGAATGTTGGTAAACGGCAGCACGTACTGCCAGCCAAAGTGACGTTCAAGTTTGATGAGTATATACAAGACGTTATTGTCACGGATTCATATAGCCAGAGGTTTGGTGTTAATGTCATACGGGGCGAAGTTCGCGCCGACAATGACAAGAGCCGCCGCATTTCGTGGGAGGTTTCGGGAATTCCGATTCAGAATAAAAATTCAGATTTTGCATGGTTTACAGGTGTAGCATTCAAGGCGGCCGTGATGAATAAAGACAAAAAAATAATACTCACTGCGATCCCCAAAATACGTGCTTCACAGCATGCTATTTCGCAACGCGGGGTGGGGAAATGTATGATCAAAAACTAAGGAATTTCCTATGAGAAAATTACTCAATAACCTGCGTTTTGTGATTATTGCAGTTGTCGCATTTACTGGGGTGGTTTCCCCGTTACTGGCCGAAACTTGGGAATGTGTGATTGAAAAATCGAAGCACAATGCGTTTATGCCTACCACAGTCACGTATACTGTTGGGCAAAACACTGGTGCTGTTACAGTGAAAGATGACCTTTCTAATTCATGGGGCCGATCTATCGTGGATGGTGTGATACTTACCGATAATCCAAAGCGTCAAACGATTAAGTGGCAGGTTGACGGAATTCCAACACAACGTTCAAAGAAGTACCTTAACATGGCGTTCAACACGGTCTTTTTCAAGATATCTCGCTTCAAATCTAGCTCTAGGGCGAAGGTTCTTAGTGAACCAAATACCAAATATGGGAGAGAACGGACAGCAGAGGCAGCAAACGGGTCTTGTACGCAGATTAAATAATAAGGATACAAAATGAGAATTAGAAGTTTGAAAAGTGTCTTGTTGCGGAGCGGAATTGCAACCTTCACCACGTTCATCTTTGCGATGCCTGTCGTTGCCGAAACTTGGGAATGTGTAGTTGATAAGACGAAGCGACAGGATCGGTTACCCTCTAGCGTAACCATCCAAGTCAACGCGGAAACCGGTGAAATTTTGGTGATGGACGACGTTAGCAAGTCATGGGGGCGTCCTGTCGTCGTTGGGCGCATGATAACTGACAATGCAAAACGACAAACGATTAGTTGGACTATTGATGGGCTTCCGGGCATAAATTTGGTGAAACCACTCAACTTTCCGTATACGCGGATGTATTTTATGGCCACCAGATATAAAGCAAACTAGAAATTAAAGTTCGTGAGTAGGCCAGAATTGGGTGGACGGTTCGAACGTGCTGAACAAGAAGCAAAAGGGCAGTGCCGATCAAAATAGAAATTTATGCAAAGTCGTGAAGACTGTTGAATTTAGTTTCCAACGCCCTGACCCACGGTTATAGTTACCACAGAGATTTAACCCCAACTTATGGAGGCCCGATATGGCTTTTACACTTCCTGATCTACCGTATGCCCATGATGCCCTTGCAAAAGGTGGCATGTCCGCTGAAACGATGGAATTTCACCACGATTTGCACCACAACGCCTATGTTACCAATGGTAACAAGCTGATTGAAGGTACTGAGTGGGAAGGCAAGACGCTGGAAGAGATTACTGTTGGGACGTACAATGCGTCATCAGTTGCGCAAAACGGTATCTTTAACAACATTTCACAGCTGTGGAACCACAACCAGTTTTGGGAAATGATGGGCCCAGAAGGACGCGCAATGCCGTCTGAATTGGAAGCGGCGATTGTTGAGAGCTTTGGCTCTGTAGACGCATTCAAAGCTGAATTCGGCGCTGCTGGTGCGGGACAATTTGGTTCTGGTTGGTGCTGGTTGGTGAAAGACACTGATGGTGGTTTGAAAGTGACGAAAACAGAAAACGGTGTAAACCCGTTGTGTTTCGGTCAGACGACGTTGTTGGGTTGTGATGTTTGGGAACATTCCTATTACATCGACTTCCGCAATAAGCGCCCTGTGTACATTACAAACTTCCTTGAAAACCTTGTGAACTGGGAAAATGTAGCTGCCCGTTTGGCGTCTGCATAAAATTCAGTATTAATACGTAAGAAATTATTGACTCTGTCAAAATTCTGCGCATTGTAGCGACTGTAACACCGCGATGCGACGGGAGGACCAGATTTTCGGATTTGGGTCGCATAGCAAAAAGGCCCCACTGATTTAGTTCAGTGGGGTTTCTTTTTTGGTAAAGGACCCGTCGATGAGAGAAGAAACTAAAGGTGTTTTAGCCATGTTATTGGCTTGTACGATCTGGGGCCTGTCGGCCTTGTATTATCGTAGCATTGCCCAAGTTCCACCACTTGAAGTTTTAAGCCATCGCACGATTTGGTCGGCCGTATTTATTGGTATCATTTTGGTGATACGTGGACGTATGGAATGGTTGAACTGGCGTGCTGTGATCCGTGTGGGGATTGCTGCATTGATGGTCAGTATCAATTGGTTCTTTTTCATATATGCGGTGCAAGTGGGTAAAGTCGCGCAGAGCAGTTTAGGGTACTATATTTTCCCATTGGTTGCTGTGATGTTGGGAGCCGTATTTCTGGGCGAGAAATTGAAGCCAGCACAGTGGTTCGCGGTTGGATTGGCCACCGTTGCGGTATTGTTATTAAGTATTGGTGTCGGTGAAATCCCATATATATCGCTGATTTTGGCAGGTACGTTTGGTCTGTATGGTTTGATCAAGAAACCATTGACGATCGGGCCGATGCGATCTGTATTTTGGGAAGTGATGTTATTGGCGCCGTTGGCGCTGATCTGGTTGTTTGGCGCACATATGTTTGACTGGCAGGGTGTTGCAGGGCGCAGTGGTGGGTATTTTGGTAGCAGCGTTGGTATTAGCGGATTGTTGATCCTGTCGGGTGTGTTGACAGGGTTCCCGTTGATATTGATGGCCTATGCCATGGAGCGGTTGAAATTAGCGACCGTTGGTTTGGTGCAATATATCAATCCGACATTACAGTTTCTGTTGGCGACAATGGTATTTATGGAGCCGTTTAGCCGTACGCATATGATGGCGTTTGCGCTGATCTGGACGGGGTTGGCAATTTATTCGTACAACGCGTTGCGTCAGGACAAAGCCTGAGTTAGCCCTGATTCAAGTTCATCAAGGGTCGTAACCGTTGTGAAATAATCTATATTTTCAGTTGGTACAAAGCCCTGTTCGATCTGGTTGTTGATCAAAGCAATCAAAGCGTCCCAATAGCCATCTACGTTATAGATAAAACAGGGTTTGGAATGCAGACCAAGTTGACGCCATGTGATGAGTTCGAAAAATTCATCTAAACTGCCAAACCCACCAGGAAGTAGGACAAAGGCGTCGGCGTTCATCACCATGATCTTTTTGCGCTCGTGCATATTTTCGGTGATGACGAAGCTGGTAAGATCGCGTTTACCGACCTCTTTGTTCATGAGGTGTTGAGGGATAACGCCGAATGTTTCTGCACCAGCCGCTTGGGCCGCATCGGCGACCGCGCCCATAAGACCGATGTCGCCAGCCCCATAGACCAAACGCATATCAAGGCGTGCAATGAGTGCGCCTGTATCGCGTGCGGCGTTTAAATAGCAGGGTTTTACGCCATCACGGTGCGCGCAATATACGCATACGGATTTTTTACTTTGTGAATTCATGTTTTATACTTACACCTGTTGGTTAAGAAGACCAAGGGGACATTGGAATATGAGCGAAGAGAATTTGGAAACTGAGTCACAAGATTTGGATGCAGAACCGCAAGAAAAGCAGTCACGGAGTGACAAGGAAACGATTTTGTTAGTCGGTGGTGGCTTGCTTATTTTGGCAATTTTCTTTGGGATTGCGCAGTGGATGAAACGTGTTGATGTTGTTCAAAGTGAAGCCTCAACATTTACTGCCGCTGTTCCAGAAGTTGTTGTTGAACCAGTGGTCGCGGATGTGGAGCCAGTGGTTGCTGTGGTCGAGCCTGAGGCTGTGATTGTTGAACCAGAGATTGTTGTGGCTGAGCCAGAAGTTGTGATTGTTGAGCCAGAGGTTATTGAACCGGACGTTATCCCAGAGCCAGTTGTCATTGTAGAGGTTGCGCCGAAACCTGAAGTTCAAGCGCCGACTTTTGACTTGGTGCGCGTGGATCGCGATGGGGCGGCAGTTATTGCGGGTAAGGCCACGCCAAATACCGAGGTCCGTCTGGTTGCGGATGGCAAAGAAATCAGTGTGGCGCGTGTGGGGAGTGATGGTGCATTTGCGTTTATCACGACAATGCCAGAAGGCAACGAGCCAATGGAATTACAATTAGAAGAAATGGGCGATGTTACAGTGAAATCTGTTGAGTCTGTTTTAGTAATGCCAAGCCCAGTGGGTGAGAAAGTCGCACCAAAGGTTGTGATCGCGGAGGCGAGTGGTGATGTCGTTGTGCAAGAACAGGGTGAATTAGGCCCCAAAGTTCAAGAGCTGTCTTTGGACACTATTAATTATTCAGCTAAGGGTGATGTGGTTTTCGCCGGACGTGGGACCACAGATCAAGCGGTGCGCGTTTATGTGGACAACAAACCTGTGAGTTTGGGGGCGGTCGACGATGGAAGTTGGCGCTTTGAAGTACCCGACATCAAAGAAGGCATTTATACAGTTCGTGTTGATGCCGTGGATGAAACTGGCAAAGTTGTTGAACGTGTCGAGAGCCCATTCCAGCGTGTGATCGCTGAAATGAAAGAAGGCGCTGCAACTGTTCAGCCTGGATTTACGTTGTGGCAATTGGCAGAGCTGAAATATGGATCGGGTGATCGGTATGTTCAAATATTTGAGGCGAACCGTGACACAATCAAAGATCCCAACATGATTTTTCCGGGTCAGGTATTCGAAGTTCCTGACAACTGATCTTTGAAAATATGCATCTGAATATGCTGGTCAATCTTTTGGCAGGGCGATATGCTTAATCTTCAAGGAGATTAAGCATAATGCGACCAACGACAAGCAAAGTGACGATCAAGCGCGGGCAGGCAATGGGGGTTATTAAATCCGTGTTGCCTTATTTGTGGCCAAAGGACCGTCCTGGCATTAAGTTTCGTGTTGTTTTGGCAATGCTTGCGCTGATCCTTGGTGAAATTATTGGCGTTATGGCGCCGTTTTTGTACAAAGCGGCAGTGGATGGTTTAGCACCAGATGCTGGGGCCGATCAGACGGTTTATTTGCTGACGGCGGGGGCGGTTGGATTGACCGTTGCTTACGGTGTTATGCGTTTATTGGCCGTAGGATTTAGTCAGCTTCGCGATGTTATTTTCGCGCGTGTTGGTCAACGTGCATTGCGCCAACTGGCGTTGGAAACATTTCAACACATGCACCGTTTGTCATTGCGGTATCATATCACGCGTAAAACCGGTGGGTTAAGCCGGATTATTGAACGCGGTGTAAAGGGTGTTGAGTTTCTGTTGCGGTTCATGCTGTTTTCCATTGGGCCGTTAATTTTAAAATTGTTGATTGTTGCTGGTATCTTTTATTTTGCATTTGGGCCGCTTTATATGGCGATTGTTCTGGTGACGATTGCGCTGTATATTTGGTTCACGTTTGCGGTGACTGAATGGCGCGTACAAGTGCGCAAAGAAATGAATGATAAAGACACGGACGCCAATCAAAAGGCGATTGATAGCCTGTTGAATTTTGAAACTGTGAAATATTTCGCGGCAGAAGAGCGTGAAGCCATGCGGTATGACGACAGTATGCGAGGCTATGAAGCGGCGGCATTGAAAACAAATTACTCGCTGGCATTTTTGAATTTTGGTCAGGCGTTTTTAATTACGCTTGGACTGGTTGGCGTGATGGTTTTGGCCGCTATGGGCGTTCAAGATGGAACGTTGACGGTTGGCGATTTCGTCATGGTGAATGCGTATATGATTCAGATCACTATGCCGCTTGGATTTTTGGGAACTGTGTACCGTGAAATTCGACAAGCACTGGTCGATATGGGCGAGATGTTTGATTTATTGGGCCAGCCACAAGAAGTCGTTGATAAGCCAGATGCGAAGGCATTGAAGGTCGACGGTGGCATGATTGAATTTGACGATGTTACGTTTGGGTATAACCCGGATCGCGTGATTTTGGCAGGTTTGAAGCTGCGTGTGGGGCAAGGTGAAACTGTTGCTGTTGTTGGGCCGTCTGGTTCTGGCAAATCGACGATTGGGCGGTTGTTGTTCCGTTTTTATGATGTGGGACATGGCTCGTTGAAAATTGACGGACAGGATGTGCGTGATGTGACGCAGAGTTCAGTGCACGAAGCCATTGGGATCGTACCGCAAGATACGGTTTTGTTTAACGATACCATTGGGTACAACATTGCCTATGGTCGCGAAGGCGCAAGTCAGAGTGATATCGTGGGCGCGGCGAAAGCGGCGAAAATACATGATTTTGTGATGAGCCTGCCTGATGGATATCAGACGACTGTTGGCGAACGTGGATTGAAATTATCTGGTGGTGAAAAACAACGTGTAGGTATTGCACGTACGTTGTTGAAAGATCCACCGATTTTGGTGTTGGACGAGGCGACATCTGCGTTGGACACAGAAACCGAACGCGATATTCAAGAGAGCCTGCGTGGATTGGGTACGGGGCGGTCAGTGATCATGATTGCGCACCGTTTATCCACGGTTGTGGACGCCGATAAAATCGTGGTTTTAGAACGTGGTGTGATTGTCGAAGAAGGCACACATGATGAGTTGATAAAACGCGATGGTCGTTATGCACATATGTGGCATATGCAGGAATCCGAAGAAGTTGAAGGAGCGGCGTAAAAACCCGCAGGATTTATATCGGTACATTCATCGGTGTTATCACCTGTATGTTTGAAATGGTGTTCACTGGTGGGTCCGACGTCAGCTTATGGTGATGTAGGAAAGACCCGAAAACATTATGAAGATCTGTTTCGAGATTGTGGTGTAGGACATAGTGGAGATGACCGCGTTGGATTAAAGCACGGTTTTCTTGGTCCAGATCATGGGCCACAAAAATGTTCGGTTTTAGATGGTGTTGATCAAGTACGTCGAGAATGGTTTTGTTGCCGCCACCCATTGAATACACACCGCGTAGATTGGTCAGTTGATCAACAACTTTATGCATGAGCTTTGCAGTTTCATAGTGTATGCCGTTGCCGCCATTGATATCTATGATGTGCAAGTTTGGGCATAGTGTACCAAGGGTTTCCCTGAACGCTGTTTCACGTGCCTCTTCGCCTTGGAAGCGTGCATTGCTGCGGGTGGCTAGGATTGTTCCTGTTGTCTGTCCAACTGTTTGCGCGATGAGAAATGCAGCGGTGCGTCCTGCGCTGTGATTGTCCAGTCCGACGTAGGCTGTGCGCTGCGAAGGTAAAATATCGGTCACTAGCGTGACCACTGGTATTCCTGATGCAATCAGATTGTCGACGGCGTCGCGAATTGCGGGCAGGTTTCGCGCCTTTAGGCATATGCCATGACTGCCACGTTTTGCGATGCGATTAAGTGCGCTTAGCACCTCTGTTTCTGACATGATTTCTTGGCTTAAAAACCGTGGACGACAAACTGCTGGCCCAATCTGCGGCAGGATTTTTTCTGCGGCGGTCTGGATTTCGCGACTGAAGCGTGATGGAGCTTCGGTTACGAAATCAAAAAACATGCGCCGCCCACGTGCAGATAGTTGTGTCTCTTGGGCTTTGAGTTCTGCGATAGCGGCTGTGACACGGGCCTGCGTCTGAGGGCTTACGTGGGCGCGGTTGTTGATGGCACGATCCACGGTTGCGGTGCCAAGGCCTGCTTGGCGTGCGATTTCTTTGAGGGGGAAACGATGGGTCATTGATGTGTTTTTGATGTGTTTTCGTCCACCAAGCAAGATGTTTTTGTTGCAAGCTGGGAACCATACACAAGGAGAGTGATCATGAGTGAGCGGAACCAACAGCGGATTGGGTATTTTACAGATGAGGATTGTGAGCTGAATGAATTCACAGCCTTGATTGAGCAAACAACACGTGCGCAGGATGTTCCATTTGCCGCTGATGTGCAAAAAAATATTCCCATTTATGATGTACAGGAGTTGCAAAACGCGTTGTTGGATACGCCAACGCGTCGCGAAATTATGCGCGAATGGGCAGGTGTTTTGATGAATGGGGCAGGTGTGTTGGCGTTACGTGGCGCTTATGCGGATACAACGGTCATTGATGAAGTCACTGCAAAATTCGAAGAAATTATTGCGATGGAAAAGCAAGGTAGCGGGGGCGGGAGTGATCACTTTGCGGCGTCTGGGGCGAATGATCGTATTTGGAATTCGTTGCAAAAATTGTGTGAAAGTGGGCCTGATGTGTTTTTACGATACTTTGGCAATACAGCGATCGAAGCTGTGTGCGAAGCATGGTTGGGGCCAAATTATCAGATGACGGCACAGGTGAATTTGGTGCATCCTGGTGGTGCGGCACAAACGGCGCATCGCGATTACCATTTGGGATTTCAAACGGCAGACATCAGTGCGCAGTATCCAGCGCATGTGCATGATTTGTCTCCTGTTTTGACATTGCAAGGCGGGATCGCGCATTGCGATATGGATTTGGCCAGCGGACCAACAAAATTGTTGCCGTTTTCACAAGCATATCGAGCGGGTTACGCCGCATGGCGCCGTCAGGATTTTCGTGCGTTGTTTGAAGAGCGGTGTGTGCAGTTGCCGCTGAATAAGGGGGATGCGTTGTTTTTTAATCCAGCGTTGTTCCATGGCGCGGGTGCGAATTCGACCACTGATGTGCATCGCATGGTTAATCTGTTGCAAGTTTCGTCTGCGTTTGGGCGTGCAATGGAGACAATTGATCGGCGTAAAATGTGCAAGTTGATTTACCCGTTTGCACAAAAGGCATTGCGTGATGGCGTGTTAAGTGAAGCTGAGCTGAATGCAGCGATTTCATCAACGGCGGAGGGGTATTCGTTTCCAACCAATCTTGATCGCGATCCACCCAAGGGCGGGTTGGCACCCGAAACGCAACAAGTATTTTTATTACGTGCTTTGTCCGAGGGGATGAGTGCAGATGATTTTGCGAGCCAGTTGGATGAAATGACCCTGCGCCAAGGCGCGTGAGCTGAACTAAAAAACAGCCTTGATCAATGATGACACTGACATTTTCAGTGTCATTTTGAGGCCAAGGGTATTGTCTGTGCTGTTGCCTGTAAACGCGTGGTCTGTAATTTCAACGTTATGGTTTATGAAAAAATCAGGCAGGCTTTTGCTGCGATCTTTCTTGGCTAGTTCCTTGTTTAATGCATCAATTACCAACGACGGGACGCCGCGACCTTCGGTTATGCGGTGGCTGAGTGTAATTTCGTTTCCATCAAGTGCGCTGGTGGATTGTGTGGATATCGTTAGCGTATTTTTTATTTTCCCAAGGAATGTGTCGATCGTCATGCGTAGTCGGCCCTGACATTTTAGCCCCGCGTTGTTACCCGCACAGGTCAGCGTGGAGTTGTCACGCATGAATACCTTTAGTTTGCGTTTATCGATGACCGCGTCAGGTGATATTGGATTTATCAATTGATCCAACACGATATTTGAATCGGTAAATGTGCCAGTTATTTCGGCGACAACGCGAAACCCGCGAAGGCGAATTTTGGGACTGTTCCATTGAAGCTGTGCCGTTATAGCGCGGTTGCGATCAATGCCTTTGAGGCGAATTAGCGTGGGGTTTTCCACAAGCATTGCGGCGGGAATTGGGAGTGGAACGATGTGCAGAACTGCGAAGAGAGCCACAAAGCAGATCGCGATTATTCCGATGATTTTTGAGAATGAATTCATTGTGCCTGCCTTGCTTGTTTTGACGCAGACTAGCCAGAATGAGCGCAAAGGCAATGAATGCCTTTGCGTATGTTTTATCGGTGCAGGTTAACGCCGAAAGGCGCGTGTTATGCCTGCGTAGGCGCCTTTGCTGATCCAAATGCGTAGAGCCAGTAGTGACGGTGTTAAAACCAGTGTTAGGACCGTTGCGATGCCCAAGCCAAAGACTACAGCAGTTGCCAGTTGTTTCCACCAAAGCGCGGTTGGTTGATCAATGGAATATCCACCGTTGATGAAGTCGATGGAAATCCCCAACATCATTGGCGTCAAGCCAGCCATTGTTGTAATCGTCGTCAGGATCACGGGGCGGATACGTGCCTGTGCCGTTTGCGAGATTGCTTCGAGTTGGGGCATGCGCTTGCTGTATTCTTGGTAGGTATCGATGAGGACAATGTTGTTGTTCACCACAATTCCTGCCAAAGCCACGATGCCTATACCTGTCATGATGACCGAGAATGCTTGGCCCATGACCATCATGCCGATCAAGACGCCGACAGTCGAAAGAACGACGGCCAACAAAACCAGTACAGAGTTGTAAAACGAATTGAACTGCGCGAGCAAGATCACAAACATCAAACCTAATGCACCTGCAAAAGCTTGACCTAGGAATGCCATGCTGTCTGCTTGGTCTTCTTGGTCGCCTTTCCATTCCCAATCGATACCGGCGGGTAGGCGTTGTTCGGCCTCTAGCCATTCGGTGATTTCGGCGATTTTTTCGGCTGCATTTACGCCTTCTGCGACGTCCGCTTTGATATCAAAGTAGCGTTTTGAATCAACGCGATCGATTTGACCGAGTTTTTGAACAGGGCGCAGTGTGATGAAGTTTGAAATCGGTATTAAGCCGGAAGCCGTGCGGATACGCAGTGTTTCCAAAGTGGAAAGTAAGCGATCTTTTTCGGGAAGGCGAACACGAATATCGATGTCTTCGTCGGATGTATCCGTGGTCATGTCACCCAATTTAAGGCCACGCGTTACCAATTGTACCATTGCACCGACCTGTGCCACGTCAGCGTTGTAACGGCCCGCCTTTTCAACATCGACGTCGATTTGCCAATCTATGCCGGGTAGGGGACGGGTGTCTTCGATTTTGATGGGGCCATCGATGGATTCGTAGTGATCACGCACAATGCCTGCCGCGATTTTTAGATCGTCGAAATTTTGACCTATGACACGTAATGTGAGCGGTTTTCCCGTTGCAGGGCCTTGGGCCAATTCCAAAATTTCGACCTGAACACCAGGAACGTCTGTGATACGAGATTCGACCTCTTTTAGAATGTCGAAACCGGATGGGGTGCCTTGGCGGTCTTCCCACGGGGTGGTTTCGAGTTGAATTTGACCGACAGTATCAAGGGGGGCTGTTGCGCCGCCTGTATTGTTGTCCAAGCCGCCATCGCCTGCAAAAGCAAAGGCGCTTTGAATGCCTTCTATGCCTTGGATGCGTTGTTCAACATCGCGTACCAATGCGTCTTTTTCGGCTAACGACAGGTTGCCGCGTGCACGTACGTATACGATGGCGTTTTCGGGTTCTGTCGTAACGAAAAATTCAACGCCGTTGTTGTTAGCACCAAAGAGCGTAAAGACCGTAATCACGAAATAAACCGTTAGCGCGACGACGACTGGCGGCATGTACCATTTACCAACGATGAACGTGATAAAGCGGGCATATAGGTTTGGTTTTTCTGTATCAGCGGCGACGTGCACTTTTCGTACCGAGGCTGCGGTGGATGACAAAGCAAAACAACCAAGGATGAAAAGAATTACACCTGGAAGAGCCGCGCCATTCATCAGGGTCGTTGCGCCAAAGAAGATGAAACCAACCGAGATAGCGACCAACAATAGGCGTATCCAGATTGACCATTTTTCACGCAAGCTGTTCGCGATATTTTCCAATACGCGTGTTAGTCGCCCTGCTACACCGCCTACAACGGGCAGGTAGATGAGAGCAACCAAAAGCGATGCGGATAAAACGTAGATCAGTGTGATAGGGAGCATTTTCATGAATTCGCCCGGTACACCCGGCCAAAAAAGCATAGGTAAGAAAGCGCAAAGTGTTGTGGCTGTTGAGGAGACAATCGGCCAGAACATGCGTTTTGCGGCCGCGCCGTAGGCCTGCATTGGGCCCACGCCTTCGGCGATGCGTTTATCGGCGTATTCAACGACAACAATTGCGCCATCCACCAGCATACCAACGGCCAAAATCAAACCAAACATAACCATGTTGGAAATTGTGATGCCAGATGCGCCCATGATGGCGAAGGCCAGCAGGAATGACGTGGGAATGGCGAAGCCAACCAAGAGTGCTGAACGTATGCCAAGAGCGGCCAATACAACGATCATCACCAATGCGATGGCGGTTAGAACCGAGCCTTCGAGTTGGGAAACCATATCGCCAACTTGGCGTGATTGGTCTGAGGAATAGTTGATGGTGATTGCATCGCGTAGTTCTGGTGTCCATTCTGAGACTGCTTTGTCGACGACATCTTTGACTAACGCGACGGTTCCAATTAAGTTTACGCCTTTGCGTTTGACGACCTGAACGGCGACTGTTGTTTCCCCGTTAAAGCGGGCGGTGCCAAGACGGTCTTCGAATGTGAGGCGTATTTCCGCGAGGTCGAGTAGGGTGATGACGCGATCACCGTTTACTTTGACCGGTAGGTTGTAAACGTCTGCAGGTTCGGAAAACGATGATGGGATTTTGATTGCGAAGGCGCCTGCATCGCTTTCGATTTCGCCAGCGGCAATCAACAGGTTGTTGTTCGTCACGACGTTGATCAATTCGCCTGCGGTGACGTTATATGCTTCGAGTTTGAGGGGATCGATCAGGACTTCGAGCATTTCATCGCGTTGACCTGCGAGCCCTGCTTCGAGAACTTCTGGCATGGATTCGATGCGATCTTGGAGGTCTTTGGCCACGCGCGTCATTGTGCGTTCAGGTAACTGACCAGACAGGGATACAACGATGATTGGAAATTCAGAGAAGTTGATTTCGTTGATTGCATATTGATCAGCGCCATTCGGAAATTCTGCTTGGGCTTGGTTTGCTTTGTCGCGTACGTCGGCGATTGTCGCGGTTTTGTCCCAGCCAAATTCAAATTCTAAGGCGACGCCGCCATAACCTTCTGCGGCGGTTGATGACATGGTTTTTAGGCCATCAAGCTCTTTGAGTTTGTTTTCAAGGGGTTTGACGATCAATTTTTCGCTGTCTTCGGCGGAAATACCCGGGAAGGGGACTGATACGAACAGCGCGGGGATATCGATATCTGGTTCGCCCTCTTTGGGCAGCGAAAAGTAGGCCATTGCGCCCGCCGCAAGCGACATGGCGACAAAGACTAAAATCATACGGGCGCGATCCGTTGCCCAATCAACTAAACCATGCATTATTTTGCGCCTTTGTAGGATACTTTGATGTCTGAGCCATCGGTTACGTATTCTTGGCCGACAACGATTACGTCCGCGGTTGCGGGCAGGCCAGTAACCCAGATACCTTCGGCGGCATCACGAATAACAGATATAGACATGAATTTAGCTTTGTCGCCGTCGGCAACGCGCACGCCTAATTTTCCTTCGCCGTTTAGTGTAAGGGAAGATTGCGGTAGGATGTGGCCCTTGATTCCAGCCAAGCCAATGTAGATGTCTGCGGTGGCTCCATCACGAATTGCCAAGGCGTCGTTTGGTACAGTGGTTTCAACGAGGAACGTTCGTGTGGTTGGATCTGCAGAACGTGAGATGAAGCTAACCTTGCCGACGACTTGATCGCCATTAATCAAACGTGCACCTGCTGTTGCTCCGACTTCGATCAGGGATACTTGTTGTTCGGTTGCGTAGCCCACGAGTTTAATTGGGTTTAGAGCCAAAACGGTTGCGCAGGGAGATCCGGGTTGCATGAATGCACCCAGTTCTGCGGTGTCCGATTCCAACAGGCCGTTAAATGGCGCAAAGATTTTAGTGTGATCCAAATCCGTTTGTGCACGATCTAGACCTGCGATTGCTGATTCAAGTGCTGCTTGGCGAGAGATGGCCTGTGTTTCTGATGCGAAGCCTTTTTTCACCAAGTTTGCAGATGCTGTATTGTTTGCTTCGGCTTCTGCAAGGCGTGCTTTTGCTTCGGCTAGTGCGGCGGCTTTGGTGCCTATTTCAAGTTCACATAGCAATTCGCCTTTTTCGACCAGTGTCCCTTTGCGAATTGGTTGTGAAATCACAGAGCCTGATGTTTCTGATTTTGCTTGAACGGATTTGAAGGCAGATGTTTGGCCGCGTAAAACGATGCCGCTGGTGACATCTTGTTCTGCGGATTTCATGGCCAGAACGGAAACGGCTTTGCTAACATTTTCCGCTTTTTCAGGTTCTTGTGAGGTGGCAGAGGCGTTTTGGAACTGTGTCAGCGATTCCTTGGCTGCGTTTAGTGTTTCAAGGCTCGCAGTCTGTTGTTGCTCTGCTGTTTTTACAGCGGCTTTTGCATCGTTTAATGCTTGTTCTTGGCGTGCTTCGGGGCCGCCAGTGAAGTAATCATAAATCGTTGTTCTTTTGAGGACAAAACCAGCGATGCCTAGGCATACAATTATGGCGATTAGAAACGATGAAACACGCATTTGAACACTCCGAAATTTGATCAATTTGCCAAGCTTAGGGAGGTGCCTGGTCATAATAGGGTGAAACTTACGCCTGTTGAACAACCTGCGCAAGCGTAGCTTTGAAGCGCTAATAGCGATGCGATGGTGGCTTCACAATTCAGGTTTTTTTAATTCAGTCTCGCATTTTAGCACCTAATGGCCTAAATCATGATTGAATTTAAGCGCTTAAGGACGCCTGTTACATGTCAACAACATCGACCATTTCCAAAGAATCACAAAGCGCCGCGCCGCGTAAAAAGATGACGGTGCCAAATTTTACAGCCCGTAAGGGTGGTGAGCCGTTGGTTTGTTTGACAGCCTATACTGCGCATGTTGCGCATTTGGTGGATGCGCAGGCCGATATGATTTTGGTGGGCGACAGTTTGGGCATGGTGATCCATGGGATGCCAAACACACTGGGCGTGACCATGGAGCATATGATAATGCATGGTCAGGCTGTTATGCGAGGCGCTGAAAAATCGCTGGTTGTCGTGGATATGCCGTTTGGCAGTTTTGAAGAAAGCCCCGAAGTGGCGTTTCGCAATGCCAGTCGCATCATCAAAGAGACAGGGTGTACCGCGATTAAGTTGGAAGGTGGCCGCGAGATGGCCCCTACTATTCGTCATTTAGCCGCGCGGGGAATTCCTGTGATGGCGCATATCGGATTGATGCCACAGCAGATGAATACCGCCGGAGGATTTAAGGCCGTGCGCGACGAGGATGTTTGGGAAGATGTTATTGCAGATGCAAAGGCTGTAGAAGCCGCGGGTGCGTTTTCTGTTGTTGTTGAAGGTGTAGCAGAAAAATTGGCGGATAAAATCACGCGCAATGTTGGTATCCCAACGATTGGCATTGGTGCGTCTGCGCAATGTGATGGTCAAATTTTGGTGTTTGAAGACATGATTGGTCTGTTTCCACGCGTGCCGACATTCGTCAAACGTTATGGCAATATGGAAGAGATGATGATCGATGCAATTTCGCGATATGCGGGCGAAGTTCGTGATCGTTCATTCCCTGCTGATGAGCATACTTATAAAGCGAAAAAGAGCTGATCTGACTGGCGTTACCGAATTTATCCAGTTAGACACATGCAAAGCAAGATTTTGGAGGCTCTGGCGTGAGTAATACAGAAGGTTTTATCGAGGAAGTAACAGAAGAAGTCCGCAAGGATCGGCTGTTCGCGATGTACAAGAAATACAGTTGGATTGCCGTTTTAGCGATCGTTGGGCTGGTTGGTGGTACAGCGTTGATTGAATATCGCAATGCTTCTGCTGAAAGTGCCGCGAAGATTCGCGGTGACAATCTGATTGCAGCGCTTAATCTGGATGATGCAAGTGCACGTGTCGATGCGTTGGCCAGCATTGCAAACAGTGGTGATAGCACGGCCGCATTAGCACAATTTCATCGCGCAGGTGTGTTGATGGAGCAAGGTGATCGCGATGGGGCGTTGGCAGTTTTTGATGATCTGAAATCTGGCGATGATATTTATGCACAAGTAGCAACACTTCGCGCGATTATGATCCGTGGAAATGACATGGATATGGATCAACGTATGGCGGAGTTGGAAAGCTTGGCTGTGGCAGGGAATCCATTCCGCACGCTTGCTATTGAACAAACAGCAATGGCGCAATTGGATGCAGGGAAAAAAGACGCGGCAATTGAAACGTTGACCGCGTTGCTGGACGAGGCAGGTGTTTCACAAGCGATGACGTCACGCACACGCCAATTGATCGTTGCTTTGGGCGGAGAATTGCCGTCCGCTGCGCGATTGCTTTCTTCTGGCGCATCTGCACAATAGAGTTAAGGGCCGCAACTGGGTCGACTAAGGGACGTTTTGAAATGCTACTTAAAATTTCGATGACTGCATTGGCTGGTCTGTTGGTTCTGACAGCTTGTTCTAAGAAAGAAGAGATTTTGCAAGGAGAGCGCATTGGTTTGCGCGCTGTGGCAGAAGTTGAAGAAGCGTCACTTGAATTGAATTTACCTGCGGCAACTGTGAATGCATCATGGACGCATCGAAATGGCAATGCAGCACATTTCCAAAGCCATCCCGCACTGTCCAGTAATCCGAAGCGAATATGGTCCACTGATATTGGCACTGGTAACAAGAAGCGCCAACGTTTAGCCAGCGATCCGATCGTTGCCAATGGACGCATCTATACGTTGGATGCAGATGGTACTGTTGCCGCATTCGGGCTGAATGGTTCCAAGCAATGGTCCGTTGATTTGAAATTGCAAAACAGCCCTAAATCAGATGGATCAGGCGGTGGTTTAGCGTTCGCGGATGGCCGCGTCGCGGTTACGACGGGTGTTGGTGAAGTTGCATTGTTGGATGCGCAAACTGGCGCCATTCAATGGCGTCACCGCGCCGAGTCTGGGATTTCAGTTGCGCCTGCATTTGATGGTGAAACTGTTGTTGTCGTGACCGGCGAAAATCGCGCCTTTGGTTTGGATGCCAAAAATGGCCGTATGCGTTGGAAGCAGCGTTCCAATACAATTGGCGCAAGCATTTTAGGTGCTGGCACACCGGCCATTGTCAGTGGCGTTGCCATTGTGCCGTTTGGTTCAGGTGAAGTTCAGGGTATTGTTTTGAGCAATGGTTTGCAGGCATGGAATCAAGTCATCAACGGGCAACGAATTGGATCGGCACGCGGTCTGATGAAAGCCGTTTCAGGTGGACCGGTTGTCGTCGGCGATACTGTTTATGTCGGCACGAATTCGGGTCGTTTGACCGCGCTAGATCGTAGATCTGGTCAACGTATTTGGACGGCTCGCGAAGGTGCTGTTGGGCCTGTATGGCCCGCTGGAAATTCATTGTTCGTTTTGACGGACGAGCAAAAGTTGAAGCGGCTTGATCGTGAAACAGGTGCGGAACTTTGGGTAACTGATCTGCCATTGTACCGAAAAGAAAAACGCCAACGTGGGAATTATGGGCATTATGGTCCTGTTTTAGCGGGTGGTCGTTTGTATGTTGCAGGAAGTGATGGCACGATCCGTGCCTTTGATCCGGCGACTGGTAATTTGGTGAATTCCATTTCTGTATCGGGTGGAGCAGCGTCACAAGTCGTTGTTGCAGCTGGTCGGATGTATGTTCTGTCGAATTCAGGACAACTCATCGCTTTCCAATAGCGATTTAATTCGCTAAAGGAGCCAACACAGAGTTATGCCCGCAGATAAATTGCGCGCATTTATACGAAGGCCCAAAAACAATGACTTTTACCGTCGCACTGGTCGGACGTCCTAACGTTGGCAAATCCACACTATTTAACCGCCTTGTTGGGCGGCGTTTGGCGTTGGTCGATGACACACCTGGTGTGACACGCGATTTGCGCGAGGGTGATGCAAAAATGGGTCCCGTTAAATTTACGGTGATTGATACCGCGGGTTTAGAAGAAGCAACAGACGAAAGCCTGCAAGGGCGGATGCGGATGTTGACGGAACGCGCCGTTGATATGGCTGACGTTTGTATCTTTATGATGGATGCACGTGCGGGTGTTTTACCTGCGGACCGTGTTTTTGCCGAAATCCTGCGCAAGAAATCAGCGCGCGTTGTTTTGGTGGCAAACAAAGCCGAAGGCAATTCAGGCGAAGTTGGATTTTTCGATGCGTTCAGTCTGGGTTTGGGCGAACCTGTGCGTCTGTCCGGCGAACACGGCGAAGGTATGGTGGATTTACAGCATGTATTGATGCCATTGGCCGAAGAATTCAAAGGCGAAGATGACGATATCGCGCCGCTTACGGATGTTGATATTGACGAAGATGATGACGACGCGGGTAAGGAAATCAGCTATTCAGCGGAACGTCCGTTGCAGTTGTCCATTATTGGGCGTCCGAATGCGGGTAAATCCACATTGGTGAACCAAATTTTGGGTCATGATCGTATGCTGACCGGCCCCGAAGCAGGGATCACACGCGACAGTATTTCGATCAACCACAATTGGGACGGTGTTCCAATGCGGATTTGGGATACTGCGGGCATTCGTAAAAAAGCCAAAGTGCAGGAAAAGCTGGAAAAACTGTCTGTGTCCGATGGGTTGCGCGCAGTGAAGTTTTCTGAGGTTGTTGTTATTTTGTTGGACGCGGAAATTCCGTTTGAGCAACAAGATTTGCGTATTGCCGATTTGGCCGAGCGCGAAGGCCGCGCGGTTGTTGTGGCTGTGAACAAATGGGATATCGAAAACGAAAAGCAAGAAAAACTGAAAGATATCCGCGAGAAATTTACAAGGCTGTTGCCACAGTTGCGTGGCGCGCCGTTGATTACGGTTTCTGCAAAAACGGGCCGTGGTATGGATCGTTTGCACGCAGCAATCCTGACGGCACATAAAATTTGGAACAAACGTTTGTCGACATCACAGTGTAACCGCTGGTTGATGGATGCAACTGATGCGCACCCACCGCCCGCACCGGGTGGTCGCCGCATTCGTTTGCGTTATATGACGCAAGTAAAAGCACGCCCACCGAGTTTTGTTGTGATGTGTAGCCACCCTGATTTGTTACCGACGAGTTATAGTCGGTACTTGATCAATGGTTTGCGTGACGATTTTGGCATGCAAGGCACACCTATTCGTATCTTTATGCGTTCGCAATCGGATCAAAACCCGTATGCCGACAAAAAAGAGAAGAAGGTGACCAAGCTGAACAAGCACAAAGAAGGTCGTTATGTGAAAGCTTTGGGTCGTGGAGCCAAAAAGAACCGCTAAACGACTTGATAAGCGAAGATGAGAACATTCACGTCTTGGTATCCAATTGTAAATGCAAGGCATGGCGCTGTAACTTCGGTTAGGCGCCATTTTCCTGTGTCGACCAAGGATTGTTGATATTCGCAAAATCCGTCGTTTTCGTATACGCTCTCACGTACTGAAAACACGATGTGTCCGCCCGGTTTTGTGGTGCGAATTAGTTCATCGAAACTGTTGTAAGGTGCATGGCCTTGGGTGAAGACGCCGGCGCTGATTACACCGTTAAATGTGTTGTCGCCAAATCCAAGTGTTTCACCAAGTGTCATTTGAGAAAGTTGGCTGTAAACATTTAGGTTTTTTGCATGGCCCAGCATGGGAACAGAGAGATCGATTCCAACGATATCTGAATATGCGAAAGTGGCGAGTGAATCGCCTAAAATGCCTGTGCCACATCCCGCGTCGAGAATGGGATCGGTTGTTTGTGGGACGTGACGCATGAACATCGCGATCACCATCCAAGGTAAGCGGTAACCAAGTGCCGCGACTTCGGCGTTATAGGTATCTACCCAAGTATCGTATTGTTGGGTGAGCTCATTAACCGTCGAGGCACCATATGCGCCTGCTATTGCCGTTTCGTGGTCGGTATCGCTCATGTCTGACTTTCCTTTGCTTTGACACAGGTTAGACCGTGTTTTTGCCGACACCAAGCGTTGTATCGGCCGGCGTAGCGAAATTCTGTGGCATTTCATCCAGCATTTGAGCCAAAACAGGTTCCAACATTTCGAGGTCCTCTGTTGTTGGGGTATGTAGAAGGTTGTTGTGTTCAAATGGATCGATGCGGTGGTCGTAAAGTTCCATTTCGTTGGTCCAATACATAATCAAACGGTGTGTTGATGAGCGTACGCTGACGGCATGTTTAATGTCATTGTTTGATTGGTTGATGCCCCAGATCGAGGTCGCGTGCCGACGTAAATTATCTGCGAATAGATCCTGACCAGAAAGGTTTGGATCTGGAGCGAGACCTGCCAACTTCAAAAGCGTTGGGCCAAATCGACTAAGCTGACGGGGATGTCTATTGTGGTTGGGGTGATTGTGGGGCCAGCAATCATCAATGGAACACGAAGAGCGCGTTCCCATAACGAGAATTTTCGAAACATCAGTTTTTCACCCAGCTGCCAACCGTGATCTGACCACAAAACTAGGTGAGTGTTTTCCCATAAATTATGTTCGTCCATGTGATCCAATACTTGGCCCAACAAGAAATCAGCATAATGGATCGAGGCCAAATAGGCGCGGATGAAATCGTGATATTCATCTGTTTCTTGTAGGATTTTTCCAGTGTTCAGCCATGCTTTAGCCATCTTACGTGCTGCTTTGGGCAAGTGTTCCCACAGGGTCGTGTTGTTGGCATCAAAATTATTTAAGCCAAGGCCCGGTGGGTTCGCCACCTGTGTTGGGATTGCATCAAAGAACCGTTGTGGAACGATAAATGGAAGGTGTGGGCGATAGAGGCCCAATGCCCAGAATTGGCCTGTGGAGCCAGTCTTCATTCCATTGAGGATGAAGTTTGTTGCCTGTTGATCGAAAATTTCGGCATTTTCGGGGGTTGGGCCGAAGTCATTTTTTGGTCGCATTTTGTTTTGCTGAATTGCTTTGGACACCGCCGTTGGCGGACCTTCGTCAAGGGGGAGGAATTCATCCCAACATGTTGTTGTTTCGTCATGGCTTGGCCCATGAAAAACCTTGCCGGCGCCAATCGTGCGATAGCCTGCTGATTTGAACCGCCCGATGATTGATTGATCTTGGCGCCCACCAAAATGATCCGTCCAACGTTGTTGATTGCCGTAAACGCCCGTTTCCCACGGGTATTTTCCAAATAGTGCAGCCGTGCGTGCCGGTGAACAAGCGGGTGCGGGGGTGTAAGCGGCCGTGAACAATGCGGCGCGATCGGCAAGGCGTTGCATATTTGGTGTGATCGTATCTGGATGACCACCAAGCGGTTCGATCCAATCGTTCAAGTCTTCGATGGAAAGGAACAAAACGTTTTGTGTTAGTGCGGTCATTCAGATTGCATTGTCACGATTTAAAATTCCTGATCGCCTGCGTTTGCTTGCCAGTCTTGTACAAGGTCACTGAAGCGAGTGAATTCGCCTTTAAATGCCAATTTAACTGTTCCGATAGGACCATGGCGTTGTTTTCCGATAACGACTTCGGCCTTCCCGCGTAGCTCTTCCATCTCTGCTTGCCAAGTTGCCATTTTTTCCATGTCGCTTTCACTCGGCTGTTCGCGCTCTTTGTAATATTCTTCGCGGTAAACGAACATTACAACATCTGCATCTTGCTCGATTGAGCCTGATTCACGTAGGTCTGACAATTGAGGGCGCTTGTCTTCGCGGCTTTCGACTGCACGCGACAGCTGAGACAGCGCAATGACTGGAATGTTAAGTTCTTTCGCAATTGCTTTCATGCCTTGGGTGATTTCAGAAACCTCGTTTACGCGACTGTCTTTGGCCGTGGCTGGGCGAACCAGCTGAAGGTAGTCGATGATCAATACGTCTAAACCATGTGTCCGTTTCAGGCGGCGCGCACGGGCAGCCAGTTGAGAGATCGGCAGGGCAGGCGTGTCATCGATGTACAATGGACATGTTTCAAGTTGTTTTGCGGCTTCTACGAATTTGCGAAATTCTGCTTCGGTCATATCGCCTGAACGAATGTTGTGTGAATTGATTTCCGCAGCTTCTGACAGAATGCGACTTGCTAACTGCTCTGCCGACATCTCAAGAGAATAAAAGCCAACGACGCCACCTTCGATGGCACCTTCTGTACCATCTTCTCGTCTGCCCTTTTTATACGCTTTTGCAATGTTAAAGGCGATGTTTGTTGCGAGCGCGGTTTTCCCCATTGAAGGGCGTCCCGCAAGGATCAATAAATCCGAAGGATGTAAACCACCGAGTTTTCCATCGATGTCTTTGAGCCCAGTCGAAACACCAGCAAGGCCGCCGTCGCGTTGATAGGCTTGGTTCGTGATGTTGACGGCACCCGTTACAGCCTTGAGGAATGACTGAAAGCCGCTTTCGACTTGGCCCTGTTCAGACAGCGCGTAGAGTTGTTGTTCTGCTTCGACAATTTGTTCGGAAGGTTCCGATGATACTTCGACCAAGCGAGCCTTGGATGAGATTTCTTCGCCGATGGCCATTAGGTCACGGCGTATTGCCATGTCGTAAATCATTTGGGCGTAATCACGCGCCGCAAAAACGGATACGGATGCGCCAGCCAGTCGCGCCAAATAAGAAGGGCCACCTAGTTCGGTTAAACCTTCGTCGTCTTCAAAAAATGCTTTGATTGTGACGGGTGACGCAAGTGCATTTTTTTGGATGCGTGTGGAAATGGTTTCGAAAATACGTGCATGTACGGGATCATAGAAATGGATATCTTTGACGATTGAAGTAACTTTATCAAAGACATCATTGTTGACCAGCAAGGCACCCAATAGGGCTTGTTCAGCCTCGATATTATGGGGTTGCTGGTTGATTTCTGCGCTTTCGGCAGGTTGAGAATCGCCTAAAGGTCTAATCTCGTTCATGAATTTCACCGCTCGCATTGATGTTGTTACCCGTTGCGATGACTATGACATGAAATCCACAGGTTTTCTATCTTGATAACCTGTGGATAAGTACATTTATGCGCGTCGCGCGGAGGATATTTGGGCAAAGTAAAGGGCGGACGGGGGTTAATCCACCACGCGCCAGTGGATATCGTGACCTGGATTGAAGACCGTAACGGGGCCGTCGCCTGTTTCAATTTTATCAGGGTAAGTGACAGGCAAATCCGATTTTTCGATAGTGATTTGGTCCGTGTTTGGTTTTAGGTCGTAATGGGCAGGGCCATTCAGGGATGCGAATTTTTCAAGGTTTGGTAATGCGCCGTCTTCATCGAATACATGTGCCAGTAGAGCCATTGTGTTGGTGGCGGTAAAGCAACCTGCACAGCCGCAACCCGATTCTTTGGCGGGGTCTGTGTGTGGTGCGCTGTCTGTTCCAAGGAAAAAGCGTGGATCGCCAGATGTGGCGGCTGCGCGTAGGGCGATGCGATGCTCTTCGCGTTTGGCGACGGGCAGGCAGTAGTAATGTGGCTTGATGCCGCCAACCAAGATGTGGTTGCGGTTGATCATTAGGTGGTGGGTTGTGATCGTTGCGCCATGGTTTTTAGGTTGGGATTTAACGTAATCGACGCCGTCTTTGGTTGTGATGTGTTCGGACGTGATGTTCAGTTCGGGCAGGGCGCGACGCAATGGATCAAGGGTGGTGTCGATGAACACTGCTTCGCGATCGAAAATATCGATATGTGGTTCGGTTGCTTCGCCGTGGATGCAGAGGGTAAGGCCGATTTCAGCCATTTTTTCCAACACTGGCATCACGTTTTTGATATCGGTGACGCCGCTGTCTGAATTTGTGGTAGCGCCCGCAGGATAGTATTTTACGGCACGAATGAGGCCATCGGCGTATGCAGCGGCAACATCGTTTGGATCGGTTTTATCTGTGAGGTATAGCGTCATTAACGGTTCGAAGTTTGAACCCGCTGGGCGTGCGGCCAAGATGCGATCACGGTATGCGGCGGCGTCCGATGCGGTCACAACAGGGGGCACTAAATTTGGCATGATGATTGCGCGACCAAAGTGGCGTGTAGTTTCAGGTGCTATACCTGCCAACATTGCGCCGTCGCGCAAGTGGAGGTGCCAATCGTCGGGGCGGGTGATTGTGATGCTGTTGCTCATAAGATTTGAATAACGTCTTTATTGTTGCAATTCTAGTCGGGAATCCCGCTGGACGTTGGTTATTTTCGAGCGTATATTTAAATCATTCTCAGGGCGGGGTGTAATTCCCCACCGGCGGTGATAGCCCGCGAGCGCCTTCATTGTGAAGGGTCAGCAGACAGAGGTGAAATTCCTTGGCCGACAGTTACAGTCTGGATGGTAGAGAACGGGTGTGTGGATTGTATCTGTGCACCTTACGCCTTGGGTTTTGTCTATTGATAGGAGACCCAAAATGACAAGACCCCTTAAAATCGCATTTGTAAAAGCACGTTGGCATGCCGCCATTGTGGATCAAACTCAGGTCGGCTTTGAAGCTGCAATGAAAGAGCAGGGACGTGAATGTCATCTGCACGAAGTTCACGTGCCAGGTGCATTGGAAATGCCGTTGGTGGCCAAGAAATTGGCTGAAACCGGTAAGTACGACGGAGTTGTCTGTGCCGCGTTGGTCGTGAATGGTGGAATTTATCGCCACGAGTTTGTGGCCCAAGCGGTGGTCGATGGCTTAGTGCGTGCCAGCATGGACACCGGTGTTCCGGTTTACTCTGTATCGTTAACACCACATGAGTTCCAAGAAAGTGCAGATCACATTGAATTCTATTCGAAGCATTTCGTTAAAAAGGGTGCTGAGGCAGCGAACGCTGTTTTGACAATGGATGCATTGGATATCTAATTACTTTGAACCAAGGGCAGTTATATCTGTCCTTGGTTTGACTGATGTTGCCTAAACCCCCGTCATTGTGTGACGTTTTAGGAAACTTTGCAAAATGGGCTGTGTAAACTATATATTGGGCATACCGTTTAGGGGGAAGTAATGAAGAAGCTAATTATCGCGCTCGGCGTGAGCGCCTTGTTGAGTGGGTGTGCCACGGTTTCCAAAGGGAACAAGCACCACATAATGTTCACGTCTACGCCGTCAAATACACTGGCTGTTTTTTCCGATGGCGTTAGTTGTTACACGCCATGTTCACGTAAAATTCAGCGTAACCAAGATTTGGATGTGACGTTTGCGTATAAGAAACAAACACGCGAGATTTCATTGGAATCGGGATTCCAAAAAGACACTGCACGTAATTTGGTGGGGAATGTTTTGTTCTTTGGTTGGGTTGGGATGTTTTTCGATGTTGTGTCAGGGAAAAACATGGGTCTTGATACAAGCCACGTTCACATAGACTTTTGATCAGTTCTGCCGCTTATGTTATTGTGACAATAGCGGCAGAATATCTTCGGCCATGACGCGTTGTGTTACTGGACCCGCGTGGCGCAATAAAACCGTGCCATTTCCATCAATTACGAATGTTTCGGGTACGCCGTAAAGGCCCCAATCCAAACCTGTGCGACCTTCATCGGCACCGATTTTTGTGTATGGGTTTTTAAGGCTTTTTAGAAACTGTAACGCTTGGCCTGTTTTGTCCTTGTAGTTCACACCGTGGACGGGGATTCCCAATTCAGCCAATTGTAGGATGTTAGGGTGTTCGACACGACAGGGCGCGCACCAACTGGCCCAGAAGTTGACGATTTTTATGCCGTCTGCGGTTAGGTCATCTGGAGTAAGCAGTGGTAGGTCGGACAATTGTGTAACTGTGAGTTTCGGAGCGTCGCGGCCGATCATTTGGCTGGGCAATTCGTTTGGGTTTTCGCGTTGCAGCCCAATAAACATCATTGTGGCCAAGCCGATGAAAATTGCGGGTGGTAATAAATAGAGCGGTTTAATTTTTACCATTTGATTTTGCCTGTTGTTCATCGAGGGCGCGTTTGACGCGTTTTGATTGTAGCAATGAGGTCGCGATTAAGACGGCCAACATTACGATTGAAACGCAGTAGGCCATCAATACTGTGTCGGTGTATTTGTCTAAGCCAAACATATTAAACCTCACGCGCGCGCAACGCGCCAAGACGGCGGGCGCGGATTTCGGTGCGGGTGCGAACCAGCACCAAAGTGATAAACAATAAGACCATACCGCCAATACAGACCAGAAGTGGAAAGTAGAACGCGTTGTCGACGTGTTGTTCTTTGTCCAAGGACAGTGATGCGCCTTGGTGTAGCCCTTGTGACCAGAAATTTACGGCGTAGCGTGAAAGCAATGCGAAAACGGAGCCAACAATACACAAGATCGAAGTCAGGTCAGCGGCTGTATCTTTGTCTTCGATAGCTTCCCATAGGGCGAGGTAGCCGAAGTAGAATACCAGCAAGATCATGAATGATGTCAGGCGTGGATCCCATGCCCAATATGTGCCCCACATGGGTTTCCCCCAAATAGCGCCTGTTGCCAATGCGATTAAGGTCATTGTCATGCCTATTGGTGCCGCTGCCTTGGCCGCTAATGCGGATACGTGGTGGCGACGTACTAACCAGATCAAAGATGCGACGAGCATCATGATCCATGCATTAATTGCCATCAAGGCTGTTGGAACATGTAGGAAGATTATTTTTACTGTGGAACCTTGTTTATAATCGGCAGGGGTTCCAAAGAAGCCCCAGATAAGGCCGCCAAACAACAGCACTGCCGCGCCGATGGTCAGCGTTGGCAGGATGCGTCCTGAAAGGGCCATGAATTTAGCCGGATTTGCGTATTCCCATAAAGACATGTGTTGTGTTTATCCTATTTCTGCGTGGATGGAAGGGTCAGTTGGTCACATCTGTTAACGTAAATTTGCGCGCAGGGCGATGGCGCAGGCCGGTGGAATTAAGGCGATGCTTAATAATGATATTGCGGCAACCAACGCTAACAGTTGCGCGGGGTTTTGTGTGCCGGTGGCGACGACTTGTGCGCCGAGCATTAGTGTGGGGATATATAGGGGGAGGACAAGCAAAGAGAGCAAGAGGCCCCCGCGTTTTATACCAACTGTTATGGCCGCACCGAAGGCGCCAATAAACGACAATGCGGGTGTACCAAGTGCCAAAGACGCGATCAGCCATGTGTAGGCGTCGGTAGGGAGGTTTAATAGGTAGCCCAATGGAATAGCGGCGATTGTGATCGGCAGGCCCGTTGTGATCCAGTGTGCGCATGCTTTGGCCGTTGCGATGCCGGACAGGGGGATGGGAGATGTTGCGAGCGCTTCAAGTGTACCGTCTTCCCAATCGAGTTGGAAGATACGATCAAGTGATAGAAGGCATGACAAGAGTGCACCGATCCACAAGATGCCGGGCGCAATGCGTGATAATAATTCTAGGTTCGCCCCAACACCAAAGGGAACGAACATGACGACGATTAAGAAAAATGCGAGAGTGAGTGCAAAGCCACCGCCAGAACGAAAAGCTAATTTTAGATCACGAAGGATGAGAGATTTCATTCAGAACACCCCTTCGAGGAACAGGTTTTTGTGATCTGTGGGTTTCGCTGTGAAGTCTGTGATGGTTAAAATGCGTGCGCGGGGAATGTCCAAATCGATATGTGTGGAAATGATTGCCGCGCCACCATTTTCACAATGTGCTTTGATGGCTTTGGCAATTACCTCAGAGGTGGCTGTGTCCAACGATACTGTGGGTTCGTCCATCAACCAAACTGATGCACCAGTCAGTAACATACGTGCCAGGCCAAGGCGGCGTTTTTGACCAGCTGACATGTCACCAGCCGCGCGATC
>DKMK01000120.1:3302-5726 GCA_002469545.1 Rhodobacterales bacterium UBA7416 | reverse complement strand
ATGGTCATGATCTTCTCTTCGTTTGGGCTTGGACTATCACTTTGTTTAAAGTTTGAAAATAAAGAACCGACCTTGTTGCAATTGAAATCAACAACAAAGTTTCACAAACGCATCACGTTTCGACAGGAACATGCGCGGCCAAATGTCTTTGATTTAGATCAAAAGCTTGCTTCGAAACGCACAAACAGTATAAAACATATATGAATGTGTGAATGCGTGGATTAAATGAATACAAAATATATGACCAAAACCGTACAAAACAGCATCAAAACCGCCGTTTTAGCCACCGTAGTATCGTTTGGTGGGCATGTATCGCATGCGCAAGATTCGACGCTCAGCGCCCAAGGTGCGAAGGTTTTTGCAAAATGCAAAGCCTGTCACAAAGTTGGCGACGGTGCTAAAAATGGTGTTGGACCGCATCTGAATGGTATTTTTGGCCGCGAAGCTGGTTCTGTTCCTGATTACAAATATTCCAAAAGCATGACACGCGCCGGCCATGATAAATTGGTTTGGACGGATGAAACGCTGACCGCTTTCGTCGAGAACCCGAAATCATTGATCTCGAAAACCAAAATGAGCTTCCGCGGGGTTAAAGATCCCGAACAAATCACCGCCTTGTTAGCGTATTTGCGCGTATTTTCGGATGATCCATCAAATATACCCGAAGCGGAACCGACCGCCAAAGGGACAGATCACGATATAGACCCCGCCATTTTAGCGATCCAAGGTGATCCCGAATACGGTGAATATTTAGCATCTGAATGTCAAACCTGTCATCGTGTTGATGGTACAGACGCAGGCATTCCGGCCATCAATGGATGGCCAATTGAAGATTTCGTTGTGGCTATGCACGCCTACAAAGGAAAGATACGCCCTCACCCCGTTATGCAAATGATGGCTGGGCGGTTGTCGAGCGAAGAAATTGCGGCCCTGGCCGCATATTTTGAAGCGTTAGAATAAACATAAAAAGGGAGAAACTATAATGAACAATCCAATTAACAGACGTGTGTTCTTAAACACCGCAACAGCTGTCGCGGCGACAATGTCCGCACCGGCAGTGATGGCTGATGGCCACAAGAAACCACGTGTTGTGGTTGTTGGTGGTGGTGCCGGTGGTGCAACTGCTGCACGCTATATCGCCAAGGACAGCAAAGGTGCGATTGATGTCACATTGATCGAACCAACACGCACATATTTCACATGCTTCTTTTCCAACCTTGTGTTGGGCGGCGTACGTGACATCCAATCAATTGCACACTCATACGGCAAATTGGCATCTGGTGGCGTAAACGTTGTTCACGACTGGGCAATCGGCGTTGATCGCGATGCGAAAACAGTAACGTTGGCTGGCGGTGGCAAAGTGCCATACGACAAATTGATCCTGTCACCAGGTATCGATTTCGTTGATGGCGCTGTACCAGGCTGGGATACATCATCACAAAACGCAATGCCACACGCATACAAAGCGGGTTCGCAAACTGAATTGTTGCGCGCACAGCTGTTGGCAATGCCACAAGGTGGTACGTTCGCAATGGTGGCTCCGCCAAACCCATTCCGTTGCCCTCCTGGACCATATGAACGTGTTTCAATGGTTGCGCACATGTTGAAAGAAACAAACCCAACTGCGAAAATCATCATCGCGGATCCAAAAGCGAAATTCTCTAAGATGGCATTGTTCCAAGAGGGTTGGGCGGACAACTACTCTGGTATGGTTGACTGGATTGGTGGCGATTTTGGTGGTGGCGATGTGTCTGTGAACCCACATGACATGACGCTTACAATCGATGGCGAAGTGAACAAAGTTGACGTTTGTAACGTTATCCCAGCAATGAAAGCGGGCATGATCGCTGACTTGGCTGGCGTAACGGACGGCAACTGGGCACCTGTAAACGCAGTAGATATGAGCAGTAAAGCAGATGCGGACATCCACGTTCTGGGTGATGCATGTTCACAAGGTGACATGCCTAAATCTGGTTTCTCTGCTAACTCTCAGGCCAAAGTTTGTGCAAACGCTGTACGCGGTGCATTGACTGGATCCAAAGTGTTCCCAGCGAAATTCTCTAACACGTGCTGGTCAATGATCGACACTGACAACGGTGTTAAAGTTGGTGCGACTTACGAAGCAACCGCAGAGAAGATTGCTAAGGTAGATGGTTTCATCTCTAAGACCGGTGAAAGCGCGGATGTACGTAAGGCAACGTACAATGAATCTGTTGGTTGGTACGAAGGTATCACATCCGATATGTTCGGCTAAATCAACAAGGCCCGCGTTTTCGACGCGGGCCTTATCCTTTTGACTTATTGATTATACAGCCAGATGCCATTAACTTGGCCCAATGATTACCAATTGGGGACATTAATGCGTCTATTTAAAAACCTTACTTATATCGTACTTATTTGCTTTGGGACTGTTGCATCGGCACA
>DKMK01000120.1:0-3200 GCA_002469545.1 Rhodobacterales bacterium UBA7416 | reverse complement strand
GTTGTCACGATCGAAACACGTTTTGACTACGGTGAAAGTACTGACATTGAAACCTTTACAATGGGGTTGTTTAATCAATGGGGTATTGGAAGTGCCACGCGTAATGACGGCGCCTTGATCCTAGTTTCACGTTCTGATCGCGAGATGCGTATCGAAGTCGGAAGCAGTTATGGTCCAATTTTTGACGATCGTATGGGATTGGTTATTGAACACCATTTTTTACCTTATTTTAAGGGTGATCAATACGCTGAAGGCATCGAAGCGGGTACATATGAAGCAATTAAACGACTGCAACCTACATACGATATTACCAGACCATCAACATTGGAAAACCCATCCATTTTGACAGCATTCAAAAGGACGTCCGTTTGGCGGTTTGTTCAAGATAAGTTGCCCATCTTTGTGTTTTTGTGCATTGTTGGTTTTCTTTTCGTCGAAAACCGTATGCGCGATATGTTGGTGGGATTACGCCGTTGTCCAAATTGCAATCGACGCCAGTTGCACAGAAACCGTACAGTTGAACTGGAAGCGACCCAAAATGATCGCGGCCGAGAGTTGATGGAGACGTATTGTTCCAGTTGTGATTTTGAATCAAAAGAGCACCGATCCATTCCAATGCTACGCGTTTCTTCGCATACATCTTCGGGGGGAGGTTCAGGCGGTTTTGGCGGTGGGCGATCTTCTGGTGGTGGTGCGTCGGGTCGCTGGTAAAATAGTTCTTTACAGAATCTAAATTCTAACTCAATCTCGATTTTATGATTGATCTTGATTGGATGACGGCGCTTGTTTTTCGTACCATTGGTGCGGCGCGCGGGCGTGCGGCCAGAGGATCCCCTGCTCTCTTTTGAAAAAAGAACTCTGAATTTTTCAAAAGGAAGACAAGCATGTCTAATGTTACACGACGATCTGGGGGCCGCTCTGCGCGCCAAGCACTACGTGCTGCACCACTGACCAAAGATATTCGCCCAATTCGCGCCGGCATGGAGGGGGGTAAATATAAGCCGCTTTCAGATGCCGATGTATTACGCATCCACCATGCGGCGCTTGATGCGCTTGAAACCATTGGATTGGCAGATGCACCGCCCAGTGGCGTTGAAGTTATGACCCAAGCTGGAGCAATACTGGGAGACGACGGTCGCTTACGATTCCCACGTGCCTTGGTAGAGGACATGTTGGCGAAGGCCGCAAAATCGGTAACCCTTTTTAGCCGCGACGGAAAACACGATTTAGACGTCGGTGGAAATCGTGTTCATTATGGTACGGCTGGTGCGGCCGTCCACATTGTTGATCCAGCGGGTAACGAGTATCGCGAATGTACTTTGCAAGATTTACACGATGCGGCGAAAATAACGCAACAGCTTGATAATATACATTTTTTCCAACGCCCGATGGTATGTCGCGATATCCCTGATAATTTTGAAATGGATCAAAACACACTTTATGGCGCCTGTTCTGGTACGACCAAACACATCGGTTCCAGCTTTACTGATCCATCATTTATGCCGGGATTGTTTGAGATAATATATGATATGGCTGGCGGTGAAGACAAATACCGCGAACGACCGTTTATATCGAACTCGAACTGTTTTGTTGTTCCACCGATGAAGTTCGCGACCGAGAGTTGTGAAACGATGGAAGCCTGCATTAGAGGCGGCATGCCAGTGTTGTTATTGTCTGCTGGAATGGCTGGCGCAACGGCGCCGTCAACAATTGCGGGTGCCATTGTTCAGGCTGTCGCGGAATGTTTGGCAGGTATTGTTTACGTTAATGCGATAAAACCGGGGCATCCTGCGATTTTTGGAACGTGGCCATTTGGATTGGATTTGCGTACAGGCGCAATGACCGTTGGATCAGGTGAGCAAGCGTTGCTGACTGCGGGATGTTCGCAAATGCATAAGTTTTATGGAATTCCCGGTGGCGCTGCCGCAGGTGCATCGGATTCAAAAATGCCCGATATGCAAGCAGGTTGGGAACAGATGTGTTCAAGCGTTATGGCTGGATTGTCAGGATTGAACATGGTGTACGAAGCAGCGGGTATGCATGCCTCGTTACTTGGTTTTTGTCATGAATCCTTGATATTAGGTGATGATCTTATTGGTCAATCATTGCGTTGTGTGCGCGGCATTGAAGTCAGCGATGAAACCATGGCGTTGGATCAAATGGCGCAGGTTTGTATGGGTGGACCGGGGCATTATCTGGGTACGGATCAAACGTTAGGTCGTATGCAATCGGATCATGTTTACCCACGCCTTGGCGATCGTACGAGTCCGAAAGAATGGGTGGAAATTGGAAAGCCAAATCTGGTCGCAAATGCAACGAAATTCAAAGAAGAGATATTGGCAAAACCTTCGGACGTTAAGTTTGATCCCATTTTGGACATGGCGTTGCGCGAAAAATATAGTATCCATTTAAACTTAATCTAAGGAGCTGTGGCCAAATATGATAAAATGCATCGGAATCCTGACCATGTTGCTTTTCTCATTGGCCTCTCCAACGTTGGCAGCAGATTCGGCTGCCAACGTTATTTCAGGGCTACTTCATCCAATTTTGGGGTTTGACCACCTTATGGCAATGATTGCTGTTGGCTTACTGTCTGTCCAACTTAAGGGTCGCCATATCTATCGATTACCCGCGACATTCGTGGGGGTATTGTTTCTGGGTGCCCTGATTGGCATTTATGGTTGGCAATTGCCACAGGTCGAAGGTGTAATCAGTCTTTCTGTGCTTATACTTGGGTTAGCAATCACCTTTGGTGGGCGATTTGCATTCATGTTAGCCTATCCAATTGTCGCAGTTTTTGCATTATTCCATGGACATGCACATGGCGCCGAAATTCCACAACTTGGCAGTCCCACTGGCTTTATTGCTGGTTTTATGGCGGCGTCAGCCATGTTGCATTTGTTTGGTGTTTTGATTGGTTCTATTGCACGCAGTCAATACAAGCGCGCGATTTTAGGCGCAGGTTGCGCCGGCATCGGGTTACATATGGTTTTGCTGACTTATGGTTGGATTTGAGCCCGAATTTGAAAAAAGTAAGATTTCCAGCCAATTGGACCAAAGTTAAATCCAAACTGCATCAGCTCTCCGGCAACCAAGGGTGCATTTGTGGACAAACGGTACTTGTCGCCATCAATTTCAAAAAGTTCGCCAGCCGCCAGTTGTAAAAGGCTGAGCTCTGTCCACACGATGTTGCCAAACAC
>DKMK01000047.1:17747-18271 GCA_002469545.1 Rhodobacterales bacterium UBA7416 | reverse complement strand
TTTGCGCGTAAATCCAAGGCATCGTCAATGGTTCCTGTTACACCGTTTGCATTGTTTTTAAGTGGCGCTGTGTTTTTACCGTTTGCCACACCATTTGTGTTCACTGGCATGGATGCGCCGATGGCCCTGTTTCACAACACGTTGATCGCAATTTCGACGTGCCTGTTGGCCATCAGCCCGCGTTATATTACCAGCGCTGAAGTGGCATTGTTGATATTGGGCGAGAGCATTTTGGCACCCATATTGATCTGGGCTGTTATCGGTGAAAATCCAGGGCAATGGGCGTTGGCCGGTGGTGCTGTGGTTTTGGTTACCCTGTTCATTTCCAACTGGATTGCTTTGCGTCGCAGACGCGTGCGGTAATGCCACGTGTAATCATGCAAAAATTTGAATATGATGNNAAAAAATGGCACAGACAAACACGTCTAAAAAACAACGCATTTTAGCATGGTTGGTTATCATCGCCACGGCGCTTTTGGTGATCTGGCTTAGCCTGCCTTATGGTATGAAACATCATGGCTTTA
>DKMK01000047.1:0-17705 GCA_002469545.1 Rhodobacterales bacterium UBA7416 | reverse complement strand
GGTGAACATCATGGTGCCAACGGCCAAGGCCATGACATGGGGACGATGCCCGGTTTGCGCGGTGAGGATGCCAGTGAAGAAGAATCAGCCGAATTGGCAGTTTTGTTTCGCAATTTTGAAACCATCACGCGTACGGTTACAAACCTGCCGAATGGTATTCGCACTGTGACGACTTCGTCTGATCCAGAGGTGATGAACAACTTGGTCAGTCATGTCAGTGGTATGATTAATCGTGTTGAAGAAGCGCGTGATCCCAAGATTTTCATCCAAAGTGCCACGTTGGATATTTTGTTTGAGCGTGGTGCGACGATGGACAACGATATTGAGGTGACCGATCAAGGGATTGTTGTGACGCAGACGTCTGATGATCCAGAGGTTGTTGTGGCATTGCAAACCCACGCGGGTGAAGTATCGGACATGGCGGATCGCGGTATGGATGCGGTGCATGAGATGATGATGGAACGCTAGGTCGATTTCCCTTTATTTTTGGGGGAATCAGCCGTATACGACCCAAATCTGAGCAATTAGATACTCCATAGGCCTTGCTGGACGATATCCCGGCCTGCGCCATTAACCCTTACCAAGGAGACCCCGATGTCGATTACAGCAGAAGAAAAAGCACGTTTGATCAAAGAATTCGCAACAAAAGAAGGTGACACTGGTTCACCTGAAGTTCAAGTTGCTATCCTTACTTCACGTATCAAAACACTTACTGAGCACTTCAAAACGAATAAAAAAGACAACCACTCACGTCGTGGTCTTTTGAAAATGGTTGCTTTGCGTCGTAAGCTTTTGGACTACACACGTGGTAAAGACGAAGCACGTTACGCAGACTTGATCAAGCGTTTGGAAATCCGTCGCTAAGACGTTTTTCAATTCGGAATTTTAAGGCCCGTTCAGAAATGAGCGGGTCTTTTTCGTTGGGGTGTGCGGTGGGGTTAACGTTTTCGCGATGATGCGCTGCAATTATTGACAGGGCGGGGTTCGCGCGGCCATGTTGGTGGTATGAAAACACTTGTGGTCATTTTGACATTCCTTGCCCTGCCCGTTTCCGCCTGTCCTGTGATTATGGACATATCGGGTGAAAAGGATGCGATGTTGGAACGGTTGGCGACAGCCACGGATTATTCATCGGCGCAACGCGCAGTGAACGCCATTTGGCGGTATTGGCACACGGCCCCTGACGCGCAGGCGCAGGAATGGTTTGATGAAGGTGTGGAACGTATTCGTCAGGCGGATTTGACGAAGGCGAACGCAGTTTTAACGTCATTGGTGGAATATTGCCCTGACTATGCCGAGGGCCACAATCAATTGGCGTTTGCGCAGTTTTTGGGCAATGATTTTGAGGCATCCGAGCAGACGTTGAAACGGGCGATGGCATTAGAACCACGCCATTTTGGCGCGATTGCGGGGATGGGTTTGATTGCGCATCAGCGTGGGAATTTAGCGCTGGCCAAGATTTGGATTAAAAAGGCCGTCGCAGTGCATCCGTTTTTGAATGAGCGGTTTATTTTGGATATTCCTGAGGATGTGGATGCGTTGTGATTGAAGATTGATCACCATAGCAAAAGCTACTAAATATTGCAAACAAGGTAATGTAATTACAGGGCATACAAGTGATTGAAATCCTTATTCGAGTTTTCGTCGCATTGGTTGCGATAGCGTTTTCTATTTGGATCTATCGCATTATTGGTCGATTCAAACCCTCAAAGCTTGACGATCAAAGCGGAGTTATTAGGCCTGAGTTGTGGAGTGCTTGGATCACAGTAATTGCTGGCTCATTGTTTTTCAGCTTTTGTTTGTTTTCATTTGCATTTCAGGATGGCGGAACAGGTATCCTATTGGGTGCAGCAATGGGAGCCGCTATTGCTGGCTTCATGGCTCCATCAGTTACTCTGGTACATGCGGTGTCGTGGAACGTGCATGGTATGTGTGGTCCATCCAAGCTATTTGGGTTGACGCTTGGCCGTGCACGAACAGAAATCCAATGGAATGACATTGTCTCCTCAGGATCAACAGCTACGGGTTACTGGTTTATCGCGTCAAGTGATGGACGGCGCATTTACTGGAGCTATCTTTACAAAGGGCATCAATCACTTGCACAGGCGCTGAAAAAGAATTGTCCATTCGTTGATCTGCCTACTGATAATTAATTAGCCTTTTGGCATTAGGGGTAAATAAACTTACACCCGTTATTCCACCCAGCTGGGCCGCGCCCAGCCACGCGCCGACCCAGCGAAATTGCTTTGCAAAATCGCATACCCCATGGGCGGCGCGTTCCCCATGGGCGGCGCGTTTCGCACCACCCGCGGGCGGCTGGTGTTGGGCGTTCCGATGTCTGTTTGATTAAGAACAACACTAGCGCCTTCGCTTGGGAGGGCGTGGAACGCCTTCCCGGGGGGAAGGGAAGGCGCGGCTTGTTCTGGCGAACAAGCCAGAAGTGAAGTGGAATCGCTACCCCTTCCCAAATCCAGAAATACCCTGTATACGCCCTCATATCTGGAATGTGATGCTTTGACCTGTGCATTCACCAAGAGGATTAAGGTCGGTGGCAATGGGGCCACTTTATAATAGGAGACTTCGGAACGCCGAAGATTGCTCCTTTGATAGGAAACTTAAATGTTTAAAGAAGTTAAAAAATCCATCCAATGGGGCGAAGAGACGCTGACATTGGAAACGGGCAAGATTGCTCGTCAAGCAGACAGCACGGTTATCGCCACGTATGGTGAAACATCTGTTTTAGCTGCTGTATGTTTCGCGAAAAAAGAAAAAGAAGGTCAATCTTTCTTTCCTTTGACTGTGAACTACCAAGAGAAATATTACGCCGCGGGTAAAATCCCAGGTGGTTTCTTCAAGCGTGAAGCACGCCCGACTGAAAAAGAAACGTTGACTGCGCGTCTGATTGACCGTCCGATCCGTCCTTTGTTCGTTCCTGGCTTCAAGCATGAAGTACAAGTTACGCTGACTGTTTTGTCACACGATCTGGTTAACGATCCTGACATGGTTGCGATGATTGCAGCGTCTGCTGCTTTGACACTATCTGGTGCACCATTCATGGGCCCAATCGCAAACTGTCGCGTTGGTTTTGAAGGCGGTCAGTATGTGTTGAACCCAACATGTGACGACATGCACGAATTGAAAAACAATCCTGATCAACGCCTTGATCTGGTTGTTGCTGGTACTAAAGACGCCGTAATGATGGTTGAGTCTGAAGCGTATGAATTGACAGAGCCAGAGATGCTGGGTGCGATTAACTTTGCGCATGAGCAAATCCAACCTGTTATCGATATGATCATCGACATGGCCGAAGATGCAGCAAAAGAGCCGTATGTTTACGAACCTGCTGATTATTCTGATTTGTATGCAGCGGTTAAATCTGTTGGCGAAGCTGGCATACGCGGTGCTTATGCAATCTTGGACAAACAAGAACGCACGACTGCGTTGTCTGATGCCAAAGCGGCAATCATTGCAGCGTTGAGCGAAGAGCAAGCGGCAGACACGAACCTTGGGACTTGTTTGAAGAAACTTGAATCCGAAGTTGTTCGTGGTGACGTTGTTAAAACTGGTAAGCGTATTGATGGTCGTGATTTGACGACAATCCGTCCGATCGTTTCTGAAACGGCTGTTTTGCCACGTACGCACGGTTCTGCCTTGTTTACACGCGGTGAAACTCAGGCGTTGGCAGTGACCACATTGGGTACTGGCGATGACGAGCAGATGATTGACGCGCTAAGCGGTACATACCGTTCGAACTTCCTACTACACTACAACTTCCCTCCTTATTCAGTTGGTGAATGTGGTCGTAGCATGGGCCCAGGTCGTCGTGAAATCGGTCATGGTAAATTGGCATGGCGTGCATTGCAGGCGGTTCTGCCACCTGCAACTGAATTCCCATACACAATCCGTATGGTTTCAGAAATCACGGAATCAAATGGTTCGTCTTCTATGGCGTCTGTTTGTGGTGCGTCTTTGTCCATGATGGACGCTGGTGTTCCATTGCGTGCGCCAGTTGCTGGTGTTGCGATGGGCTTGATCCTACAAGACAGCGGCGAGTACGCGGTTTTGAGTGACATCTTGGGTGATGAAGATCACTTGGGCGACATGGACTTTAAGGTTGCTGGTACTGAAAACGGCATCACTTCATTGCAAATGGACATCAAGGTTGCGGGCATCACGTCAGCAATCATGGAAAAAGCCATGGACCAAGCCAAAGCCGGTCGTTTGCACATCTTGGGCGAAATGGCGAATGCGTTGACTGAACCAGGTCAATTCAGTGAGCATGCGCCACGGATTGAGACGATCAAAATCAACCCAGAGAAAATCCGCGAAGTTATCGGTTCTGGTGGTAAAGTGATTCGTGAGATTTGTGAAGTTTCTGGTGCCAAAGTGAACATCGACGACGAAGGCGTGATCAAGATCGCATCTTCAAACGGTGAGCAGATTGAAAAAGCAAAAGAAATGATCATGGAAATCGCAGCAGAGCCAGAAACAGGTGCTGTTTACACAGGTACTGTTGTTAAGGTTATGGATTTCGGTGCATTCGTAAACTTCTTTGGTAAGCGTGACGGTTTGGTGCACGTTTCACAAATGGCAAACGAGCGCGTTAATCACCCAAGCGATTTGGTTAAAGAAGGCCAAAAAGTTAAAGTGAAATTGATGGGCTTTGATGATCGCGGCAAAGTGCGCTTATCTATGAAAGTTATCGATCAGGAAACTGGCGAAGAGATTTCAGCAGAGAAAAAAGAAGACTAAGTCTTCTGTTCATCCCCGCGTTTGTGGGGGTAGAAATTGGAAAGGCCTCGCGTTTGCGGGGCCTTTTTTGTATCAAGAGGGATATATACAAAGGAAACCCATGGGCGTTCTCAAAAAATCCGTCGCATCTTTCAGAATTTTTGGAAAGACGCGCGATCAACAATTCGATCCTAAAGAAATCACCGAACTTCTTGGTGTTGCACCGACAAGGTCACATGCAATTGGAGATTTAAATGAGCGTTATTTCAATCGAACTGGTCAACGCCACTTTCGCGATTTTGCAAAATGGATAGTATCTGTTGAATATAGAACTCCTGGCGATTTAAATTCACAGATCAAAGAGCTCATCGCTATGCTACCAGATGATCCAAATATTTGGCGGCAACTACATAAAGATTACGAGCTAACTGTATTCTGTGGGCTTTGGTTGGAATGTTTCAATTCGGGTCAACCATTAGATAGCGAAACCCTTCGTTTATTAAGCGATAGAAATTTATGCTTGGATTTAGATATTTATCAAGATCCTGATTATATCCATGATGAAGATGAAGAAACATTAGAGTTCTGGAAACAAGTAGACGTAAACAGCAAGCGCCTTACAAACAAGGACGCTGAATAATTTAACACCAGCGCCTTCGCTTGGGGAGGCGTGGAACGCCTTCCCGGGGGGAAGGGAAATGCTCTCGGGCATTGCTTTGCAATCCCTGCCGCATCAGCGGGCGCAGGCGGCGGGCGCCACCCGAAGTGGAGTGATCTTCAGTGATCGACACAACAGATGCAAATCGCCGATCCAAGGGGCGGATCAGCGATGTGCGGCGGGTTCGCCTTGATTCCGCGCGGGGCTAAACCTCTGTGCTTTTACCCGTTCTCAATCTCTTCCAAATACGCATCAGAATAATCCGTTTCCAGCTCTAGCCAAATTGGGAAGTGGTCGGACATTTCTAGGCTGTACCAATGGCGGTAATCTGACATGTGGTGGTCGCCGAAACCTTTGCCGCGTTGGGCGAATTTTATGGTTTCGTAGAATGATTTGTCCTGTTCACGGAAAACGGAATTGCGCCAATCGTATTTGCCGTGGTTTAGGTGTTCGACACGATTTACGTCCTTGGTGAAGTTGATTTTGTCGTAGGCGGAAGAGGATTTTCCGGTTGTTGTGTTTTCGAAATCTCTGACGTCCCAACCGTTGGCGCGCATTTGTTGAAAGACGGTGTCATCATTTTCCTTAATGTTCATGTCACCCAAGAAGATGAAAACGTCGCGTTGTTTTGAGGCGCGTTTTTCCAGAACATTTGAGACCGCCAATATTTCGGCGCGACGTTTATTCAAATTACCGTCAAATGTGACGTGGCTGCTGCAAAGTGTGAAGCGAAACCATCCTGCTTGGAATGACGCAAAGAATGGGTTGCGCGCAATTGTGTCGCCTTCGGGGATGACTTCGCCGATGAGGTTTCGAAAGAACACTTTGTTCGTGTTGTACACAAAGGCCATGCGTTCGGAATTGCCGCCATCGCCCAAAGTGACATCGGAGACGAAATAATCCCAATGTGGGCCAAGCAATTTGGTGACGCGGACGAGGCCGCTGAGGTCGTCGTTTACCTCTTGGATTGCGCAGATATCGAAGTGATCTATGACTTCTGCGATGTAGTGATAGCTTTCGTCTAGGCGTGGTAGGCCGTTGTCAAAGTTTTGGATATTCCATGAACCAATGACGAGGCTGTCGTGTTTTTGGCGTGTGATCTGTGCGCGAATGTCGTTGCGCAAGCGTCGCAAGTTTTGCGCGATTTTGCTTTTCTTGTCAGGATACGGAAAAGTGGTTCCGTCGATAAATTCGAAATCTTTGTAATCTTTTATTCTTTTGTAAAAGGCCATAATCAATCCAATCTATTGGGTGGGCATAAAATAGAACCAAATGGCGCAAAAAACTGTGATTTAAATCACTAAGTTAAACGGGCTTTTGCAGCGATATCAATCGAAAATCAGCCACCTGATTGGGTGGATTTTGCGTTACACGCCGCAAAAACACAGTTATTGTGGCCCAAATCGGAGTAATATGTATGCAAAGTTTCATCCTGCATTTGGCCCGCTCTACCGAGCGTGAGGGCTTGGTCAGCGATTTGATGGCCGTTCTGCCAAATGCACAGGTTTTACCTGCTGTGGATGGGGCCGCATTAAGTCAGCAAGAGCGTGATGAAGCGTATCAGCCGCGATTGGTAAAACCGCATTTTCCGTTTGATTGTAAAGCGGGTGAGTTGGGGTGTTTTTTAAGCCATCGCAATGTGTGGAAAGCGTTGATTGCATCTGATGCGGAAATGATTTGGGTCGCCGAAGATGATGTGGCCATTGAAGCCAGTGATTTTCAGCAGATGGCGGCGTTGGTTGCGCCACACGCCAATACCAACAGTTTAATCCGCGTGCCAATCAAGCATCGTGAACGCCCCAGTGACGTTATTGCAACCAGCGGTGATATGCAGTTGATCCGCCCAAAGATTTTGGGATTAACCACCGCGATGTATTTAATTGGACGTGATGCGGCGCAGCGATTGTTGGACGCCAGTGCGCCGTTTGATCGCCCAGTGGACACGTTTTTACAGATGCGTTGGATGACCGGCGTCGACAGTTTAGCCGTTATGAATTCTGGTGCGCGATCGGCGGCGTTTGACGTGGGTGGCAGTACAATACAAACCAAGAAATCCATCAGCCAAGAATTAAAACGTGTGACAGCGCGCGCGACGTATCGCGCGCATGTACGCCGATTGTCTGCAAAAGGTGTATCATGATTTATACGCGATTTTTAGGCTATACTGGGAACCAGATGTTCCAATATGCGACGGCGCGTGCGTTGTCGTTGCGGCTGGGTGTCGATGTGGTGATCGATGATCGCAAGGCATTGGCAAAGGGCATGGGGAGCATTTGCGGTTTGTTTGATTTACCGCGAAATCATCCGCCTCAGATGCCGCCTGCGGAAACTGACGGAAAGTTGCGTTATATGATGTGGCGTTATTTTGGGTCTTCGCCAAAGTATTGCCGCGAGAAAGGGTTGGGATATCATCGGGGGTTTACCGCGATTGAGGATGACACGTATCTGCATGGGTATTGGCAGAGCGAGAAGTATTTCGCAGATGTTGCGTCGCAAATTCGGGCTGATTTCACCTTTCCTAAGGCGACTGGGCGCAATGCGGAATTGGCGGATGAAATACAGTCAAAAACGTCTGTTTCATTGCATGTACGTCGTGGGGATTATCTGGATTTGGCCGCGTATACCGTGTGTTCAGAAGCGTATTATACGGCAGCTGTTGAAGCGTTATTGCAGCGTTTGGATGAGGTTCCACAGATTTATGTTTTTTCCGATGATCCCGAATGGGCGCGTGAAAATTTGAAATTACCAGCACCGACGATTGTGGTGGATCATAATTCAGGTGCTGCAGATTTTGAGGACATGCGATTGATGTCATTGTGCAAGCATAACATTATCGCCAACAGTTCGTTTTCATGGTGGGGTGCGTGGTTAAATGCCAATGCGGATAAACATGTGATTGCACCCAAGGCGTGGTTTGGCGATCCAAAGTTAAACAACCCAGATATAACGCCAGACGGGTGGTTGCGCATTTAGGTTTGCGGGATTAAAATCTGGCATGCATTCAATATATCGCCGAATTAACCATGAATTTACTTGGCTGTTCACAATCCATTAACCGTTCGTTACCCTAGCTTAAGCTTGGGTGGGCGAAATGATTGAATATATACTTTATCATAGTCGATGCACGCATCGCGATTTTAGCATAACGGATTTAGATATTTTGCGCGTTGCGATGGCTGCTAATTCTGAACATCAAGTGACTGGTTTTCTGCATCGTGAAGCGGGTTTTTACGTGCAGTATTATGAAGGCTGCAAAAGTAAAGTAGATCAATTGACCCAGAATTTACAGGGCGATAATCGGCATTATAATTTTACGATACTGAGCCAAGGACAGACACCCGAACGGTTGTTTTCGAACTGGTCAATGGGGTATTCTGGATCAACGGCAACGACGTTGGGATTAGAAGACAGCGATGACGCTGCCTTTGGATGTTGTGCTGATGGCGTTACCCGCTTTTTACAAACTGTGGCCATGCGCCAAGTTTAGGGTTTCCCCTTTAGACTCGCAAATAACGTCGTGATTTGATCTACGTCTGTCATTGGGTTGACCAAGCAAATGCGCAAATGTTTACGCCCCTGCCATGATGTTGGCATGCATAACAACGTTCCGTTATCCCGGTGTGTTTCAGCCCAGAAGTCGATTTCATCGTCAGTCATGTTTTTTGGACGAAACACGGCAACCGACAATTTAGATCGAACGGACAGTTCCAAATATTCCTGATCGTCAATCCAGTCAGCGATTGCCTGAGCGGCATCAATGGTCATTTTGATCGCCTGCGCATAGGCATCCGTGCCGTATGTGGCCAATGAGAACCAAAGAGGCATGCCACGTGCACGACGTGACAAGTGCATGGCGTAATCAGTGGGGTTCCAATTATCCTTGCGAATTGGATCAAGGTACACCGCGTGTTGGGCGTGTGCGCTGGCGGCGATTTGTGGATCGCGGTAAACCAAAGCACATACGTCATAGGGTGCAAAAAGCCATTTGTGTGGATCGACGATGAAGCTGTCTGCGCGTTCGATACCGGTGAAGGTTTTGCGGTTTTCGGGGCACGCCAAAGCCGCCAAACCGTAGGCTCCGTCAAGGTGCAACCAAATGCCGTGTTTTTGTGAAAAATCTGCCAAGGCAGAGATGTCATCGACGGCACCAGAATTCGTGGCGCCTGCATTGGCAACGATCGCGAAGACATTGGATGTGTCGACATCGGACAAGGCGTCCAAAATCATTTCGCCGTTGTCGTCTACTGGCATTTTGATCAATTCGACATCCATCACGTCAAGGACTGCTTTGATAGACGAGTGTGCTTCGGTTGAGGCGAGAACGGCCAAACGTTTGTCTGATGTATTATTTGCGCGCCATTTATGTCGGGCTGCGTGTAACGCGGACAGGTTTCCGACAGTTCCGCCGGACACGAAAACGCCACCTGCTGTTTCAGGGAATCCTGCACAGGACGCCAGCCAAGCCAGTGCTTGGTTTTCGGCGTGGATTGCGCCTGAGCCTGCTTCCCATGTACCGCCAAAAATACCCGAGCTGCCAAGGGCCGCATCAAATGCCAGTGCGGCAGGTGATGGGTATGCAGGAACATAGGCGACGTTTGTGGCGCTGCTTTGTGAGCGTACGGTTGGGATGATTTCATCAGTGAAAATACGTAAACTTTCTGTGCCACCGACACCTGATGGTGTGATTGCATGACCAAAGCATTTTTCCAGTTCATCGGCTGGTTTTGCACCGTATTGGGTGTTGGGAATTTTGGCAATCCGATCCCTGGTCCAATCTAACAAATCGTTGGTCAGTGTTTTGTCGTGTGGAAATGGATTTGTCATACCAGTTGCCTTTTTGGTGGGATTTTGGCGGAGTAAAACGTAGGCAATGGAGAATTGCAAGCGCTGTGAAAAGGATTGAAACCTTTGATCTGAGTCAAAGACCGGTGGTTGAGGGCATGCCATTCTGATTGCACAAATTGAAAGGTACACCCTATGTCATATCGCACGATTACAGTCAGCATCAAAAGCCTGCAAAACGCCGAACGCCTGTGCAAATTCGCCGCCATGGTCGCGCGAAAATTCAACGCGCATTTAATCGGCGTCCACACAATGGGCACGATGGAAGTTTATACGGACTTGATGGCAGCAACCACTGTTCCGCAAATGACGGCGTTTCACAACGATCAGCAAGATACATCGACCCAGATCAAAGAGATTTTTGAGCGCGTCACAAATCCAGAAGATTTTGTGGCCGAATGGCGCGAGATTGATTTGCTGAATGAGAATTCGGAATCTGGTGTGTTGCCTGATTGGTTGGGATCAGATTTAATTATCATTGGTCAATCAAATCCGAAAAACGAACGCCCCGATCAACGCAGTTTAGTTGAGCGTGCCGTGCGCGGTTCAGGTCGGCCTGTTTTGGTGATGCCATATTTGGGTGACTTTGAAGACGTCGGCAAAAGCATTTTGATGGGTTGGAGCGCGACGCGCGAATCTACGCGTGCGGCCCATGACGCCCTGCCCCTGATCAAAGATGCGAAAAAAACCAAAATCTTTTGGGTTGGCAAGCAAGGTATGAAAAACAACCGCATCGAACAATCGGCCACTGATTTGGCCGTCGCATTGGATCGTCATGGAGCCAAGGTTGAAATTTTGCATACCGATCCCAGCCGTTTATCCATTGGGGACGAGTTGTTAAATGAGGCCACAAATTCCGGTTCTGATTTGATCGTTACCGGTGGGTATGGTCATTCACGCGTATATGATTTCGTTTTGGGTGCCACAACAAATCACCTGTTGAAATATATGACAGTGCCTGTGTTGTTGTCACACTAATACTGGACAGGTTGTGCGCGGTGACTTAACGCTGGTGAAAACAAAGGAGCCAGCCATGAGTATCACCCGCGCACAATCGACCCAACGTATGAGTAAGATCAATATCCACAATGGAACGATCTATTTTTCCGGGCAGGTCGCAAACGATGTGACCGTTGATATCACGGCACAGACCGCGGATTGTTTGGCCAAGGTTGATGCGTTGCTGGCGGATGCTGGGTCGGATCGTAACCATATTTTGTCCACTACGATTTTCCTGCGCGATATTGAGAATGATTTTGCGCCGATGAACGAAGTTTGGAATGCATGGATTGCCGATCACGAAAAACCTGCGCGTGCTTGTGTAGAGGCTAACATGGCACGTGAGGCAATTTTGATCGAGATTTGTGTGATTGCCGTCGTTAAAGCGTAATTACATGCAGATCGTTCAGGTATCTGGACTATCTCTGTTATTATTGTAACTTGGATTATGCTCGATTTTCTTAGTGATATTTTGACGAACCTTTCTATCAAAGGAACGCTGTATTTTCGTACAGCGTTTAGTGCACCGTGGGGTGTTGCCGTGCCAGCGTATGAAAACGTTGCGCGGTTTCATTTTGCACATCGCAATAGCTGTTTGGTTAAAGTCGAAGGAACCGGCGAGATTGTCAGTTTGGCGCAGGGTGATTTGATCATTATTCCCCACGGCGCTGCGCATAAATTGTTTTGCAGCGTTGATACACAAGACGATACATTAGCCTTGGACACCGTGATCGAGAAATCGGGTTATACGGGTTCGGGTGTTTTGATTTATGGTGAGGGCGATGGCACGCTTGAAACAGAATTGATTTGTGGGCATTTTTCATTACGCCCACACGCCAAGCATTCGTTGATGGCACGCTTGCCGCCTTATATTCATTTGCGAAATTATGGTGAGGTCGCTGGAAAGTGGATGGAAGCAACGTTGCGCATGATTGGCGACGAGGCCGGTGGCGCAAAGATGGGCGGAGATTTGATTGCCCTGAAAATGTCCGAGGCGATTTTCACGCAGGCCATTCGCAGTTTCATTCAAGATAATGAAGCCACAAAATGGGGTTTGGCTGGTTTTGCCGATCCAAACCTGAGCCGTGCATTGTCGGCATTTCATGCAAATCCAGCAGCTTCTTGGACAGTGGAAACCTTGGCGTCTAAGGCAGGGATGTCACGCACCAGTTTTGCCGTTTTATTCCAAAAGAAGATGCAAATGACACCAATGAATTATTTGAAAAGTTGGCGGATGGAATTGGCCAAACGGGAACTGACGGATCAAAGAAGCCTGACAGATGCGGCGTTGAGTGCGGGATATGCATCTGACAGTGCATTTGCGCGGACATTTAAGAAGGAAACGGGATTTACGCCGGCTGAATTCAAAAAGATGTCCACCGCACCAATCGTGCATTAATCCGAACGATCTGCATGGTTTTCTGAATTTACGCACATATCTAGGACAGTAAATTGTGATTATACCAATGCTATCTGCGGCGCTGCCGTTCATTTAGTAGAGGGAAATCAACTATGATACCACGTTTTATTACCAAAGAAATTCACGCCTATCTTGACTATCCAGTCGCGCTTGCCTTGATTGGATTGCCGTTCATTTTAGGATTGGGGACCTCGCATCCCTTAGCGTTTACATTGTCTGTTGTGACGGGGGTGGCTGCGCTGGTTTTGACAATTTTGACGGATCACCATTTGGGTGTTATTCGCGTCCTGCCATACAAGGTACATCTGGCTGTTGATTTTATTGTCGGCCTTGTGTTTGTAATTGCGCCGTTTGTTTTAGGTTTCACTGGTTTAGATTTTTGGTTTTATATCGTGAATGGCGTTACCGTTTTACTGGTCGTAAATCTGCATAAAGCATAAAAAATGCGGCGATTTCATTGTGAAACCGCCGCATATAAAATTCAAACTGTACTGCTTATGCAGGCAGTTTTGTTTTGCGCAAGTATGGCAGAACAGTTTCGAAGTCACCGAATTTTGCGGCAGCGTCTTCGTTGTTGAGTGTTGTTGGGATAATCACGTCTTGGCCAACTTCCCAGTTTGCTGGTGTTGCAACGCCACTGTTCGCAGCAGTTTGCAAGGCATCCAATGCACGCAGAACTTCGGCGAAGTTGCGGCCAACATTCATCGGGTAAGTCATGGACAGTTTTAGCTGTTTGTCAGGACCGATGATGAAAACTGAACGCACTGTTGCGCTGTCTGCTGGTGTGCGACCGTCGGGCATGTATGCTTCGGCTGGGAGCATGTCGAATGCTTTGGCGACTGTCAGGTCGGTGTCAGCGATAATTGGGAAGCCAGCGTTTGTGCCTGCAACTTGTTCGATGTCTGATTTCCAATTTTTGTGATCTTCAACGCCGTCGATGGAAATGCCCATGACTTTGGTGTCACGTGCAGCCCATTCATTGCTGAGCTGTGCAACTGCGCCAAATTCTGTGGTGCAAACGGGTGTGAAATCCTTGGGATGGGAAAACAGAATTGCCCATTTGCCATCCAACCAATCGTGGAGGTCAAACGTACCGAGATCTGTTTCAACGTTAAGGTTTGGGATTGTGTCGTTAATGCGTAATGCCATTGGGGGAGACTCCTTTGTGAGAGGCGAGACTACCAGCCCTTGCAACGGCGTCAAACGAATAGATTCTGTGTTTCCGGTGTATATTGTCGCGTATTTCAGAAAGGTGCCAAAAACACCGAAATCGGGCTCGGTGAGTCCAATTACTCGCCCACAAGGTGATTCATATCACTATTTTTCACTTATTAGTTTGACAGGTTGAAAAGTACATTTCAATATCAACTCGAAGAATGAAGTAAAATATGGTTTTTACTTTATTTTTCATTCGTTAACTTCAACAGGGGAATACAATGAAAATTCTAAAAAACATTTCTTATATAGCATGCGCAGCAGCAACTACAGCCAGCTTTTCCGCCGCACCGGCGAAAGCGCAATCTGATCCATTTACAGGACAAATGATGTATTTTGCAGGCAATTTCTGCCCACGTGACTGGGCCGAAGCGAATGGTGCGTTGTTGCCAATTAGTTCAAACAGCGCATTGTTTTCATTATTAGGTACAATGTACGGCGGTGATGGCCGTACGACGTTTGGTCTGCCTGATTTACGTGGTCGCGCAGCGATCGGTATCGGCAGCGGGCCAGGATTGACCACTGTTAACCAAGGACAGCAAGGCGGTTCAGAGACATTTACATTGAACAGTAATCATCTGCCTTCGCACAATCACGCGGTTAACGCGACCAATGCAATTGCGGATAAAAATGGCCCAGGTACGGATTTTCTGGCGATTACGGACATTAATTTTGATATTTACCATGAAGGCCCGCCAAACAAAGTTATGGACCCTGGTATGATTGGAAACACTGGTAACAGTGCCCCCGTTACAAAAGTCAGCCCGTTTTTGGGCCTGAAAACGTGTATCTCGTTGTTTGGTGCATACCCACCGCGCAATTAAGTTTTGATAGTTTGATTTTAATCAAGCAAAGGAGAATTACATGAAACATATTCTATCAAGTCTTAAAATCGCATCCGTCGTTTTGGCAGTAGCAGCTGCACCCACGGCCGTACAAGCAGAACCATACATTGGCCAAGTTACCAACTTTGGTAATAATTACTGCCCACTTGGTTGGTCGGCAGCGGCGGGTCAATTGTTACCTATTAACAGTAATACTTCGCTGTATTCCATCATTGGAACAATGTACGGTGGTGACGGGCGAACATCGATGGCGCTGCCAGATTTACGTGGCCGTCGCCTTGTTGGTGTTGGAACTGGGAATGGTTTGGCGCGTGTTGAACAGGGCCAAAAAGGCGGAGCTGAGCAATCTTCGATCCCTGCCAATGCATTGGCGTCACACAGCCACGATGTGAACGCAACCAATGATGACGCGAATAAAAACGGCCCAGGTACGGATTTTCTGGCCATTCCAAATTTGGATCATGACATTTATCATGAAGGCCCACCAAACAAGGTGATGGATCCCGGTATGATTTCCCCAACTGGGGTGCCAGCTTCAGCAACCTTTACCAAGACAAGCCCATCGTTGGGCATGAATTGGTGCATCGCGCTGAGAGGGATTTTCCCTCCGCGTAGCTAACTTAGGGGCCCATTGGGCCCTTTTGGAACGCGGCGTGTCGAAATTGTTATATTTCAGCGTCGCGTTCAAACTTGCCATTTCACCGCAGCAATGTCAGGGTCACCGTGAAATCAAATTCATAGGTGAATCATGTTAGACAAACGTCAGTTCTATATCGGTGGCGAATGGGTAAACCCAGCCAAAGCAAACGACTTTGCTGTTATCAATCCTGCGACAGAAGAAGCGGTTGCAACCATTTCATTGGGCGATCAAGCAGATACAGATGCAGCAGTTGCAGCAGCACGCAAAGCATTTGGTACGTGGCAGCATTCAACAAAGGTTGAACGCATTGCATTGTTGAAGTCCATTCAATCCGAATATGCAAAACATGAAGAAGATGTAGCCCAAGCCACAACAATGGAAATGGGCGCGCCTATTTCATTGTCACGCACGCAACAAGTTGGTTGCGGTACTGGCCACATTCAAAAATTCATCGACACTTTGGAAAAGTTTGAGTTTGAAGAAGAGTTGGATGGTTTCCCGACAGAGAAAATCCTGAAAGAGCCAATCGGCGTTGCAGGTTTGATCACGCCTTGGAACTGGCCAATGAACCAAATCTTCCTGAAGGTTATCCCAGCGATTGCCGCCGGTTCGACTTGTGTTTTGAAGCCATCTGAAATGTCGCCTTTGTCGGCCTATGTTTTCGCAGAAATCATGCATGATGCCGGCGTGCCAGCGGGTGTTTTCAACCTGATCAATGGTGACGGCATTGGTGTTGGTTCGCAAATGTCCGGCCACAAGGATATCGATATGATTTCCTTTACGGGTTCGACACGTGCCGGTGCACTGATCAACAAAGCAGCGTCTGATACGGTAAAACGTGTTGTGTTAGAGCTGGGCGGCAAGGGTGCGAATATCGTATTTGCCGATGCAGATGAGAAAGCCGTTAAACGTGGCACGATGCACGTGTTCAACAATTCGGGTCAAAGCTGTAACGCGCCGACGCGTATGTTGGTTGAGCGTTCATATTACGACGAAGCTGTTGAAATTGCGGCAGCGGCAGCGGACGCCCACACAGTTGGTGATCCAAGTGTCGAAGGTTCCCACATGGGTGCCATGGCATCAGAAGCGCATTACAACAAAGTGCAGGACATGATCGCCGAAGGCATCAAAGAAGGCGCGCGTTTGGTTGCTGGTGGTTTGGGTCGTCCTGAAGGCTTGAACAAAGGTTACTTTGTTCGTCCGACGGTATTTGCTGATGTAACGAACGATATGACTGTTGGTCGCGACGAAATCTTTGGCCCTGTTTTGGTCATGATGCCGTTTGATGGCGAAGAGCATGCGTATGAGTTGGCCAATGACACGGATTACGGTTTAACCGATTACGTTCAAACGCAAGACATGGACAAAGCCAAACGTGCCTCACGTGCAATGCGTGCGGGCATGATCCGTATTAACGGTGACGGCGGCGCAGGCCCATCACCATTTGGTGGCTACAAACAATCCGGCAACGGACGTGAAGGCGGCAAATGGGGTATCGAGGATTTCTGTGAAATCAAACATATCACAGGTTGGAAGTCTTGATTTAACGTTCAAAAGTAAGCACATTATAAAGGCGTCCAATTGGGCGCCTTTATTTATTTGGAGCTTTGGTATGAAATTGATTTCTTCTTTGACTGTTGCGGTGGCGCTGACATTTGGCGGCGCGGCGCATGCGAAATGCGGCGGCAACTTTGGCGGGTTTGTTAACGGGTTAAAGAAAGAAGCGCGTGCGAATGGGTTTTCGAAATCGGATGCGGATAAGTTTTTTGCAGGCGTAAAGGCCGACGGTAAGGTTTTGAAGCTGGATCGATCACAGGCCGTGTTTCGCCAGAACTTTAGCCAATTCGCCGGGCGTGTGGTTTCATCGAACCGTTTGAAGGTTGGCGCATCCAAGCGTAAGCAATTCAACAGTGCGTTTAAAAAGGCCGAGGCGAATTATGGCGTGCCCGCGCCCGTGTTGTTGGCGTTTTGGGCGATGGAAACGGATTTTGGTGCGAACCAAGGTGGGTTTAATACGTTGAACGCGCTGGCGACATTGGCGCATGATTGCCGCCGCCCTGAATTGTTCCGTCCACAGATTTTTGCGGCGATGTCATTGTGGAAAAAGGGCACGTTCAGCCCGACCAGTTCCAAGGGCGCATGGGCGGGTGAAATTGGCATGGTGCAGATGTTGCCAGAGGATGTTTTGAATAACGGCGTTGATGGTGACGGCGATGGGCGTGTGGATTTGGTGCGATCAGCGCCGGATGCGATTTTGACCAGTGCGAAGGTTTTGCAAAACCATGGGTGGGCCAAAGGGCAACCGTGGATGGTTGAGGTTTCTGTGCCGTTGAATTTGGATTGGTCGAAAACAGG
>DKMK01000112.1 GCA_002469545.1 Rhodobacterales bacterium UBA7416 | reverse complement strand
CGGACATAATATTGCGCCAAAGTTGAAAAGGGCTATCATTTGATTCTTATAAAGTCAATAATGCTGACTTAATACTTGGGCAGTCACAAGGGGCCACGATGTCGGATCGAAACCGCACCAAACCAATCAGTATGGACGCAATGTTATTCTTAACTGACGATCAGCTGTTGCAGGGGATTGAATTGATGTATTTCGCCTACAAAGGATTTACATCTGATCCTGATCGTATCTTACAAAACTATACCTATGGCCGCGCCCACCACCGTGCAATCCACTTCATCAACCGTCATAAGGGCCTAAAGGTGAATGACCTGTTGGATATCCTTGGAATCACGAAACAATCATTGAACCGCGTATTGCGTCAATTGGTTGACGATGATCTGGTCGACAGCCGTATCGGCACCAAAGATAAACGCGAACGCAATTTATTTTTGACGGACAAAGGTATCGCATTGGAGCGCGAACTATCAGATGCTCAACGCAAACGCATGCGCGCCGCTTACCGCGCCGCAGGACCAGAGGCTGTCCAAGGCTTTCGATTGGTGTTAGAAAAAATTATGGACGGCGAAACCAGACAACGATTACAGCGGATTACAGATACATGAACCTAAGCCCCGGCTTAACAGACGCACATATTCTTATTGTTGATGACGACGAACGCATTCGTGGCCTGTTGCAAAAATTTCTGGCACGCAATGGCTTTTTCGTATCCGCTGCACGCGATGCGGCTCATGCGCGGCGCTTGTTGGCAGGCTTGGAATTCGACATGATTGTTCTTGATGTGATGATGCCAGACGAAGACGGCCTAAGCCTGACGCGTGATTTGCGCAAAACCCTAACCACCCCAATTTTACTGCTAACCGCCAAAAGCGAAAGCAACGAACGTATCAATGGACTCGAAGCAGGCGCAGATGATTATCTGACGAAACCCTTCGAGCCCAAAGAGCTGGTTCTGCGCATCAATTCAATCCTGCGCCGCGTCCCCAAAGAAGAACCAGTCGTGACACCACCCAAAACACTACAGATGGGCGAAATTCGTTACGACGTCACGCGCGGTGAATTATGGAACGGCGAGGCATTGGTGAAACTAACCGCAACAGAAGCAGCGCTCATGCGTATCTTCTCGGCCGCCACACACAGCCCCGTCAGCCGCGCCAAACTGGTCGAAGATCTGGCACGCAATGGCGTCCAAAGCCAAGAGCGCGCAGTCGACGTACAAATCACACGCCTGCGTCGCAAATTGGAAACAGATCCGAAAATGCCACGTTACCTGCAAACCGTACGCGGTTCAGGTTACATGTTGTCGCCAGATTAATGACGACGGCATTTTTCACACATGCGGATTGTATGGATCACATCACACCCGCAGGACACCCTGAACAGGTGGCGCGCCTACAGGTCATCAATGAACGCTTATCACAAGATCAATTCGCAACTCTGTCACACCAGACGGCTCCAATGGGGACGGTGGAGCAGGCTACACTGACACATCCTGCGGATTACGTCGCAAAAATTCAAGCAGCTTGTCCAGCCCAAGGCCACGTAACCTTGGATGGTGACACCCATGTTTGCAAAGACAGCTATACTGCCGCGATGCGCGGTGTTGGCGGCATTTGCGCGGCAGTGGATATGGTTATGGATGGCACTGCAAAAAACGCATTTTGCGCCACACGCCCTCCCGGCCACCACGCCGAAACGCAAACCCCAATGGGATTTTGTCTGTTTGGCACTGTGGCAATCGGTGCGAAATATGCGATGGAAATGCGCGGCCTGTCGCGCGTCGCAATTGTGGATTTCGATGTTCACCATGGCAATGGTACCCAAGATTTGGTTTGGAACGATCCGCGTATTATGTTTGCCTCTTCCCAACAAATGCCCCTATGGCCTGGCACTGGCGAAGCATCTGAAACAGGTGCCCATGACAATGTGATCAACCTGCCTTTGAAACCCTATACGAACGGCGTGGAATTGATGACCGCCTACAGTCGTGATATTTTTCCACGCTTAGCGGCTCATAAACCAGAAATGTTGTTTATATCCGCAGGCTTTGATGCGCATGAAAACGATCCCTTGGCGAATTTGAACTTCAGCACTGATGATTTTCGCCAAATCACGCAGATGCTGTGTGAATTCGCGGAATTTAACTGTCGGGGACGTGTCGTCTCGACTCTAGAGGGTGGATATGATTTACCCAGCCTTGCGGACAGTGTGGCCGCCCACGTAAAGGTTTTAATGGAGCATGCCCAATGAGCGATACACCTATTTCTGAAATGAACTTTGAGCAGGCAATGGCAGAGCTGGAAAGCGTTGTAACACGTCTCGAAGGAAGCCAAGTCGCCCTAGATGACAGCATCGCCATGTACGAACGTGGCGCAGCTCTAAAGGCACATTGCGAAGCAAAACTAAAAGCTGCAGAAGAAAAGGTCGCCAAAATCACCTTTGGCACAGATGGGCAACCCGCTGGATTAACACCACTCGAAAGCTAGGTTTATGCCCCAAGATTTCAAAACATTATTGGCTTCCACTGCATATGACGTGGAACAAGTGTTGGCGGGTGCTCTGCTGATACGTGGCTATGATCAAATGACTGATCCCATGCGTCATGCCGTCCTAAACGGTGGCAAACGGTTACGCGCGTTCTTGGCTGTACATTCTGCCGCGATTTTTGATGTGCCCAAAGACGCCGCATTACAGGCTGCCGCGGCGATTGAATGCCTGCACGCTTATTCGCTGGTCCACGATGATTTACCTTGTATGGACAACGATGACTTACGCCGTGGCCAACCAACTGTGCATGTGAAATGGGACGATGCGACGGCTGTTTTAACGGGTGATGCATTGCAATCGCTTGCGTTCGAACTACTGTCAGAATTACTCCACATTGAACCTGCCTTTGTTTTACAACTGATCCAAGGCCTTGCGCGATCTTCAGGCATGCAAGGCATGGTGCTGGGCCAAGCCCAAGATATCGCCGCAGAAACCGTCAACACACCATTGACCTTGGAGCAAATCACAGCGCTACAGAGTAACAAAACTGGTGCGCTCATCGAATGGTCTGCGACTGCTGGCCCAATCATGGCAGGGCACGACATTGCCCCATTGCATTTTTACGCCAAATCAATCGGCCTCGCCTTTCAAATCCAAGACGATATTTTGGATATCGAAGGTGACGCAAAATTGGCGGGTAAGCGCCTGCAAAAAGATGCCCAAGCAGGCAAAGCCACGTTTGTTTCTTTGCTGGGAATGGATCAGGCTAAAACACGTGCCCAAGATTTGGTAAACCAAGCATGTGATGCATTATCAACCTATGGCGACCGCGCCAAACCAATGCGCCAAGTTGCGCAGTTTATTATCAACCGAAATATGTGATAGTAATGTTTCCACAAGGGTACTAGGACAAAAACATGACCGCGAACCGCCCCCATACCCCGATCCTTGATCGGATCAATGCACCAGAAGACATGAAAAATTTGTCGGACCCGCAACTGTACGCTCTGGCGGATGAATTGCGCGCGGAAACGATTTCAGTTGTGTCCGAAACGGGTGGGCATCTGGGCGCTGGGCTGGGTGTAGTTGAATTGACTACCGCCATTCATGCGGTTTTTGATACGCCCAAGGATCGTTTGATCTGGGACGTTAGCCACCAATGCTACCCTCATAAAATTTTGACAGGTCGTCGCGATAAAATGCGCACCATTCGTAAAGGTGGTGGCCTGTCTGGTTTCACAAAACGCACAGAAAGCGCGTTTGATCCGTTCGGCGCGGCGCACAGCTCAACATCGATTTCTGCGGGCCTTGGCTTTGCAGTTGCACGTGATTTGGGCGGCGCTCCTGAACATGGGTTGGGCGATGCAATCGCCGTAATCGGTGACGGCTCAATGTCCGCAGGCATGGCATACGAAGCAATGAATAACGCGGGCCATTTGGGCAAGCGCTTAATCGTAATCTTGAATGACAACAAAATGTCCATCGCGCCACCCGTTGGTGCCATGTCGACATACCTGTCTCGCCTGTACGCAGGTGAACCATTCCAAGAGCTCAAAGCCGCCGCTAAAGGCGCTGTTTCATTGCTACCATCACCGTTCCAAGACGGGGCAAAACGTGCCCGCGATATGCTAAAACATATGACTGTTGGCGGGACAATGTTTGAACAGCTTGGTTTTTCCTATATCGGCCCGATTGACGGTCACGATATGGAACAACTGTTGAATGTTCTACGTACCGTTAAGGAACGCGCGACCGGCCCAATTCTGATCCACGCGATCACGCAAAAAGGCAAAGGCTATGCCCCCGCAGAAGCATCATCAGATAAATACCACGGTGTAGCAAAATTCGATGTCTTATCAGGCAAACAACACAAAGCACCATCAAACGCACCCAGTTATACCAAAGTATTCGCCCAAGCTTTAATTGCGGAAGCCGCCGCAGACGACAAAATTACTGCCGTCACTGCCGCCATGCCTGACGGCACAGGCTTGGATCTATTCGCAGAACAATATCCCAGCCGCACGTTTGATGTGGGCATCGCCGAACAACACGCGGTTACATTTTGCGCCGGTATGGCTGCGGGTGGTATGAAACCATTTTGCGCGCTCTACTCCACATTTTTGCAACGCGGCTACGATCAAATCGTACACGACGTGGCCCTACAACGCTTACCCGTTCGCTTCGCGATTGATCGCGCTGGTTTGGTTGGCGCAGATGGCGCGACACATGCAGGTAGTTTTGACATTGCATTTTTGGCGAACCTTCCAGATTTCGTCGTCATGGCCGCCGCTGACGAAGCGGAACTGATGCACATGGTTGCAACAGCAACATCTATAAACGACCGCCCCAGCGCATTTCGTTTCCCACGTGGATCAGGCGTTGGCATTGATCTGCCCGAACGCGGAACCGTTCTGGAAATCGGCAAAGGCCGCATGATCCAAACGGGATCAAAGGTCGCAATCCTATCATTTGGCGCACGCCTACAAGAAGTCGAAAAAGCTGCCGAAAAACTGGCGGCCAAAGGTATCACACCAACAATCGCCGATGCACGTTTTGCCAAACCACTGGATCGCGACATGATTTTGGATTTGGCCCAAAACCACGAAGCATTGATCACAATCGAAGAGGGTGCCGTTGGCGGCTTTGGCAGTCACGTTATGCAATTATTGGCGGACGAAGGTGTGTTTGATAACGGGCTTAAATTCCGCTCAATGGTTTTCCCAGACACATTCCTGGACCAAGACACACCTGCGCAAATGTACGAAAACGCTGCCATGAATGCCCCCGAAATCGAAGCAAAAGTTTTGGAAACACTCGGCGTCGCAACCTTGGCAAAGCGCGGCTAACCTTCTAATTCGTCCAAACGTTTTGACATGGCTTTCAGCTGGTTCAAAACATCATCGCGATACGCATCCGTTGCTACTGTTTCCTCTTCGGAATGGGCTTCGTGCATGGAATTCACGATTAAACCAACCAGCACATTAACCACCGCGAAACTGGTGATCAAAATGAACGGTACGAAAAACAACCACGCGCTTGGATACACTTCCATCACGGGGCGCACGATGCCCATCGACCAACTTTCCAATGTCATAATTTGAAACAGCGTATAGGCCGATTTGCCAATTGATCCGAACCACAATCCGAACTCTGACGCAAATAACTTGGTGGAAATGACCGCCCCGATATAAAAGATGATTGCCATCAAAATGATCACGGATGACATGCCGGGCAGGGCGCCAATGAAACCTTCGATGGTGCGGCGTAATCGCGGGGCGAACGATAAGGCACGCAATACACGCAAAATACGCAATGCCCTTAATACTGATAATCCCTCGGATGCAGGGGCCAGTGATATGCCAATCACACAGAAATCGAACAGGTTCCATGGGTCGCGAAAAAATGCGAACCCCTTGGCAAACAACTTCAAAACCAACTCGGCTACAAAAACCGCCAAACAGATGTTGTCCAACGTATGCAGTAAATCGCCATAGTCAGCCATCAAGCTGGGCGATGTTTCCATTCCCAAAATGACGGCGTTCACAATAATAATTGCTAAAATACTGTAACGAATGCGCGGAGCATCCAGCCAACCGGCCAAACGTGTTCGAAAAGAAGTCATAACTGGTACTAAAATCTATCTGTTAAAATTTTACTTTTGTTTGGTAAACTGTGCGACCAACTCAACATGTGGGTTCCACAAAAATTGATCAATGACTTGAACCCAATCCAACTCATATCCACCATCCACCAACACGCGTGCATCGCGCGCGAATGTTGCTGGGTTACACGATACAAATGCAATGCGCGCCACGTCGGATTTCGCCAGCTCAGCAATTTGTGATGCCGCCCCAGCACGCGGTGGATCGATTACAACGGCGTCGACCTTCTTGAATTCATCAATCATCAATGGACGGCGAAACAGGTCACGTGTTTCCACACGCACATCGTGCAATCCACCCGCATTGCGCCAACCTGCATTCAACGCATCCATCATTGGCCGCTCACCTTCAACGGCGTGAACCGCTGCTTGACTGGCAATTGGTAATGCAAATGTACCGCAACCTGCGAACAGATCAGTCACACGTTTAGCATTGCCGACAATTTCCAAAACCGTCGAAACCAACGCGGCTTCACCAGCATCAGTCGCTTGTAAAAATGCACCACTTGGCGGCACCACTTGGGCAGCGCCCATGGCTTGGCTCGGCGGGTCGGATTGCGCGATTACATCATCGTTCCACATCAAGCGCAGAATTTTGTACGCACTGGCAATTTGCGCAAACTGTGCGATTTCTGTTGGCGACAGTTCTTTTCCGTTTTCAATTTTGACATCCAAACCGTGTAGGGATGTTGTTGCAGATATGCGCAAAACTGCTTTGCGTGATGTACCTAAACGGGCGAACTGCGCAAACGCATCCATGCCAGCCATCAATGCGGGATCAGAAACAGGGCATTCTGTAATCTCAACAATCGTGTCTGATGCGCGTCCATGAAAACCGACCATCGCACCTTTTTTGGTGCGCTTGGCCGCAAAGGTTGCACGACGACGTGATTGTGGCGGTGAGGTAATGATTGGACGGAACACAGGCGTCAAACCGGCCAACGACAACGCTTCTTTTGTTTTGTCCACTTTCCATGTCGCCAACAGTTCATCAGAGGCGTGCTGCATTGAACAGCCACCACAGATTTTGAAATGCTTACACGCTGGTTTTATGCGATCAGCCACAGGTTCAATGATCTTGGCCGCAGCAATACGCCCGCGCTCCACGTCACCCTCAATGCGTTCACCGGGCAGGGTAAAGGGGGCAAAAATCTCGCCCATCGGGTCATCGATGACCCCGTCGCCTAATTGACCCAACTTATGAACTGTATACTCAGCCATTATTTCACCACCAATAAAACCGCAGATAGGGCCAACAGGCCAGCCATCGCGCGGAAAAAGAATTTGCGTGCCAACGGCCCGCTTAACACGCCAGATAACAGATGCCCAAAGCTTGTCCAGAAAAAGCAGACAAACAAATTCACACAAGACATGCTAAATCCAATTTCAAACGCCTGATGGGCAGGGCTTGTACCGATCAAGTAGGCAGTCGCAGCCACAGCCACAGCCCAAATTTTTGGATTTACCCATTGAAAAAGAATGGCCTGTACAAACGTCATCGGTCGATCTGTGCCGCTTGGTTTTGCAACACTGGATTTCCATAAATTGAACGCCATCCATAAAATCCAACAAACCGACAGAACCATCAACGCCATTTCCAATACTGGGAAGGCTAACAACAGGCCGCCAACACCAAAACCAGTAACGCCACCAATGATGCCGACACCAACAACCACGCCGAACAAATGCGGCAATGTCGCGCGTAATCCAAATCGCGCGCCGGACGTAATTAATAAAACAACATTCGGCCCAGGTGAAAACAACCCGGCAAACAAGAACAGTTGAAGGGCTGGTATCATACGTTCAAGCGGCTGGATGCAATCAAAAAGACAGACAACAATAACATCGCCGCCATGGTCCAATTAAACGCATTGGCGCGTGCATCTGTGGTTAACCATCTCTGCATTGCTGTGCCAAACAACGTCCACCCTGATGCAGACGAAAAACCGACAAACAAAAACACACTGGCGATAACCGTGGATGAGAAAACGGGCCTTGCGGGATCTGCAAACTGGCTTGAAATGCTGATTGCCATAATCCAACCCTTGGGATTTATCCACTGAAATGACGCAGATTCCAAAAATGTAAACGGTCGTCCCCGCCCACTTTGGGCATTTGGTTTGCCTGATGTTGCGACCTTCCATGCAAACCACAACAAAACGACAACGCCGACAAAACGCAATGTTTCGCGAACGATTGCGCTTTGCTGGAAAATCGCGCCCAAGCCTAACGAAATGCAAAACACCATGAAAGGAAATCCAATACCGATGCCCGCAACATGTGGAAACGTGCGGCGAAATCCAAACTGTGCACCACTGGTCGCAACCAACGCATTGTTCGGCCCAGGTGTCCAACCTGCAACCATCGCAAAACCAAACAGCGACAAAAGTGTGGATATTGTCATGCCAATAATTCCTCTTTGCTCAATTCAAATTCGGATGCGATCCATCGTGTTCGCGACACGCGCAACGCATCACCCAACTCTTTGCCCTTTAAGGTGGGTAAATCACGTGCTGAAATTGGAAAAACGACGGCCAATCCACGCGAAATCATTTCCTCTAAATCCGCTGCTGGCACGGTTTCACACATTGCCGCCAATGCTAATGCACTGGAACGTGCAACCAGTTCACCATATTCAAATGCCGCCGCACTGGGCCGCATTCCTGTTTCCATAACTTTTTTAATTGCCCGCAACTGCGCGGCTTCAACTTTGGTTAAGCGTAAAGCATTCACTTGATCCGCGCCGCCCAAAACAGCCAAACGTGTAATCCAATGAATTTGCTCATTTCGTTCGATATGTGCAAGAATTGGAATGAATTTGGCGCTCGCACCCTCTAAAATGCGCGATAATACACCTGCGTGTTCCATGGCAGACAACACCGGTGCAGGGTTACTAACCCCTAAAATCTTACGCATCTCGGCGCCGATACGTTCCTTGGCCAATGTCTCCAGCCCATTCAAACCAGCGGCGCAAGCCGCCAATCCGTCTTCATCAATTCCCAATGCAGGATCACCATACTGCGCTGTAAATCGAAAAAATCGTAAGATCCGCAAAAAATCCTCTGCAATGCGCTGGTCGGCATTTTCAATGAACCGCACATGGCGCGCCTTTAAATCGGGTAACCCGTTTAATGGATCAACCACAGCGCCATCAGCACGCGCATAAATCGCATTCATCGTAAAATCACGCCGCCGTGCGTCATCCATAATATCGTCAGAAAAAGCAACAACAGCGCGACGTCCATCTGTTTCCACATCTTTGCGAAAACTAGTCACTTCGAATGGTTCACCGTTAACCAAAATTGTAATCGTACCGTGATCAATCCCCGTCGGTACGGCCTTCAACCCAGCATTCTTGGCCAACACGATCGTTTGCTCAGGGCGGGCATCCGTAGAGATATCAATGTCGGTACAAGGAACGTTCAACAGTCCATTGCGTACGCATCCGCCAACAAACAAGGCTTGGTTCCCTTGGGCTTGCAGTGCATTCATAACCGCAATTATTTCTGGCTTGTTTAGCCAATCAACCGACAGCTTCATCATGGCCCCCGATCACATCGCAAAACATCCGCAAAATCCGCGCCGTCGCACCCCATGTGTAATACGGCCCGTATGGCACTGCAAAATAGCGCCGCTCGACCCCAAACCAAACACGAGGATGAATTCGAAAGTTACGAGGATCTAAAAATAAGTTCAAAGGAACTTCAAAAATCTCATCCACTTCACCAACTTCGGGCCGTGGATGAAACGTATCTGAAACCAACCCAACAAAAGGTGTAACCTGAAATGCGGATACCGTTTCATGCTGTGGCAGGGTACCCAAAACCTCGACCAACTCCCTGCTCAATCCAATCTCTTCATCGGCTTCACGCAGGGCCGCATCCAATATGCTCGGATCGCTTTGATCGACCTTGCCACCAGGAAATGCAATCTGTCCAGGATGGTGTTTCAAATGGCTGGATCGACGCGTCAAAATAACCTGTAATCCAGCACGCCTTTCAATAATCGGGATCAAAACGGCAGCATTGCGTAATTTTGGCGCAACTGGGCGCAGGTCCTTGTTCAGATCAAAATCTGACGTACCTTGATTGCCCTGATATTGCGACAAAGCAAGCGCAATATCGCGTGATGAAGTGCTATTAAAATCCATACAAAGTTCATGGCCCAGCATTTGGACCAAAGCAAGGTTATTCGCCAGTACCTTCAAACCCCAAGGTCTTGGGTTCCAGCTCATAATGCGCGCCACAAAATTGACAATCAGCAGTCACCATGCCGTTTTCCGCAGTCATATGTTCAATGTCTTTTTGCGAATAGATCGACATCGTATTGCGCACCTTATCTTCACCACATGAACAACCAAAATTCACAACTTGGGCTTCGAAAACACGCGGTGTTTCTTCGTGAAATAAGCGATGCAATAATTGCGGGGGTGAAACATTTGGTCCAACCAATTCCATCTCTTCCACAGAAGACAGCAAAATATTCACGCGGTTCCAATCTTCTTGATCATCGTCACCATCCAATAAATCGTCCGCATTCAACAACCCGTCTTTGCAACTGGGCAAATCATTCGCCATCAATGGCGATGCCTTAGGCATGTGCTGCAACATGACACCACCTGCGCGCCATGTTTTATCACGGCCAGGCTCAACGGATTCGCCAACAACGATTTCAAACCGCGTCGGCAATTGTTCGGATTGGGCGAAATACGTTTCGGCGCAACGCGACAGCGAACCGCCAGATAACGGTGTGATTCCTTGATACGGCTTCATGTGTTCGCCTTGATCCATAAGAACGGCAAACATACCCTTGCCGATATTCTCAAAACCACTACCTGTCGCTTCTTCCAAACGTTCGGCGTCATAACTGGCGTATGCACGAATACGCGCAGGCGCACCTTCGTCCGTTGGGCCATAATAGTCAGTGGCTATAATGCGAATTGGACCATCACCGCGAATTTGCAGGCTTAACTTCCAACGCAATTTAATGGATTGACCAATCAATGCTGTCAGTAAAACTGCCTCAGCAACCAGCGCCGAAACTTGCGCAGGATAATCATGTTGGCGTAACACGTCATCCAAAACAGAATCCAAACGCGCAACGCGCCCGCGAATATTTGATGCATCCAATTGAAATGGCAGAACGCTCTCGTTCCAATTTTTGGGCATTGTCTCTGATGTCATTGTGCTAATCCATCCAAAATTTAGACCCCAATATGCTTGTTTTACCCAAAGCGCAATTCAATGCTGTTTACGCCCACGATTTCTTGATAAGAAAATTATATGAGAAGATTTGGTAACCCTATTGATCCCAATCAGACCTACACGGATCGTCCGGGGGTCTACGGCATCATTTTTTCTGAACGCAAAGTGTTGCTAACGCATCAAGCTAAACCATATTCCGAACTTCAACTACCAGGTGGTGGAATTGATCCGGGCGAAAGCGCGGTCATGGCATTACATCGCGAAGTTATGGAAGAAACGGGTTGGCGCATTCATCCATTGCGTCGATTGGGAGTCTATCAACGTTATACCTATATGCCAGATTACGACATGCATGCGCGCAAGATATGCCATATCTTTGTTGCGCGCGCGGTGCGCCGTTTAGGACCGCCAACAGAACCACATCACACGGCGCATTGGGTGAATCCATCTTTGGCAATTGACTGCATGGCATCCGAAGGCGACGCCGCATTCCTACATGATTTTATAACCAGCTAACCACGGTCTTGGATTTGCCCCCAAAGAATATACGCATCCTTTTTGCGATAAGCATCTAAAACCTGCTCAAATGAATGCACCTGCATCGGCCCCAATACACTGTTTGCCCTGACATTTTGTATGGCCATGGGCTTGGTGCTTATCTCCAAGATACACATCAATTTTTCAACAACACCCGGACGTTCAAACTTGATGTCGAACCCCTCGCTTGGGTTTGGAATTGATATCTCCTGACCTTCGCCAACTGCAAATGCTGCATTCGGTTGGATCGGTGAAACTTGTGTTATTGGCCCATCATCTGATTGATGATAGCAACTTAAAAAGCCTGCCCTTGGAATATCAACGACTGTCTGCCACGTATCGCCAACACTATAATTTTTACGCAAGGGTTTGATTTTCAAAGACGTTTTTTTTGATCGTGAAAAAAACCACCCGCCCAACGTTTCGTTCTAGGTGATGGCGCAGCAGGCATTACTGCTGGCTTCTCGCTTAAGTTATTCTGCGCAGCGGCCATGATCACAGAAGGATCCTGCACGGCCAATTCGGATATTTGTGGCGTGCCAGTGCGGCGTCGAGGTGCAAAGCCTTTGGTTTTTTCCAGCAGATGTTGATAGGTGTCATAATTCAAATCACCAGTTGCGATCAATCCGCTGTTCGCTTGAAAATGGCTGATTGCGTCGCGCGTGCGTTGATCCACCCCCCCAGTTATATCACCACTATAAAAGCCCAAGAGCCGTAACATATTTTGAACTTCTGGAATGCGAAATGGCTTGCCTGCCGAACTGAAAATAATTTCTTTACGGTTTGCGCGGCGCTGTTTCACTGCTGGAATATTCAAACACTCCCAATAGGCAACATTGGCATGCCGGCCGATCAATTCGAGGGCACCCAATTCAACCAAATTGCGAACGGCTTGCCCCAAACTTTCAACGCGATTGATCTGCAGGCTAGCATCCAAAGCGGTTACATTAATCAGACCAGTTGCCCCAATTCCAAAGCCACGCGTGGTGACCACCATGGAATTTGCAACAGATGATCCAGGAACCACTGTTTTATCTGGAAAAGAAACCAAGTGCATATCAACGGTAACAATGGTCATCCCACGACCTATCGTTGAATCACCATTGCGTGTGACACGATCTTGTCCTGTTCGAACACCTTCATCGTCGGCCCCAAGAACCAGTGTGCTAGACGCGACATTTGAATCAATTTGCGAAATTGCGCCACGGACATATAATTTTGGTGAAACAGAGCTGTCTTTAGGTGTGTAAATTGCATTTTGTCCCGCGTCTTTTTCTAAAGACTGGTCAACGAAAATATAAGTCTTACTGTTACGATTCATCTGGTTGATGGCGTTCAGCAACATGTCATCTGCACCAACGGCCAACTTTTTTGTGCGATCAGGTAAGCCAGTGGATGATATCAAAGTCCGAGGCCGTTTTGCAGCCACTAATAGATCATCCATACATCGTAAAGACGCACTAAAAGAGGTGAAATTTCGCGCAGCGGGAACCTTGGGTTGTGCGGCACGTTGCGCCATGTTGGGCGACAATGGCGTACAACCTGCAAGAACCATTGCAGACACAATTATCGAAACAAAAGTATGTTTTATCTGTGTTGCCCAATCCAATTGATTCTACCTTTCTATCGTGCACTAAAACAGGCTAAGTAGTCAGCATGACGAAATGGTAAAATTGGCTAAGATTTTCCAGAAAATTCGAATAAAATTGCAGACAAATCGTCACCAAAATCATCCCCTTCGGCGAACGCGGTCAATTCCCATACAATGTCATTCAACAACTCTGGGCCATGCGAATCTGCGTTACGCAACAAAATGCGTTCCAACCCTTCGTCGTCTAATAAATCACCCGACAGGTTTTGACATTCGGTCAATCCATCAGAATACAGTAAAAGCTTGTCGTCAGGTTGAATGCGAAAGCTAAAAGTTTCAAATTCTATACCTTCAATCAAACCGATCGGCGGCCCACCTGCGCCCTTCAATTGGACGCCACTATTTTTATTGAAAATTACTGGAAATGGGTGGCCGGCCTGCACCATTTTCACAGCACCAGTCGCCAAATTAATATCGGCATATCCCAGTGTGAAATACAGATCGGTATCCATTTCTTCAAGCATGCGGCGGTTAAACTCGGTTGCAATCTCATGTGGTTCCAAAATATGAAAACCACCCATTCCATCCGATTGAAACGCAATATTGTTCTCCTTTGAAAACGGGGAAAACAAACCAAACAATTGAACCGTCAACAGGGCAGATGAAACGCCATGGCCGGACACATCCAACGAATAAACCGCAATCCGATCGGCCTCCAAATCAAAGGTGCCAACCATGTCGCCCCCAACATGACCGCTCGATTTGAAGATGTTGGAAATTGAATGCGTTTCGGTCACCAAATGTGCCGGCGGCAACAACGATTTTTGTAGCTTTTCAGCTTGCGCCAAATCCTTGTTTATTTCTTCATGAATTATACGCAGCTCTTCCAATGCGGCATTGGCGCGGTCGTTTTCAACTTGTAACTTGGTTTCCATATCCAAAACGCGTTGCCCTGCCTTGATGCGGGCACGCAGTTCGGCGGGATCAACTGGTTTTGATAAAAAATCATCGGCGCCCTTGTCCAAACCTTTTGCGATGTCATCCTTTTCTGACTTCGAAGTCAGCAAAATGAAATAACCATAACGTTCGCGGGGTAATTGGCGAAATGCCTCGCAAAATTCCAACCCTGACATTTCTGGCATAACCCAATCTGACAACACCATATCAATGTCTTCGGCTTGACATATCGCCAATGCCTCTTTTCCCGAAGCGGCCTCTAAAATGGTAAAACCCCATTTCTTAAGATGCACAGATACCAATTTACGCTGAAGGCGACTGTCATCAACAACAAGCAATCGCAATTTGGACTCTGCAACCAAGGCGGAGTCATTTTCAATCTTCAATTGAGGCACATTTCATCCCAACATGTGTTGTTTGGAATTGTATGACGGACATGCGTTTAAAAAGGATAAAGGCATGATCAGAAAAAGCGAATGGATGGTAACTAAAAATTAGTGCTGTTGGCGCATCGTTTTACGAAACGCAATTTTGGGAATCGCATGCACAAACTAAAACAGTTTTACTTTTCAGAATTTGAAAACCGCAGGCCTCCCCCTCCATTGGAACATTGTCCCAAGATTGAATTTTGGTGGCAACTCACTGCAACATGTGCCGCAGGATTGGGTCTATGGTACCTGGCTTGGCGTTGGACAAGTTCTTTAAACTACGACGCTTTGTGGTTTTCGATACCAGTTGTGATGGCTGAAACCCTGTCCTATGTGGGTATGTTGCTGTATTTCCACAATCTTTGGTCTGTAAATGACACACCACAGCAAGCACCACCCTACCGCCGCGATCAGGTGGTATTTGACAAATCTGACCGCGTCTTAAGTGTGGATATTTTCCTTCCAACTTACACAGAAGACCCCGAACTTACACGCTACTCAATCCGCGATGCGATGGCCTTGCGTTACCCTCATCCTATCGACATTCGCGTACATGTTTTGGACGACGGAAATCGCGATGAAATGAAAAAAGTCGCACTTGAAGAGGGGGCAAATTACCTAAAACGGGAAACCAATATCGGTTACAAAGCGGGTAATTTACGCAATGGCATGGAACAAACTGACGGTGATTTTCTGGTAATTCTTGATTCAGATACACGCGTGTTTCCAACGCTGCTCGAAAACACTTTGGGTTATTTTCGAGATCCGGATTTAGCATGGGTTCAAACGCCACAATGGTTCTACGATATTCCCGAAGGAACAACGTTGGACAAAGTTGGCGATCGCTACTTCGGCAAAATTGGATCACTTTTAGGTACGGGTTTTCAGAACATATTTGGCCCAATTACCTTGAGCAAAGATCCCTTCGTATCTGATGCACAGCTCTTTTATGACGTTATTTTACGCCGCCGCAACGGCGCGAATGCTTCGTTTTGTTGCGGCGCTGGCTCCATCCACCGCCGCGAAGCAGTGATGGAGGCGGCGTTGCGTGCATATTCTCAACAAGTCGATCAAGCCGTCGAAAACATGACTGGCTATGTTGAATGCCCCAAGCGCAAGCAAATGATGGAACGCGCGTTGGTGCATGAATTTGCGATCACCACCGAATTTACACCCTACAAGTTCCACGTATCAGAAGATATTTATACTTCTATCGTCTTGCAATCTGACACAGAGCGAAACTGGAAATCGGTCTTACATCCGGGCGTAGAAACAAAAATGCTGTCGCCTTTAGATATGCAATCTTGGGCGATGCAACGCTATAAATATGCAGGCGGCACGTTGGATATAATGGCGCGCGATAACCCCTTGTTTACCACGGGTATGTCGCGTCGCCAAAAATTGATGTATGCGATGACTTTTTGGTCGTACTTGGCGCCCCTTTGGACAACGATTTTCATCGCGGCCCCAATTTTTGCATTGTTCACAGGAATTGCGCCGGTGTCGGCATACTCTTGGGATTTCTTTGGGCACCTTCTCCCATTTTTGATTGTGCATGAATTGGCGTCTATTTTGGGGACTTGGGGCTTGGATAATCGTAAGGGTAAGATGCTGAATTTGGCGTTCTTCTCATTCAATCTTCAGGCGATATGGTCTGTCCTTAGAGGTCGCGAAATCAAATTTAAAGTCACGCCCAAAAGCCGTGCCAGCGACAATTTTCTCTATCTTGTCGCACCACAAATCACTGTTTTTGCACTTTGCTGTGGCGCCATTTTATACGCCATGATCGGACATCTTCTAAATCCCGACCCGCAAAAACTAACAGCGTTGATTGTGAATGGTTTTTGGGCGGCATTAAATGGCTATGCGATGACAGTTTTAATCTCGGCGGCGTTGTGGAAACCTGCAGAAATCAAATCTGAAAAACTGGATGTTAAGAATCGCCTAAAATTTCGGAGGACCGCATGAGTTTTCACCAAAATATTTTAAAAGCACGCAGTCATATCGCATTTACGATTGGTCTTTGCTTGGCCGCTGGTTTTGCACTCAGCATGGAAACTGGTATTGCCAACAGCTTACGTGGTTCAGCCAGCGTGAAAATCGCCAAATCTGACGATCAAACCGCGTTGGTCGAGGCGGCAAAACTCAGTACAGTCGACTTGGAATATGCGCAGTCAGCATGGGCATATTTTGAATCGAATTTACAGCCTGATACAGGTTTGGTGAACGCGGTGAATAACTTCCCCTCAACAACTATTTGGGACCAAGCATCGTACCTTTTGGCGCTCATTTCTGCGCAACGACTTGGCATAATAGATAAGCACACTTTTGCTCAACGTATGAATGCCAGCTTGCATACTCTTGCGCGGTTGCCACTGTTTGACGGCAAGCTGCCTAACAAAGTTTATGATACACGCACTTTGGTTATGACCAATTATGCGAACACACCAATCGAACGCGGAATCGGTTGGTCGGCGTTAGATATCGCACGCGTAACAGTGCCCTTGAATATCCTCCTTTTCGACTATCCAAACCACGCGAGCGCGGCAGGTGATATTTTGTCGAACTGGGATTTTTCCGCCATGCTAACAAACGGTACAATGTTTGGCGCGCGCGTGGACGATAATGGGCAAACCGAGCGTGTCCAAGAGGGGCGCTTAGGTTACGAAGAATATGGCGCACGCGCAGTGAACCTTTTGGGACTAGATGCATTGACAGCCGCGAAATACGATGACTACCTTTCCTATGCAAATGTCGCAGGCCAAAAAATCGCAATCGACAGCCGCAGTTTTTCCGAATTTGACGCACATAACTATGTGGTATCAGAACCCTATATTCTTACCGCGATTGAATTTGGCTTGGATTTCGATTCCAAAGAATTGGCCCATCGTATTTATCGGGCACAACACGAACGCTACAAACGGTCTGGCATCGTAACTGCGGTATCCGAAGATAACATCGATCAAGAACCCTATTTTCTCTACAATACAGTCTACGCGAATGGCACTCCGTGGAATGCATTGGCCGAAGACGGATCGCAACACCCAGACAAACGCACAGTCAGCACCAAAGCTGCCTTTGGATGGGATGCGATTTACGCCACCGAATATACCGCAAAATTGATGGATTATGTCGGCAAAACGAAAACCGAAAACGGTGGCTTTGCATCAGGTGTTTACGAATCGGATGGGCGGACCAATGCCATCACAACCGCCAACACCAATGCAATTATCCTAGAGACGCTTCAATACAAAGCGAACGGACCTCTGTTAACAGCGCGCTTTAAAAAGAAGGGAAAATTATGATTAACTGGGACCAAGTCAAACAGCTCGAAGATGATATTGGTGCCGAAGATTTCGGTGACGTCGTCGTCATGTTCATAGAGGAAGTCGATGAAGCAGTGGACAATCTTCGTGCCAAAGCAGAACTAACAGCCCAAGAATTAGCGTCAGCTATGCATTTCCTGAAAGGAAGTGCTGCAAATTTGGGGTTCAATGAATTTTCTGAGATGTGCTCACGCGGGGAAAAATCAGCGGAATCAGGTGTGAGAAATGATGTTGATATACCCCAAGTTATAGCTTTGTACGACGCTTCAAAATTGGCGTTTTTAACTGATGTGTCGGTACACACCAGCTATATACCCTAGGCCAGAAATGCTTTGACCTTTGCAATGAATTCTCGCGGTGCTTCGGCATGCAACCAATGTCCAACCCCTGCAATTGTGCTCAACTCCGCACTGGAAAATTGCTCTATAATTTCTGACATATCGCTATCTAAAACGTATGGCGACGCACCCCCACGCAAAAACAATGATGGACCCTCAAACATGCCTCTTACATTTGGAAATCCAACAATCAAATCCATATTCTGGCCAAGGGCATCCAAATTTAATTGCCACCTGTTACCCTGATCTGAAATAATCAAACTTTGCAGGAAAAAAGACCGAATAGCGGCCTCAGGAACTGATTGTGCCAACACAGCGTCCGCCTCTGATCTGCGTGTAAAGCCACTCAAATCAAGGTTTTTCATGATCTGCACATTGGAAACTTGATCATGCTGATACGCTTTGGGTGCAATATCGGCCACAATTAATCGGTTCACCAGCGCCGGATGCTTTAATGCCAACACCATCGCGGCTTTACCGCCCATGGAATGCCCCAAAACATCCATCGGCCCACCCAAATGTTCGATCACCTCCGCCAAATCTTGACCCAGCGCGTCATAGCTGTTGTCATCATCCCAAAAACTATCGCCATGATTGCGCATATCCACAACATGCACTTGGCGATCCGCAGAAAGGTTTCGCCCAATTCCCCGCCAATTTCGCGCGGATCCAAACAACCCATGCACAATTAACAACGGATGTTTATCGCTGGATTCACCAAAACTTTGGAAATTAATCATCGCCGCCTCAGATCAAAATTTGTGCCAGAACATCATCGTTCGTAATGTCCTCAAAATGAAACCCATTGTCCGTCATTCGCGCGCACAGATCGTCAAAACCCGCAGATGAATTGCTCTCAATGCCCAACAGAACGGAACCAAAATTGCGCGCCGATTTTTTCAAATACTCAAACCGCGCGATGTCATCGTTTGGCCCCAGCAAGTTCAGAAAATCTTTCAATGCACCCGGGCGCTGTGGCATGCGCAAGATGAAATACTTCTTCAAACCTTCGTAACGCAATGCGCGCTCTTTAATATCTGGCAACCGTTCAAAATCGAAATTCCCACCAGACGCAATGCACACAATCTTCTTACCCTGAATTTCTGCTCTCAAATCTTTCAATGCATCCACCGCCAATGCACCAGCCGGCTCTAATACAATGCCTTCGATATTCAGCATTTCGGAAATTGTCCCGCAAATACGTCCCTCTGGAATGCCCAAGACATGATCGGGATTTTGATTTTTCAGCGCTTTGAAATTATTGTCACCGATACGCGCCACAGCTGCGCCATCAACGAAATTATCAACCGTATCTAATGTTACCAATTGTCCCGCATTTATTGCCGCAAATAAACTCCGTCCACCACTGGGTTCGCAAAACCGAAAATCGACATCGTGGCCCGCAAAAAACTGAACCAATCCAGCCGACAATCCACCACCACCCACAGGTGTCACAATCATATCCGGCGCTTCGCCTAACTGCTCCAAAATCTCAACACCAACAGATGCCTGTCCCTCGATCACATCAAGATCGTCAAACGGCGGCAACATATGCGCCCCATGCGCGGTCGCATATTCGGTCGCCGCGGCCAAAGTTTCGTCAAAATAATCACCTTGCAAAATGATTTCAATCGACTGCCCGCCAAATGCCGCGGTTTTGCCAATCTTCTGCTGTGGCGTGGTAACCGGCATATAAATCCGCCCCTTCACACCAAAATGCGCACATGCAAACGCAACACCTTGGGCGTGGTTGCCGGCGGACGCACAAACAAACTGCTGGCCTTCGCCGTTGGCCAATGCCTTGCGCATTGCATTAAACGCACCACGAATTTTATAAGACCGTACAGGGGATAAATCTTCGCGCTTTAAATAGATGTCGGTGCCATACAGCCCTGACAGATACTCGTTTTTTTGCAACGGCGTTGCCGGAAACAGCGCCCGCATTTCCGCACAAGCAGACAGAGCAGATTCTTGGAATGACGTCATGGCAACCCTCTTTTAAAATACCACTCTAATTCTCTTTATTTTGGGGCGCAATGGCGGTAAGTTACCCTTCAAGTTTTGGATCATTCTGGTGGTGTATTATGATCTTTCGTAAATTAGGCACAAATGCTGTGCTTTTGGCTGTGCTCATGTTGGGCGCCACCGCGCAAGCGCAAGTGAATGAATTTTCCGTTTCAACAATCGAACGTAAGCCATTCGCCTTTAAGGTGGATGGTGAATGGACGGGTTTCAGTATTGACTTATGGAACATGGTTGCCAAGGAGTTAGGCGGCCAAACAAACTTTGTCGAAGCCAACCGATTTGGTGAAATGCTGGAAAAAGTGACCAGCGGATCTGTCGATGCAGCGGCGGCGAATATTTCAATCACGGCTTCGCGCGAACAAGTTTTGGATTTTTCACAACCAATCTTTGATTCTGGCCTCATGATTTTGACCCGCGCAGAAGACACCTCATCAATTTTTGATGCAATTTTAAACCCAAAACTGATGAAACTTATGTTGGCGGCGATCGGGCTGTTCATCTTGGCAGGTGGTCTGATTGCTGTGTTCGAACGCCGCAATCCCCATTTTGATGGCCGCAAAAAACCCAAAAGCTTGGAAGAGGGCATTTGGTGGGCAGTCAGCGTCGTTACCAACGCCAGCTTCACAATCTTTACACCGCTTTCGGCGGCAGGCCGTTTGCTTTCATACGTTTTAATCGTGGTCGGGTTGTTTGTTGTGTCGGCGTTTGTGGCTCAAATTACGGCGTCACTCACCGTCGAGACCCTGCGTGCGCAGGTTGATGGCGTCAACGATTTGCGCGGTAAACACGTTGCAACAACAACTGATTCCACCTCATCACGATATCTATCGCGTCAATCCATTGATCACGAAACATACGATGAATTGGACTTAATGTATGCGGCTTTGGAACAGGGTGAAATTGACGCCATCGTGCATGACGCACCAATTTTGGCCTACTACGCCCGAACCGAAGGCAAGGGAAAATTTCAAACCAGTGGACGGGTATTCAGCCCAGAAAAATACGGCATCGCCGTTCCTGAAAATGCCCTATTGCGGGAACAAATCAATCGGGTTGTTTTGGCAATGCGCGAAAATGGTGAATATGACAAATTGGTGGCAAAATGGTTCGGTTCTAATTACTGAACCAGCCCTTGCCCGTCACGCGCAAACCACATAAACCCCGCCTCAATGGAATTCATTAAGCGGAGCAAGAAAATGGCAGCGCCAAAGAAAGTTGTACTCGCCTATTCAGGTGGTCTGGATACATCGATCATTTTGAAATGGTTGGAAATTGAATACGGTTGCGAAGTGGTGACATTCACCGCCGACCTTGGTCAAGGCGAAGAGCTGGAACCAGCACGCAAAAAAGCAGAATTGCTTGGCGTGAAACCCGAAAATATCCATATCGAAGACGTGCGCGAAGAATTCGTTCGCGATTTCGTATTTCCAATGTTCCGCGCAAATGCGGTGTACGAAGGTTTGTACCTTTTGGGCACATCAATCGCACGCCCGTTGATTTCAAAACGTTTGGTTGAAATCGCAAAAGAAACGGGCGCCGATGCAGTGGCTCACGGCGCAACCGGCAAAGGCAACGATCAGGTTCGTTTCGAACTCTCCGCATACGCCTTGAACCCAGATATCAAAGTGATTGCACCTTGGCGCGAATGGGAATTATCCAGCCGCACAAAATTGTTGGAATTTGCTGAACAACACCAAATCCCAATCGCCAAAGATAAACGCGGCGAAGCACCATTTTCAGTCGACGCAAACCTGTTGCACACATCATCCGAAGGCAAAGTCCTCGAAGACCCAGCTATCGAAGCACCAGATTACGTCTACCAACGCACAGTAAATCCCGAAGATGCGCCAGACACGCCAGAACACATCGAAATCGGCTACGCCAAAGGCGATCCAGTTTCCCTAAACGGCAAAGAATTGTCACCTGCCGAAATGCTGACTGCGTTAAACGAATTGGGCGGGAAACACGGCATCGGACGTCTTGACTTGGTCGAAGGCCGCTTTGTTGGCATGAAATCACGCGGCATCTACGAAACACCAGGCGGCACAATCATGCTAGAGGGACACCGTGGCATCGAATCCATCACATTGGATCGCGGCGCAGCGCACCTCAAAGACGAGCTTATGCCAAAATATGCGGAATTGATTTACAACGGTTTCTGGTACAGCCCAGAACGTGAAATGTTACAGGCATTGATCGATGCCAGCCAAGAACGTGTAAACGGAACAGTTCGTTTAAAATTGTACAAAGGTATGGTTCAAACGGTTGGCCGCTGGTCAGACGATAGCCTGTATTCCGAAGCACACGTAACTTTCGAAGACGACGCAGGCGCATACGACCAAGAAGACGCGGCAGGATTTATCAAAATCAACGCATTGCGTTTGAAATTGTTAGCGGCACGCAATAAACGTTCTTGATCACAGGTCGATCACTGCCAGTTGATTTGTCAGTGATCGCCGAAACAGGGCATAACATCTGTGTAGCTAGTTAATAGGTGAGCTATCAGGGTTTCCCCGACCTTGCATTAAAAGAAAGCCCGCATTCCCCATGCGGGCTTTCGTCATTTTAGAACGAAGAATTGATCACTAAAATTTGCAGTGCGCGAATTCCAAAGATCACAATAATAGGTGAAAAATCCATACCAGCAATTGGCGGAATGATACGGCGTATCGGCGCGTAGATCGGCGTAGTGATGCGATTTATTATTGTCCAAACTTGGGCAACGATTGGTTGGCGCGTATTCAATACATCAAACTGGATCAGCCAGCTCATGAGGAATTGGATTATGACAATCCACCGAGCAATGTTCAGCATTTCGATCAAAATACCACCGAAAGTCATTTCATTTGCAATCATATCAGTCTCCTATTTTCTGCGCCTTTGCTACCGCCCTTAGACACGCGATGCAAGGTTACCCAACGTTCTTGTTGTGGCAACGGGTAACGTTTGCTTTAGGTGTCGCAGGAGCAACCCCATGTACCCATTTATTCGTCTCGCCTATCACACCTACAAAGCCAGCAAACTCAAAGACATCTCAATCTTTGACACACACGAATGCACCGTACGCATCCAGCCCCAAGATATCGATATCTTTAACGAGCTGAACAACGGTCGCATCCTGACACTATTTGATCTGGGCCGTTTGCCGTTCGGTTATCGTGTTGGCCTTATGACCGCGATGAAAAAACGAGGCTGGGGTCTCACCATGGCGGGTGCCTCAGTGCGATATCGCCGCCGTGTGCGCCTGTTTGAAAAGGTGCGGATCACAACCACAGCAGTGGGGCGCGACGCACGTTTTACCTACCTCGTGCAAACAATGTGGAAGGGCGAAGAGGCCACCTCTAACATCGTTTACCGATCCGCAATCACCGATAAAAACGGCATCGTCCCAACCCAAGAATTAGCAGACGAATTGGGCTTTCCAGATTGGAACCCTGAAATGCCACAATGGGTTCAAAATTGGATCGCCGCCGAAGACACCCGCGACTGGCCACCACAATACTAGATTAAACTTGCGCTAAGGTTGCATGTGCTGTTCAATCCTTTCAAATCAAAGGGGAACACAATGGGAAATTACGGCAAGAAGATCTGGGGCTGGATGATGTACGATTGGGCCGCTCAGCCGTACAATACCTTGCTCATCACGTTCATCTTCGCGCCTTATTTCACATCATCCGTTGTTGGTGACCCAGTTTTGGGCCAGTCTCTTTGGGGTGTTATGACGGCCTGTGTCGGTATAACGCTGGCTTTTCTTGGCCCTATTTCCGGTGCTATCGCGGATACAACTGGCCCACGTAAACCATGGCTTGTTGCCTTTTCTCTTCTCTATGTCGTCGGTGCGGTTGGCGTATGGTGGGCCGTGCCTGGAATGGACAGTGTCACAGGTATTTTAATCTTGTTTGGTATCGGCATGCTGGGCATGGAACTGTCCCAAGTTTTCGTAAACTCAATGTTGCCCGAAATGGGTGAAACAAAAGACCTCGGTCGCATTGGCGGAAACGCATGGGCACTTGGTTACGTCGGTGGATTACTTCTTCTTTTTGTGATGTTGTTATTCTTGGCTGAAAACGGCGAAGGTAAAACATTGCTGGGTAATGCCCCATTGTTTGGGTTGGACCCAGAACTACGCGAAGGCACCCGTTCCGTTGGCCCACTAACGGCTCTTTGGTACATCGTATTTATGATCCCATTTTTCTTATGGGTTCCAGACACCAAAAAGAAGGCAACGACAACAGGTGCTATTGGTCGCGCATTCAGCGAATTGTTTGCAACGATCAAACGCCTGCCAAATAACCTTAGCTTTGCGTCTTACTTGGTATCTTCAATGTTTTATCGCGACGCACTTTTAGGTGTGTATGCATTTGGCGGAATCTACGCCAGTGGCGTATTGGAATGGTCAGTTGTTCAAATCGGAATATTTGGCATTATCAGCGGCGTCGCTGCGGCAATTTTCACGTACATCGGTGGTTTCGCAGACAAAGCGTATGGCCCCAAATGGGTCATCACAGTATCGGTATTGGTGTTGATCGTGGTTTGCCTCCTCATCATTGGTACATCACGCGATCAATTCTTTGGCGTCGTTTTGGCCGAAGGCTCCTCTTTCCCAGATACACTCTTTTTGGTTTGCGGTGCAGGCATCGGTGCGGCGGGTGGTTCCTTACAATCGGCCTCGCGTACAATGTTGGTTCTTCAGGCGGACGAAGATCGCATAACAGAAGCATTTGGTCTTTATGCTTTGGCGGGTCGCGCCACGGCGTGGATGGCACCCAGCTTGATTGCACTGGTCACCTATCTAACCCAAAATCAACGCTTAGGTATTTCCCCAGTAGTAGTCCTTTTCCTCATCGGCCTTTGTCTGCTATTCTGGGTGGAAACAGACAAAGAATGATTTGATGAAAAAGCTCTTTATATCACTTCTCACGACCCTCGCTTTGGGTCTGTTGGCCCAACCTACATTGGCCAAAAACGAAGCACGCTACTTATTGGGCGGAAAATCAACGGGCTCGAAACAGTTGCCGCACGCGTACGGATCCTACGCCAAAGGTTGCCTCGCTGGCGGTCAAGAACTGGCGGAAAATGGCCCAACATGGCAAGCAATGCGCCTGTCGCGTGGTCGCAATTGGGGCCATCCCGACATGGTTGCCTACCTGAAACGCATCAGCGCTCAGGTTGCCGAAGAAACCAGCTGGAAGGGTTTGTACATCGGCGATATCTCGCAACCACGTGGCGGGCCGATGATTTCAGGGCACGCGTCACATCAACTGGGTTTGGACGCTGACATCTGGATGTTGCCGGCAAAAAATCTAAAGCTCAGCCGCGCCCAACGCGAAAGCCTGTCTTCATCCAATGTCCGCGCGGCCAACCAGAAAACCGTCAGCAACGATTGGACACGTACCCATATGAAGGTGATGAAAATCGCCGCATCCGACCCAGCCGTCGATCGTATTTTTGTAACCGCGCCTGCGAAAATCTACATGTGTAAACATGCCCGTGGCAATAAAAAATGGCTCCAAAAAATCAGACCATACTGGGGTCACAACCACCATTTCCATGTCCGCTTAAAATGCCCCAAAGGTTCGTCAGCCTGCAAAACCCAAAAACCAACAGTGTCAGCCTTGTCCAAAGGTGGCACAGGATGTGATGCGACACTTAATTGGTGGGTAACTGCTAATCTGGAAATCGCAAAACCAACTCAGAAAAAGAAAAAGAAGAAAAAAGTGGCAACAAAAAAACACCCACGTCAATTCGTGATGGCTGATCTGCCTGCGCAATGCACAAAGGTATTGAAAAGCAAATGATCCGCGTAATTCTGACGGTTTTGTGCCTTGCAACACCTGTCGGTGCGCAACACCTTGAATTTGTCTCGCAAATAGAACTCCAAAGCAAACAAGGCAACTTCGGCGGTCTGTCAGCCATTCACGTCTACGAAGGCGGCGAAACGTTTCTGGCACTGTCCGACGCAGGCCGTTTCCAAAAAGGCACCATCAAACGCACAGACGGAAAACTGTCAGGCGGCGCCCTAAACCCACTCGTCCGCATGATCGGCGTCAACGGTACGCCTTACAAAGGTAACGATTCCGATGCCGAAGGATTGGCTGTAGACAAAGCCGGCAATATTTTCGTCTCATTCGAAGGTAACCATCGTATCCGGATGTTCGACAAAGTCACGGCCCCCGCCCGATCCATCAAAGGCGCCCCAGCGTTTAAAAACCTCCAAAACAATTCTGGCCTCGAAGCATTGGCCGTCTCAGCCCAAGGCCATTTATATACGCTCCCAGAACGATCAGGCGAAACAGATCGCCCGTTCCCTTTGTGGCGCGCCGCCAAGGGAAAATGGGGCATCTTCGCAAACATTCCACGGCGCGGCCGACACCTGCCGGTTGGGGCAGACATCGGTCCAGATGGGCGTTTTTATCTGCTGGAACGTGATTTTCGCGGGCTATTTGGATTTGGATCACGCGTGCGCAGTTTTTCTCTAACCGATACAGGCTTGACGGACGAACGTGAATTATTGGTGACGAACCTTGGCCAACACGACAACCTCGAAGGCATCAGCGTGTGGCGTGACGCGACAGGGGGCCTGCGCGTCACGATGATTTCAGATGACAATTTTCAGTTCTTCCAAACCAGCGAAATCGTCGAATACAAATTAGTACCTTAAATTCGTTATGCGTCCCAATTATCCATCGCTTCAATCGCCTCTTCGGCGGTTTCCACGAACTTAAACAATTCCAAATCATCTTCAGCAATTGTGCCAGCTTCGGCCAATGTTTCCCAGTTGATGATTGAACGCCAAAACTTTTCGCCAAACAACAAAATCGGCACGCGCTTCATGCGTTGCGTCTGGATCAACGTCAGTGTTTCAAACAATTCATCCAACGTTCCAAATCCACCCGGGAATGCCGTCACAACTTTGGCACGCATAAGAAAATGAATTTTGCGCGTGGCAAAGTAGTGGAAATTGAAACACAACTCAGGTGTACAATATTCATTCGGCGCTTGCTCAAACGGCAATACGATATTCAACGCGATGGATGAACCACCTGCCTCTGCCGCGCCGCGATTACCCGCTTCCATCACACCTGGGCCACCGCCTGTAACAACCACATCTTGCTTGCCGTAACTTTCCATGCTGCGCAACGTCACCAAATGGGCAAACTTACGCGCCTCTTCGTAATATTTGGATAAATCGGACAACGTTTTCGTACGCGCCTCATCCTTTTTCACGGGGTCTGGAATACGCGCGCCGCCAAACATAACGATCGTACTTTCAATCCCACGCTCTGCCAAAATCATCTCTGGCTTCATCATTTCCAGCTGAATACGAATGGACCGCAATTCGTCAGAACACAAAAAGTCTGGATCATTAAACGCCAAACGATACGCAGGCGCCTTGGTTTGCGCTGTTTCTGGCATGCCGCCGGCAACTTTTACATCTGTTTCGGCATTCGGAAATGTTACTTGTTTTCTAGCCATGTCGGTATTCCCTGTTTTTACGCGTGTCACATTGCACGCTTTCGTTGTTATCTCTATAGGGTCTACATAATAATGTAACGTCAAGTTTTGGAGAGCCACCATGTCAAATGCACAATTAGAAACCGCCATCGAAGCCGCATGGGAAGCCCGTGATGGCGTAACACCTGCAACAACAGGCGAAACACGCGACGCAATCGAGGCGACTTTGGCCGCACTCGACAGCGGCACATTACGCGTCGCAGAACCAACAGCATCAGGTGATTGGCACGTAAACCAATGGGCCAAAAAAGCTGTGCTTTTGTCATTCCGCCTAAACGATATGGAACAAATCAGCGGTTCCAACGGCGGCACATCTTGGTGGGACAAAGTACCCTCAAAATTCGCAGGCTGGGGCGACGCAGAATGGCGCACGGCAGGTTTCCGTGCTGTACCAGGTTCAATCGTACGCCGCTCTGCATACATCGCACCGGGCGTGGTTTTGATGCCATCATTCGTAAACATCGGCGCCTTCGTTGACGAAGGTTCGATGGTTGACGGCTGGGCCACAGTTGGTTCATGCGCACAAATCGGTAAAAACGTTCACCTATCAGGCGGCGTTGGCATCGGCGGCGTATTGGAACCAATGCAAGCAGGCCCAACAATCATCGAAGACAACTGTTTCATCGGCGCACGCTCCGAAGTGGTCGAAGGCTGTATCGTCCGCGAAGGCGCGGTTTTGGGCATGGGCGTATTCATCGGCCAATCCACAAAAATCGTAGACCGCGAAACTGGCGAAGTCATGTACGGCGAAGTGCCAGCAGGCTCTGTTGTTGTTGCAGGTTCGATGCCATCGAAAAACGGCGTGAACTTGTACTGTGCGGTCATCGTGAAAAAAGTAGACGCAAAAACCCGTTCGAAAACATCAATCAACGAGTTGTTGCGCGACTAAAGGTAAGCATTCAAAAGCAAAGGCGCAGGGGAATTCCCCTTGCGCTTTTTCGTACTTTATCCAGACTTAGAAATTTATATAACAGACATTACAGCTTTTGTGTTACCAGATTTTATGGTTCCGTAACGAGAAATACTGGTTAGATAAAATAGTTTGTCCGCCAATGTGGGATGATTTCAATAATGATTAACAAATACGATTCACCAAAAGATGAGCTTTTGGAACTGATCCGTTTAGGGCGGAAATATAAGTGGGCAAAAGGAGAAACTCGTCGCAACTTGGAGCGGGCGGGCGTTAACCTAGGCCGACATGATTTTTATTCCGAGACGCCATCACTTGATGAAATCGACGCATCGTTTGAATATGCTGACGGCAAGCCACCTTTTTTTGACAAAGAGGTTTTTGATCTCGATGTTAATGTGGCCACTGCAAAAGATCTCATCAGCTCGGCAGCATCTTTTGATGCACCAATCGATGGTGATTCTGGTTATTTCTGGAACAACGGTCAATTTTCCAGCGTCGACGCTCTTGCCTATTACGGATTAATTAAAAAACTGAAGCCGAAAAATGTAATCGAAATTGGTTCTGGCTTCAGCACACATATTGCCCATCAAGCGGTTCATGAAAATAAAACAGGCAAACTGACATGTATCGACCCTTGTCCACGCACCGAAATTACTGAATTATCAGACGTCGAATTTTTGCAAAAGCCAATCCAAGAGATAGACAGAGATTGGCTTTTCTCAACTCTAAAGCCCGGTGATTTGTTGTTCTATGATGGGTCACATACCATAAAAACGGGTAGCGATACTGTGTATTTTTATCTAAAAATCTTACCCTACCTTCCCGCTGGTGTCCTTGTACACGCACATGATGTTGGCCTGCCATACCCACGCAATAAACGTGCGATGATAGAAGCGAAAATATATTGGGGAGAGCAATATATTTTGATGGCACATCTTCTCAATACCCAAAGGTACAAGGTGGTATTCGGGACACATTTTCTTCAAAAAGAAAAAATGGAAGTTTTGGAAGAACTTATGGGCGATCGATATAAAATTGGCGGGGGCAGTTTGTGGTACGAGATACTTGGTGAATCTGCGATCAAGCGAAAATGATCGTGTGGTGCACTCTTGGTGTTACCCACAGAAACAGCCTATCGTGAAACTGGCACAATCTCATTTGGCGAAATGCCACCAAACTCAGTTGCTGCTGGGGTTCCTTGTCATTTAAGTGTGTGATTACATGCTGTGCTATTATTGTGAAAACGGCAGACGCAAAAACTCGTTCAAAAACATCAATCAACGAGTTGTTGCGCGACTAATAAAATTGCGACCATCTTTCGGGATGGTCGCACAAAGGGGAACACATTGAGCGGCCAACGAACAAAGGTGTCAAGCATCGGTAGTTGGCTCTCGCCAGCAGGTGTAATTACGGGTGGCCGTTTTGGTTTTCGTATGCTCTTTGTGTTCGCGCTGATCGTTCTATCGATGTTCGTTTTGGGGCTAAGTTCACAAGTCGAAAATGAGGCCGTGCAAAACGCCGTTGATGGTATCGCAGCAGGGTTTTTGCTCGTTGGGGTACCAATTGCGATTTGGATTATTTTGGTAAGTTTAACCAAACACTACCGCACCAAAGGAGTATGGGCCCCCTTCTTTTTTGCGCTCATCACACCCATCATGCCGTTTATGTTTTTCTTTACGTGGATATTTTCATCCAAAGAACGCGCGAAGGTGAATATGGAATTGGCTAAAGAACAAGCGAAGGTACCCAAACTTGAAAGAGAGACCGTTAAGGACGCAACAAATCCGCCTGCGCAACTCAATCATAAACGACGCCTTCAAGGTGATGGTAAATCAAGCAAAACAAATACCCAAACCGTTGTACATCGCATGCGATAAGCTGTGGGTAATACAACAACCCCGCCTTTTCCATTGTAATAATACTAACAAACTGTTGACCACCCGCGAATTGCCCCTGCACCAACAATAACGCATGGTGCGCGCATGGAATTAATCTTCGCATACCTCGCGGGCCTCCTCACCCTGATCAACCCTTGCGTCCTGCCGGTGTTGCCCATCGTCCTTGTCACCGCCCTAAACGCCGACAAACGCGGCCCCATTGCATTGGCCCTTGGCATGTCCACCGCCTTCGTCGGTTTCGGTATGTTCATATCCGTCTTCGGGCGCACCCTCGGCCTTGGCCCTGACCAACTCTCAACCATCGGCGCATGGATGATGGTCGTCTTCGGCATCATCCTAATCACCCCACCACTGTCCCGCATGTTTGAACAGGCAATGACAAAATTCGCGGCCAACGCAGACACGCAAATTGACGCCAGCACATCCACAGGCCTACGCGGTCAATTCATCGGTGGCCTCCTGCTGGGCGCCGTCTGGTCACCCTGCATCGGCCCCACACTTGGTGGTGCCATCGCATTGGCCAGCCAAGGCGACAGCCTGTTCTGGGCCTTCCTGATCATGGTGTTCTTCGCCCTTGGTGTATCCACCTTAATCCTGGGCATCGGGCTGGGCGGTCAAAACCTAATCCGCGCCCGCGCACAAAAATTACGCGGCATCGCCGAAAAATCCAAACCCATCATGGGCGCGGTCTTCATCGCGGTCGGGGTCATGATCCTGACCCGCTTTCACCACGTGGCTGAACGCTGGGCCATTGAACATTTACCATATTGGCTGACAGACCTGTCCGTCGCACTTTAGGAGAATCACAATGAAACGCAGAACATTCATCGCCACATCACTGGCCGCCACGGCAATCGCGCCAGCAGCATTCGCCATGGATAAATCAACATTAGCCTACACCGATGGCTTGGTTAAGGAATTGCTGGCCCAAGGCAAAACAGTCTTCATCGATTACGCAACAGATTGGTGTTCAACCTGCGCCGCCCAAGAACGCAGAATGGGTCAACTACGCGGCGAAAATGCTGCATATGACGCAAACATCACATTCGTGCGCGTCGACTATGATGAATTCAGCGGCCACGCGATTTCCAAGGATCACAGCATCCCACGCCGTTCCACATTGATCGTGCTCAAAGGCGACGCAGAACTGGGTCGCATCGTAGCTGGCACAGGGTACAACGCGATCAAGGAATTGATGGATACGGCGCTTGCCGCCGCTACGTCTTAACGCTTTCCTCATGGGCGCGCGTGATCTATACCCGCGCCCATGACAGATAAAAAACCAAAACGTCCTCAAATGGTATTCACCCTGCTGGTCGAGGTGGGTCGCAACCCAAACGATGGCCTGCCCAAGGGTGCCACAGGCGGCGCACTGATGTGTTTCGCATCCGGCGTTGACGAACCCGAAGCCGTGCGCGAAACCGTCGCGATTCTAAAACAGGCCGATCTGGCCCCGCTGGATGTAACCGGATACGGCACGCTTGATGAACGCCTTGAACAAGGACACGATATCAGCGACGAAGAACGCGGATTGATGCAACAAGCCTTGGATGAAAACTCCGTGGTCGTGTATCAGCTGACCCCATTTTTCGAAGACAAAAAAGCCGAGCCTCACAGTACGCAACATTAAGAGTTTTGCGCCTTCACCAAAGCTGTGGAAATACAGACGGTCTACAGACAAAATACAGACACATTACAGCATCGGAAATAAACGTTAATGCTCAACATTTTCTTCGACCTTGATGGCACGCTTTTGGACAGCCAATCAGGCATTATTCAGTCCTTACAACATGCTTTAACCGAAACCGCAGGGATCGAGCCAAGCAGCGACGAACTCCGCCCAATGATCGGTTCCAGTCTGCCACACATCCTTGGGAATTTCCTTGGGCCGCATGGCGAAGTGGCCGATGCAATCAAT
>DKMK01000005.1 GCA_002469545.1 Rhodobacterales bacterium UBA7416 | reverse complement strand
ATGCAAAACGACAAATTGAATACCTATGCGACATTTTTTGTTGCATCCAATTGGCACCCACCGTAGGTTCGGTCCGAATCCGGGAGACACTGTTCTTCAGGGCCGAAGGAGCAACCGCCTCGGAAACTCTCAGGCAAAAGGACCGAATTCAACGAACACTCTGGAGAGTGATACGAAAGTATCCGCCGAAGGGATAGCGATCTCAGGCACAAGGACAGAGGAGGCACCACGCGATCATTGATCGCCCAATGGTGCTGATTTATCAGCCGGAAGAGGAATAAATGGCTGAGATTAAACACACACCGCTTTACGACTTTCATCTTTCTTTGGATGCAAAGATGGTCCCTTTCGCAGGGTATCAAATGCCCGTCCAATACCCATTGGGCGTCATGAAAGAGCATATTCACACACGTACCCACGCAGGATTGTTCGACGTAAGTCACATGGGCCAAGTTATTTTGCGTGCTAAATCTGGCAACACGGCTGATGCTGCTTTGGCGCTTGAAATGCTGATACCCGTAAATATCCACGGATTGGGCGAAAACCGCCAGCGTTATGGCTTTTTCACAAACGCGGATGGAGGCATTTTGGATGATTTGATGATCGCCAATCGCGGCGATCATTTGTTCGTTGTGGTTAATGCCGCCTGCAAGGACGCTGACATTGCACACATGCAGGCACATCTGTCAGATAGATGCGATATCGAAGTCATTACAGATCGTGCATTGATTGCGATCCAAGGACCGGCGTCGCAGGCTGCGTTAGAAACATTATGTCCCGAAGCTGCGCAAATGCGGTTTATGGATGTCATCACCGCTGACATTTTGGGCACGCCAGCATGGATTTCACGATCTGGCTATACTGGCGAAGATGGGTACGAAATTTCATTCCCTAACGATCAAATTGTGGAATTGGCAACAGCATTGACCGCAATTGACGGCGTTGAGCCCATTGGTCTGGGCGCACGCGACAGTTTACGCCTTGAGGCTGGCTTATGCCTGTATGGACATGACATCGACACAACAACAACACCTGCACAGGCTGGTTTAGTTTGGGCCATTCAAAAATCACGCCGCACGGACGGCGAACGCGCCGGTGGTTTTCCTGGGGCCGATAAAATTCTGCCAGAAATCATAAATGGAGCACCGCGCAAACGCGTTGGTCTGCGCCCTGATGGCCGCGCACCCATGCGCGAAGGTATCGAGCTTTATGCCAATGAAACCGACACTGCCCCAATTGGCACCATTACATCAGGTGGTTTTGGCCCCACAGTCGGGCATCCTGTATCAATGGGCTATGTCGAAACAAAATACAGTTCGCCAGATACAATCGTTTTTGCCGAAATACGTGGGAAACGTATGGCAGCGCACATCAGCGCCCTGCCCTTCACCCCCGCCAACTTTAAACGCTAATACACAACAAGGAGAGAGAATATGAAATTTACAGAAGAGCACGAATGGCTACTTGTCGAAGATGACCACGTTATTGTTGGCATCACACCACATGCCGCAGAAGCATTGGGTGACTTGGTTTTTGTCGAACTACCAGAAACAGGCATCACAGTTGCCAAAGGCGACGACATCGTTGTGATCGAAAGCGTTAAGGCTGCATCAGACATCGCAGCACCATTGGACGGTGAAATCATCGCAGTGAATGAAGCATTGATCGAAAAGCCTGAACTGGTGAACGAAGATCCACTTGGTACGGCTTGGTTTTTCAAAATGAAACTGACCGATCCAGATTCGATAAACGAGTTGATGGACGAAGATGCCTATAACGACCTAATCGGCTAACCTCAGGAGCCTGTGATATGAGTTATGATTTAACTGACTACGAACCCTATGATTTCGCGAGCCGTCGCCATATTGGTCCATCACCGTCGGAAACAGCCAAAATGCTGTCCGTTGTTGGCGCATCTGATCTGGATGATCTGATCGCACAAACCCTGCCTGACAGTATTCGTCAAAAGCAGCCGCTTGTGAAAACACGCGCAATGTCTGAAAATGAGCTGTTAAAATACATGCGCGATGTCGGCAAAATGAACCGCGTGGTCACATCATTGATTGGCCAAGGTTATCATGACACATTCACACCCCCGGCAATCCAACGCAATATCTTGGAGAATCCGGCTTGGTACACGGCCTATACCCCGTACCAGCCAGAAATATCCCAAGGCCGTTTAGAAGCGTTGTTGAATTTCCAAACCATGATCATTGATCTAACGGGTATGGAAGTTGCCAACGCGTCACTTTTGGACGAAGCCACCGCATGTGCAGAAGCCATGACAATGGCGCATCGCATTTCAAAGTCAAAATCCATGGCATTCTTCGTTGATGCGGGATGCCATCCACAAAACATCGATGTGATGCAGACCCGCGCGGAACCTTTGGGTATCAATTTGATCATAGGTGATCCCAAAGATTTAGATGCTTCTGCTGTTTTTGGTGCAATATTCCAATACCCAGGCACACACGGTCAAGTTCAAGATTTCACAGATGAAATCAGTGCGTTGCACAGCGAAAAAGCAATTGCTGTAATGGCGGCTGACCCATTGGCACTGACGTTGTTGAAGGAACCCGGCGCAATGGATGCTGACATCGTTGTTGGCAACACACAACGTTTTGGTGTGCCGTTGGGCAATGGTGGCCCACATGCTGCTTATATGGCGACACGTGATGCATTCAAACGCAATATGCCCGGCCGCATTGTTGGCGTGTCAATCGATGCACGCGGAAACAAAGCCTATCGTCTTGCTCTTCAAACCCGCGAACAACACATCAGACGTGAAAAAGCCACATCAAACGTGTGTACTGCACAAGCATTGTTGGCAGTTATGGCGTCAATGTATGCTGTATTCCATGGCCCACAGGGTTTAAAAGCAATTGCGCAACGCGTCCACAAAAAGACTGCTAAACTGGCGGCTGGGTTAGAAAAACTTGGGTTTGAAATTACGCCAAAAGAGTTTTTCGACACGATCACAGTGGACGTCGGTGGCCTGCAATCGGTTGTAATGAAATCCGCCCTAAACGAGGGGATCAACTTACGTGCCGTTGGCACCACTCAAATTGGGATTGCATTGGATGAAATGACGACAGACGAAACGTTAGGCCAAGTTTGGCGCGCTTTTGGCCTTAGTTCTGACATGTACCCATCAGAAACCGATTATCGTTTGCCAAATGGCATGGCACGTCATTCCGAATATATGTCGCATGCAATTTTCCACATGAACCGTTCCGAAGCAGAAATGACGCGTTATATGCGCCGTCTTGCGGATCGTGACTTGGCGTTAGATCGCGCAATGATCCCGCTTGGGTCATGTACGATGAAATTGAACTCTGCGGCTGAGATGATGCCAATCACATGGTCTGGATTTTCTAAAATCCACCCATTCGCACCAAAGTCCCAGATGGCTGGTTATGATCTAATGATCAAAGATCTGTCTAAAAAACTGTGTGAAATTACAGGTTATGATGCAATTTCTATGCAACCTAACTCTGGTGCACAGGGCGAATATGCAGGGCTTATGACAATTCGTGCTTATCATAAATCCAATGGTGACGAGCATCGCAACATTTGTCTTATCCCAATGTCTGCACACGGAACCAATCCTGCATCTGCCAATATGGTGGACTACAAAGTTGTCGCCGTGGCAACTGCGCAAAATGGTGATATCGATATCGATGATTTCCGCGCAAAAGCAGAAAAGCATAGCGATAACCTTGCGGCGGTGATGATCACATACCCATCCACACATGGTGTTTTCGAAGAAGGTGTGCGCGAAATCTGCCAAATTGCGCATGATCATGGCGGTCAGGTCTATATGGACGGGGCAAATATGAATGCCATGGTCGGCTTGGCACAACCTGGTGAAATCGGATCAGATGTATCGCATCTAAACTTGCATAAAACATTCTGTATTCCACATGGCGGCGGTGGCCCGGGTATGGGGCCAATCGGTGTAAAATCACACTTAATCCCACACCTGCCCGGTCACGCCAGTCAAGGAACCAAAGGTGCTGTTTCGGCGGCACAATATGGTTCACCAAGCTTGTTACCTATTTCATGGGCATACTGCCTGATGATGGGATCCGAGGGTCTGACCAATGCGACCAAATACGCGATCTTAAATGCAAACTACATCGCAACTCGATTATCAGGTGCATATGATGTTTTGTACAAAGGCCCATCAGGTCGTGTCGCGCATGAATGTATTATCGATACACGCCCGCTTGCGGATGATGGTGTGACTGTTGATGACATCGCAAAACGTTTGGTCGATTGCGGATTTCACGCGCCGACTATGTCTTTCCCTGTTGCGGGAACGTTGATGGTTGAGCCGACTGAATCTGAACCAAAGGCAGAATTGGATCGTTTTTGTGATGCAATGCTTGCCATCAGACAAGAAGCACAAGACGTGGCAGATGGGAAATATCCCAAGGATAACAATCCGTTATGCAATGCACCTCACACGATGCGTGACCTTGTTGGCGATTGGGATCGCCCATACAGTCGTGAACAGGCATGTTTTCCACCCGGTGCATTCAAAATTGATAAATATTGGGCTCCTGTCAATCGCGTGGACAATGCATTTGGTGACAAAAACCTTATATGTTCTTGCCCACCTATGGATGAGTATTTGGACGCTGCTGAATAAGCTTGACCAAATTTAAACATTTAAAACGGCGGAGCATTGCTTCGCCGTTTTTGTTGAAAATTGTATCTAAATAGCAAACCCTTAACCGCCCGCGTTAAGGAATTCATACAGAATTGTGCCTAAATCCAGTTGAAACGAATTGGACATGGAGCGCAACGCCTACCAGAACTGCAT
>DKMK01000023.1 GCA_002469545.1 Rhodobacterales bacterium UBA7416 | reverse complement strand
GGCGAAGTGGCCGATGCAATCAATCACTACCGTGACTTCTACCAAGAAGAAGCAATGTTCGACGCCGAAGTATACGACGGCGTTTTCGAAATGTTCGACACCTTCATGACAGCAGAGGTGGGCCTATACATCGCCACATCAAAACCTCACGCATTCGCAAATCAAATCGCTCAGCATTTCGGCCTGACCGATGCCATTACACATGTATTTGGTTCAGAACTGGATGGCACCAATTCGGACAAATCATCACTGTTGCAATACGCGCTGGACGAAACGGGTTTTGAGCCTGCAAAATGTATCATGATCGGTGACCGTGAAATGGATATCTTTGGCGCAAAAAACAACGACATCAACAACATCGGTGCTCTGTGGGGATATGGCGCGGCCGAAGAACTGCGCATGGCCGAAGCAGACATGATGGCAGGCCACCCCGAAGAAGTGGCGGAAATTGCCTATGATATGATGGGTATGGACGCGGGCTAATACGCGCGAAAACCAAACCCTAGAAACGAAAAAGGCGGCCCATATGGACCGCCTTTTCTTTATTCAAATTCCGCTTACGCTTCGAATTGCAGCGCGCTGATTGTCTCAAACATGCCAGTGGCACGCAGGCTATCCATCGCCGCTTGGTTCGGTGCTTCGTCCAAATATAACAACGCAATCGCATCACCACCGGTGTCTTTACGACCCAATGTAAAGTTCGCGATGTTCACACCATGCTCGCCCATTGTCTGACCCAATGTACCGATGATACCTGGAACGTCGTTGTTGGTTGTGTACAACATGTGCGAACCAACCTCGGCATCAATGTTGATGCCCTTGATTTGGATGAAACGCGGCTTGCCGTCACTGAACACCGTACCAGCCACCGCACGTTCACGTTGCGCGGTTTTAACAGTCAGTTTGATATAGCTGTCGAACACACCAGATTTGCCCTGAGTCGTATTTGAAACTTTAATACCACGATCCTTTGCAATCACAGGTGCGGACACCATGTTCACATCTGGATTTTGCGCCTGCATAACACCCGCGATTGCGGCGGATGCCAATGCAGCGGTGTTCATTGTGGCAACTTTACCGTCATAAGTGATGTTAATTTCCGTGATCGGCTCGTCTGTCAATTGACCTGCGAAACCACCCAAATGTTGTGCCAACTTCACGAATGGCCCAAGGATCGGTGCTTCTTCTGCTGTGATTGACGGCATGTTGATCGCGTTGGTCACGGCGCCATTGTTTAGATAATCGCTGATTTGTTCTGCAACTTGCAGCGCTACGTTTTCTTGTGCTTCTGACGTCGCCGCCCCCAGATGGGGTGTTACAACAACGTTTGGCAAATTAAACAACGGGCTGTCTGTTGCTGGTTCAACTTCGAATACGTCAAACGCCGCACCTGCAACATGACCTGATTTCAACGCGTCAGCCAATGCCGCTTCGTCCACCAAACCGCCACGGGCACAGTTGATCAGACGCACACCGGGTTTCATCTTGCCAATCGCTTCAGCTGAAATCATGCCAGCCGTCGCATCTGTTTTTGGGACGTGCAATGTGATGAAATCAGCTTTACCCAACAACTCGTCCAGCTCAACTTTGGTCACGCCCATCTCTTTTGCGCGGTCTTCTGACAGGAATGGATCATACGCCAAAACCTTCATTTTCAATCCCAATGCGCGTGATGCAACGATGGAACCAATGTTACCAGCGCCAACCAAGCCCAGTGTTTTGTTCGTCAGCTCAACACCCATAAACTTGGATTTTTCCCATTTACCAGCATGGGTCGATGCAGATGCTTCTGGGATTTGACGTGCAACCGCGAACATCATCGCAATGGCGTGCTCGCCTGTTGTGATCATGTTGCCAAACGGTGTGTTCATCACAATCACACCCTTCTTTGACGCGGCTTTCAGATCAACATTGTCGACACCAATACCGGCACGACCGATAACTTTCAGGTTCGTCGCCGCTTCCAGCAACTTCTCTGTCACTTTGGTTGCGGAACGAATGGCAAGCCCATCATATTCACCAATTTTCGCCAACAAGGCGTCTTTGTCTTTGCCCAATGCAGGCAGGAAATCCACGTCGATATTGTTGTCGCGGAAAATTTGAACAGCGGTTTCAGACAAGCTGTCGGATACAAGTACTTTAGGCATTGAAGCCTCCTTTAGATATGTTTGGAAACGGCGGGCCATCACGGCCCAGCCAAAAAATTACAATGTTGCGATTTGGGTTTCGAACGCCCAGCTCAACCAAGGCGTCAATGCTTCAAGATCAACTTGCTCAACCGTGCCACCTGTCCAGATGCGCAAACCAGCGGGCGCATCGCGATACGCACCGATGTCATATGCAACACCTTCAACGTCCAGCAATTTCGCAAACGCTTTTGCAAACGCCGCTTGGCCATCTGCGTCCAACGCGGCAACGCGCGGATCGGTGATTTTCAAACAAACAGACGTGTTCGAAACATTCGCTGCATCTTCGGCCAGAAAATCAATCCAATCATTCGCCGAAACGAAATCAGACAGCACTTTCAAATTGCCATTCGCCTTCGCAACCAAACCCGAAACACCACCTTGGGCCGCGGCCCAATCCAGCGCAAACAGGTAATCTTCAACAGCCAACATCGACGGCGTATTAATCGTAGCACCCTTAAAGATACCCTCAATCAACTTGCCACCTTTGGTCAGGCGGAAAATCTTCGGCATCGGCCATGCAGGCACATAATTCTCTAATCGCGCAACCGCTTTCGGTGACAGGATCAACATCCCGTGCGCCGCTTCACCGCCCAGAACCTTCTGCCAGCTGAAAGTCGTTACATCCAACTTGTCCCACGCCAAATCCTGTGCAAACGCCGCAGACGTCGCATCACAAATCGTCAAACCCGCACGATCCGCAGGAATAAAATCTCCATTGGGAACCTTCACACCAGACGTGGTGCCGTTCCATGTAAAGACAACATCGTTGTCGAAATTCACGGCATTCAAATCAGGCAAATGCCCGTAATCCGCGTGGTGATGTGTTACGTTTTCCAGCTTCAGTTGCTTCACAACATCTGTCACCCATCCCGCACCAAAACTCTCCCATGAACACATGTCCACAGGGCGCTCGCCTAACAAAGACCACATCGCCGCCTCAACCGCACCCGTGTCGGACGCTGGCATAATGCCGATTTTGTAATCAGCAGGAATGTTTAAAACTTTGCGGGTGTTTTCAATTGCGGCCAACAACTTGTCTTTGCCAATCGCGGCGCGGTGCGAACGACCAAGCGCGGCATCAGACAAAGCATCCAGCGTCCATGTGGACGGCTTGGTGCATGGACCAGAAGAAAATTGGGGATTGTTCGGACGCGTGTCCGGTTTTTGTATGCTCATAATGAGTATCCTTACAGATAAAAGCCCTTCGTTGGGGAAGGGTGTCCCAAGGTCGGGAATAGATGCAAATGTGTCGGTCATCAAGCGTTAGTTCTGGCATTCGCTTGAAATTTCCGCATAAAGCTGATGAAATTGATGCATCTTGTTTATGATAGGAAATTCCAAATGTACGTCGCCACGTTGATTGCCAATCCAAAATCCGAAAATTTAACAGCGGCAATCGCCAGCGATGCGATGACTGAATTGGGTGCCTCAGAATTCGCATGGCTCGCGGGTGGCATCGCCGTCGATGTCCCGTTGGAACAAAACCCAGATAACTTTGAAACCATCTGGGCCGATCTCCAAGAACAGCAAATCGACTTGGTTGTTCAACCCGTTATGGGTCGCCGCAAACAGGTTCTGCTGGCCGATATGGACAGCACAATGATCCAACAAGAATGCATTGATGAATTGGCCGCCGAAGCAGGCGTCGGCGAACGCGTCGTTGAAATAACTGCGCGCGCCATGAACGGCGAACTCGATTTCGACGATGCCCTAAACGAACGTGTCGGCCTGCTCACTGGCTTGGATGTAAACGTAATTCAACAGGTGCTGGATACGCGCATCACCTTGATGCCAGGTGGGCCCGAACTGTTGGCCACCATGCGCGCCAACGGCGCATACGCCGCATTGGTTTCGGGCGGCTTCACCGATTTCACATCCGCAATCGCGGCCAAACTGGGTTTTGACGAAAACCGCGCCAACACATTATTACAGAAGGACGGAAAACTAACCGGCCGCGTCGCCATGCCAATCTTGGGCCGTCAGGCCAAAGTGGACGCATTGATGGATATCGTCGCCCGCAAAAAACTGTTGCCATCAGACGTCATCGCGGTCGGCGACGGCGCAAACGATCTGGGCATGTTACATCTGGCGGGCAGTGGTGTGGCATTGCACGCCAAACCAGTCGTCGCCGCCGAATGCTCACTACGCCTCAACTTCGCGGACCTAACAGGGCTGTTGTATATCCAAGGCTACAGCATTGACGATTTTGCGGCCTAAACTGGCCACAAAATCACGTTGCTTTTACGAACAGGTATCAGCCTAAAACAGACTTAACTGCTTGCGCGGTCGCGGCAACCACTTGATCCACTTCTTCACGGGTCATACAAAACGGTGGGGCAAACCCTAAAATGTCACCTTGTGGCATCGCACGCGCAATCACGCTGTTTTGTTCAAACAATTTGGCCGAAATCTGCGGTCCAATTTTATCACCAGCATCATAAAATGTTCGGTCATCCTTATCTGCAACAAACTCAACCGCGCAAATCATGCCCTCGCCACGAATGTCCCCAACATGTGGATGATCACCCAACGCCGCATGCATTTCAGCATTCAAATAGGCACCCACTGTTCCAGCGTTCTCGATCAATCCCAGCTTGTCGATCAATTCAAGGTTTGCAACACCAGCGGCGGCACCAATGGGGTGCGCAGAATATGTCCAACCATGACCAATCGGGCCATTCTCATCGGTTCCTTTTTCCAGAACTGCCCACATTTTCTCGGATACGATCGATCCAGACAGCGGCGCATAAGCGGATGTCAGACCCTTTGCTATTGTAATCAAATCGGGACGCATCCCATAATGATCAGACCCAAACATCGTCCCCAATCTACCAAAACCAGTGACGACCTCGTCTGCGATCAACAAGATATCATGCTTATCCAAAACAGCCTGAATCGCGGGCCAATAACCTGCGGGCGGCGGCACAATCCCACCGGTCCCAAGAACAGGCTCACCAATGAACGCAGCAATGGTGTCAGCGCCTTCGCGGTGGATCATCTCCTCCAGCTCGGCCACACAATGCGCAACGAATTCAGCCTCGCTTTGGCCCAGATCATCGCGACGGAAATAATATGGTGCTTGCGTGTGCAACACCTGCTCCAATGGCAGATCAAACTTCTTATGAAACAGCTCTAACCCAGTCAGCGATCCAGTCATCAAACCTGATCCATGATACCCACGCCAGCGCGAAATGATCTTCTTTTTCTTGGGCCGACCTAAGATATTATTATAGTACCAAATCAATTTGATGTTGGTCTCGTTTGCATCCGATCCGGACATGCCAAAATATACCTTCGACATGTGATCAGGCGCACGATCCAGAACCATTTTGGCCAACGTTATGGATGCCTCTGTGCCATGACCAACGTAAGAATGATAATACGCTAACTCTTTGGCTTGAACGGCAATGGCCTCGGCGATTTCAGGGCGACCGTACCCGACATTCACACAATACAGCCCCGCAAATGCATCCAACATCCGATTGCCATCACGGTCTTCGATGTGGCATCCAGATCCACCGGTGATCACACGTTGGGGAACATTGCCCCGTGCAAATTCCGCCAGATGTGTCGACGGATGAAAGAAATTTTCACGGTCCCATTGTTCAAGTTTATCGTTGTGTAGCATGGCTTACCCTTTGGCTTTGGTGGCGCGTCGCGCGGTGACATATGAAAGGAGCCAGATGCGCGCTTTGGGTCAAACAAGATCCCAATTATGAGCAGAATGGCTCCGCTCACCCAAGCAGCAGCGCGCAATGCCTTTATTGCCAAGGTAATAAAACGACAGAAGCACACATGATCATTCCAAATCAACCAAAATTTGAGGATAGGGTATTTTACCCTAAGCGAGCTTTGCTAAATTGATTGGCTCTCAGGGGTGCATTGAAGCCACGGATTGCTTTGCTCATCCTTGGGCGAAGAGGGCGTATAATCACGTTGTTGACCCTAAATTCCCATCTGTTCTTGAAGATGGCTTAATCCTAAATGCACAAGGTGACGGTGTACGGCTTGTGCACAAGTTGTGTACGCATCGTGCATCGTCATTTTGGCACATTTTCACACTTGCACAGCTCTCAAGATATCCATAAAGAGATCAGCGGAGACGTGGCCGAGTGGTCGAAGGCGCTCCCCTGCTAAGGGAGTAAGCGGTTTGTAGCCGTTTCGAGGGTTCGAATCCCTTCGTCTCCGCCACCATACCTTTTTACCCAATACTGTTAGATTGCTTTGAGTGGCTTTACGTCTCTATTTTTATGGAGATAATGCCTGTTTCCCTTTTTGTTGGATTTCTTTCGATTATGCCTGTATTCTTTCCTTGAGTGGTATGGAATGTGGTATTTTGAATGGCGCTAACTGGTAAACTAACAAAGAAGCTGATTGAGAACCTTGGCAAGGGTCGTCATGGGGATGGCAACGGCCTGTATTTGGTCGTCGATCCATCAGGAGCGCGGCGTTGGATTGTTCGGGTGGTTGTGAAAGGTCAGAAGAATAAGAAGGGCGCACCGCTTCGCACTGACTTTGGTTTGGGCGGCGCGGATATAGTGACGTTGAACCAAGCGCGTGAACGGGCGTTGGAATATCGGCGTATGGCAAAGCAGGGTTTGAACCCACGATTTAATGCACAGCGCGAAATCCCTACATTCCAAGAGATTGCCCAACAGGTGCATATTGAACGGATGCCAACTTGGAAAAATGCCAAGCATGGACAGCAATGGATTAACACCCTACGCGATTATGCGTTCCCCAAGATTGGGCGGATGCCGATTGATAGCATTGATCAGCCAGAGGTGTTGATGTGCCTGTCACCTATCTGGACGGAAAAACACGAAACCGCCAAGCGATTGGCGCAACGGATTAAGACGGTTTTGGATGTGGCAAAATCCAAGGGGTTTCGCTCTGGTGAAAACCCTGTGACCGCCATTAAGGATGCCAAGGTTCTACCAAGGGTCACGGCCAAGCCAAAACACCACAAAGCGATGGCGTGGCAGGATGTGCCAGCCTTTTACGCGGATTTGTCAGGACGCAGTGCAATGGCGGCGCGTGCGTTGATGTTTACCTGCTTAACGGGTTCACGCACCAGCGAGGCATTGAATGCCCAATGGGATGAATTTGATTTTGACGCCAAGCTGTGGACGGTGCCAGCGGGGCGCATGAAAACCGATGTTGAACACCGCGTCCCACTGTCGGATGCGATGATTGCAATCCTAGAGCCGCTGAAGGCGATGGAATCGGATTATGTGTTTGAAGGGCAGAAGCGCCACAAGCCGTTGTCCAACATGTCTATGCTGATGCTGTTGCGTCGCATGGGGGTAGAGGGCGTGACGGTTCACGGCTTCCGAAGTACATTCCGCGATTGGGCCTCCGAGGTTGCCAATGCGCCGCGAGAGGTGGCTGAAATGTCATTGGCGCATAAGGTTGGGAATGATGTTGAACGTGCCTATGCGCGTTCGGATTTGTTGGATAGGCGTCGCGTGTTGATGGACCGATGGGCGGCGTTTGTGTCTGGTGATAGTTGTAAGATTGTGAGGATTGGATGAGTTGTCAAAAAATGGTGCCATTGGAGAAACTACATAAAGAGTTAATCTATGCAATAAAGTCACGAGTTTTTGAGTTTGGCGAAATCGCTGCGGACAGAGCTAGAGCAATCGAGAAGCGCCGCTTCCACATTGTTTTCATAAATGAATGTATTGAGGAAGCCGCAAAACAATTTCTTTATTTAATAGAAAGCAATACGAGCGCAGAAAATGAAATAACTTTTCTCGCAAGCACTGTGCGTTATGGGTTGCACGAAATAACCCTTGGAGATTTGGACAGGCGTATCCAAACACGAAAAAATTCTATGCCTTGGTTCTGGATGGAACGAATTATTGCAGAAAATAAAGATACCAAAATTAGGCGGTGGCATTACAGCCAAATTATGAATGAAGAATTTTGGGTAAAAAACATATCTGACGAAATTGTTCGGCGGTGCGACCCCGAATTCAAACACCCAAATCTCTTTCGCCCAAATTCAGCGGACACCATTCCATTGGTTGAGTGGAGTTTAGGAACGATTGACTTATATGGTTTGAAGTCAGCCCTTAAACCTATATCTAAGCAGTGGTCCATGATTTGCGAAAAGAATGTAGCAGGATTAGAGATTCGGGAATCCGAGAGGATTGTTGGAATGAAATTAGCTAAAGCCCAACATAGATTTGTTAGGTTTAAGGATTTGGATGGCTCCAAAATTGTAATTTCAAAGAATGACTATATAAAAGTATTAGATAAAATATGGCCTGATGACGCAAATGATGAAGTCGCAAAGAGTGAAAATGCAGTGGACTTAATTTTGCAACTAAAAGGAAATGATCCATCTCTTACGAAAACACAAATTAAAGACCAGCATTTCCAAAACTTATCACATCGCAAGTTTCTTGGGAGATGGGAGCAAGCGGCTGAAATAATGCCAGATATATCCGCTCCCGGACGCAAACCTGCTTAATTGATGCGGTGTATCGAAACGGTATTTAATTCGTGACAGCTATTTTAGCAAAAGAATGTGGAGATAATGGAAGACCTAACGTAATCAATCGTAAGGTATCCTATGCAAAACCAAACAATGCTATTTGACGAGAAACGTCACTACCAACCTACCGACCCAGAAATTTTAACACTCTTAGGCTCCAAGGAAAAGCAAGCACAGATGCGCCACTATGGCCGCTATCCTGCGTTTTTCAGACTTGGTCGCAAAATCGTAATCCACGGTAAAGATTTGAACGAATGGGCTAATGCTCAGCGCGTAGAACCAGCATTGGGGGCAGTGAAATGAGCGCCCAAAAAAGAAAAGGCGCATTGCAGTGCGCCCCTTCCAATAGTCAGTATCACCCAACTACCAACACTGAATTGCCAAAGCAACACTGTTCAACAGATAAATGCGAAACCACGCGGCGCGAGAGTGCGGATCATTACAACAATATCGTTCACATCTCGGCAAACTATCGTGTGATCATATGTCGGGACGCTGTGCAGTGGATCATCCAGCACAGACGCGGAAAAAGCGGGGCAGGGGCGCGGTGGCGGTCAGTTGCATACTGTCAGGCCCGAAAGGCGTTAATTCGCGAATGGCACGCCAAAACAGGTGACTATCACGGTGCCGTTGCATTGGGACGCTTGCCTGAAAAGATCGGGGGTCGGGGATGAACTTTCATGCGCGTAGCGGATGGACAGCCGTCCCAAACACATTGTTAGAAGACGCGAATTTGACCAGTGATGGGGTGCGGTTAATTGGCTGGTTGATTAGCCATAACGGTGACTTTGATGTGTCACGTGAATTGATTGGTAAAAAGCTGGGCTTTCGCGAACATCGATTGCGCAAGGCAGTCAAAGAAGCAAAGCATGCTGGTTATCTGAAAACGGTCACGGAGCGGTGTAAGCAAACGGGACAGCTGAAAAGCCGTTACCATGTCTCACCCGATGGTAGATTTCCCGCTGGCGGTAAACCTACATCCATAAGAACACCAAATCAAACGGGTGATTTTGCAAAGATTGAAGCGGGCTTCCTTGGCGTGTTCCCAGCGGCACCCGTGGATTTTGAACAGCTACATTTTCGCTTGGCTGAAGCGGTAGGACATTTTGGCATAGAATATGTGCTGGTTGAGGCAGAGCGTTACGCCATTGAGGTCGCATCCAGAACAAAGGGTGGCAGGGTAGCAACGCCAGAAAATTGGCTGTGGCGACTGCGTTGGGGCGAATACTTTGAAGTGATCGAAAGCCCAAAGGCGTGAAAGTTGGGCGCAATGGCACCAACACCGCGCTGTCTATTCTAAGCAATTCTGAGGCTAGTATAAAAAGCAGTGGTTTGAAGTCTGGGGGCGGGCTTTGCCGACATCCCCCCCCGAACATCTTTGACAGACATTTGTTGAGATACCCGCGTCGATGGTGCGTGCGCAATATCTTCAAATTTCAAAGGGGGGTGGGGGGTAAGGGGTTCTGAATCCCAAGGTTACCACAAGGTAAAGTTAAAGCTGACTAATGATTTCGTTTAAAAAAGGAGAGTGCATATGGGTGGTATAGGAAGCGGTGGCGGGTATCGTTGGAGCAGTAAGACTAAAACTTGTGATATGTTGGCGTTGGATATTCGTAAGATGAAGGCGCTCGATTGCTTACGTGCTGGTTATGTGGGGAACTGGAACTGGTATTCCCGTGGTGAACGGATTGCGCGGATTGGGTTTTCAGTTGATCAATCATCAATGCATTTGGACTATAGCCACAATGATGACCCGATGAAGTATGCGGTTAGTTTGGATAGAACACCATGCAACTACGGTGGTCACAGAGCTTGGTTTCTATGCCCAGCGCGGGGTTGTGGGCGGCGTGTGGCGGTGTTGTATGGGGGTAAGGTGTTCGCATGTCGCAAGTGCCATGACTTGGCATATCAATCTCAGTCAGAAGCTAACTGGGATCGAGCATTGCGCAAGGCTGACAAGATTAGAGATGCGCTGGGCTGGGAGGCGGGTGTTGCCAATGGGTGGGGGCCTAAGCCTAAGGGGATGCATTGGATTACTTTTGAGAGATTGGTGTTCAAACACGATAAGTTTGATAATGAAATCAATGCGGCGTTTTTAGAGAGTTTTTTTGAGTGCGGGAGCTTTAGTCGCGAGTAATAGAGGCGACTTGCTGCGTATAGTCCTAGGCTAGTTGAGAGCCTCTTGCGTTCAAGCCGCCAACACTTAATGGAATGGATTTAATTGGGAAGATTAAGTTTCATAATGGGCGTTGGAAAGAAAATGATATATGAGACTATCTTGGGGGTATTGGTATAGTGGAAGAGTTGATCACTTTTAAGTCTATTGAAATTGCCGTAGCAGCCCTTTCGGAAAATGATGCGAAACTTGCAAACCTCTTTCATGTTGTTGGTGAATTGACGCCCCCGCATAAGAGCCTCGAGTTCAGTAGCGTGAGTCGAATTATCATCAATCAGCAGCTTTCGGGGAAAGCAGCTGACACAATCTTCGGCAGAATCGAGAATAGGTTTCCCAATCTCATACCTAATGAGATCCTGAATGCGGAAAATGAAGTTTTGAGGGCATGCGGAGTCTCAAATGCAAAGGTAAAGTATTTGAAAGCATTGGCGCAAAAATTGATAGAGAGGCCAGGCTATTTTGAGGAAATATCTCAAATGGAAAGTGGGTTAGCAAAAGAGGAGATATGGTCAAACAAGGGCTTTGGGGAATGGAGCTCTGAGATATTTTTACTCTTTCATCTGAAGCGAGCGGACATATACCCAAAAGGTGACGTTACGCTTAACAAAGTTGTAGGAAAGATTTTTGAGATAGACCCTAAAGATGAAAAGAAGATTTATGAACTTAGTGAGTCTTGGTCTCCATACAGAAGCATTGTTAGCTTAGCGTTATGGCAGTTTTTTGACAATGGATTGATGAGTTTAAAATGAAGACAACACTCTCTTTCGTTAGAGCGCTAAATATCAATAGTGATTCATAGTCCGTAGACCAATAGTCAGCCATCCTCCAAATATATCAAGTGATTTATTTGGAGAATGTAATGAGCAGATGCGAAGTTTTGGTAACTTTTGGGGCTAATGTCAGGTCTTGCAGGACTAAAAAAAAAATTAGCCAAGAAAAACTTGGAGAACTATCCAACTTAGACAGAACCTACGTGAGCTCATTAGAGCGAGGCCTTAGAAACATTGGCATTCTGAATGTAGTTAAACTGGCAGATGCTCTTAATGTTGCGCCCGGCGTTCTAATGGTTGGTTTGGGTGTCGGACATGAGTAGTATTGATACAGCATTCAATTTTTATTCGAAGCACATTTACAATCAAGAAAAAATGAATTTATTGAGACAGCATGGATTACCAATTGCGGGTTCAGTTCCTTCAGTTTCATGGGAATTATTTGGCGCGTTGCTTACGGGTAGAGATGGTACTGGGGCAATTGGTGCTGATCTACAAGGTTGGGAGGTGAAGTCGGCAAGTGGAAGCGGCTCTTATGAGTACCAATATCACTTGAATACCGGTATGGTAAAGTTAACAGAGGACTGTTCCGTAAATCATCTATTTTGCAGTTACTCAAACGAGTATAAAAATGTTACTGTTAAAGTCATAGAGGGCTCGGAGCTAGCTAATAAATATTTTAAAAAATGGATACCAGAATATGTTTCGAACTACGCCAATAAGAACGATGCTTTGCGCCGACAACGGTTTCGAAAGAGTATACCTTTCGCATTCGTCCAGCTAAACGGTACGCCAATCCTAGAGATTGATAATGCGATTCTGACTTTCCGTGATGACCACCAAATAGATAGATTTAACGAAAGAACTTAAATGAAGAGTTTTGCAGAGTTTTTCGCAGGAGTTGGCTTGGTTCGTGAGGGTCTCAGCCAGCACGGATGGTCATGTGTCTGGGCTAACGACATTTCAAAAGATAAGTTTAATACATACAACGATAATTTTGGAGATGAGCACTTTAAGCTAGCTGACATTTGGGATGTCGCTTCTGACTCTTCAATCATTCCAAGTAGTACTTTTTTATACACGGCCTCCTTTCCTTGTACTGATTTATCAGTTGCGGGTGGACGAGCAGGGTTAGCGGGAGTCGAATCCGGAACCATTGACGCTCTATTCAAGATTTTGGAAGCAAAGTGCAGGGTTGGAACGAAACCAAATGTAGTTCTCTTGGAGAACGTTCGAGGGTTTCTAACTTCTCATGGAGGAGAGGATGTTGCCGAGACTGTTAAGCGCTTTGGTGATTTAGGATACTTTACTGACATTATCGAACTGGACGCGAGAGATTTTTCTGCACAAAGTCGTCCCAGGGTCTTCGTAGTGGCTGTTCAAGAGAGCCTTGCAATGCAAACAATGAAGCTTAACAAAAATGACGAAGTTTTTGATACATGGTGGAGTGAAATCAATAGTAACGACTATCTAAGATCTCATAGGGTTAAATCTATTATCTCAAAGAACCCCTCCTTAAAATGGGGGATTCTCGAATTGGATTTTGATGTGAAAAATACTATCAGGCTTAAAGACATAGTGGAGAAAGACTTGCAGGACGATTCTCCTCTTTGGTGGAGTGATGAGCGTAAGTCGCATTTATTCTCTCAAATGAATCTTAATCACATTAAAGATCTGGAGTTGATGCAAAAAGGTGAAACGTACTCCTATGGAACAGTTTTCCGGCGAATGAGAAAAGGCAAATCTATGGCCGAAATGAGAACAGATGGATTCGCTGGTTGCTTGCGAACTCCGCGTGGCGGCTCGAGTAAGCAAATCTTGATCCAAGCTGGGTTCGGAGATTGGAAAGTAAGGCTATTGACGCCACGTGAATATGCTCGGCTACAGGGAGTTAGGGAGAGTTTTATTCTTCCTGAAAATACTAACAAAGGATATTTCGCGATGGGTGATGCGGTTTGCGTTCCAGTAATCGAGTTTATCGCCAAGCAGATCCTGAACCCGCTGTTCGACAATTACAAAATGAGTAACAAAGCTATGGATTTTTCAGATAAAGCAAAAACGGCAGGTATGTTATGATTTCATCATTTTCTAGCCAAACGACCAACTCGATTGTGCTGTCCAAGGAACTCCTTTGTGTCCATTTGAACTGTTCCAGCGAGGTATCACGGTGAATTTGGAGGCGATGAAAGTTGTGAATGTGTTGCCGTGCTTGGATATTGTTTGATGGAGACCGTCGATCCGTTCTTCTACGTTCCCAACGATCACGAATGGAACGCATGCATCGGCCAGCAGGGCGATGAGTACAATTATGCCGATGGCTATATGGAGGCAGCAATTGAGCTAGCTACTCTGGTCATTGAAAAGAAGTTGTATGGAAAACGTGACACACTCATTTTACCAATCTTGTATAATGCTCGGCATGCTATTGAGTTAAACCTAAAGCTAGTGATTGGAAAACTCTATCGGGCTGGAATCCTCGCTGAAGAACATAAGAAAAACCATGACATTAAATCGCATTTAGATTTTTTAATCGCCAATAAAATTCCTGATGCACTAGTTAGAGAGTGCGTGAAAAAGCTTGCGCCATTCGTTGATAGCCTTTCACAGATTGACCGCGATGGTCAGGAGTTTCGCTTCCACGAGAACCGCGCTGGAGAGCCGAGTATGGGAGGGCAGAATTTAGCGAATATTGCATTGATAAGGTTAAGTCTTATTGATTTGCAGGAAGTTATAAATGGATTGCAAGATAGCACTATTTTACTTTGTGAACAAAGGCGGGTTGCAGCTAAGACGGGATATTGTTCGCGAAGAGACTTAATGAATATTGCGAATATGTTACCGCCAAAAACAGAGTGGGGAGGCGATCATTTTACGGCTTGTAAAGATACTATTCGAAAACAGTATTGCTTGTCCGAGCGGGAATTCAATATAGCCTTGCAAGAAATCAAAAAGACTCGAGAGCTGGCGGGGATCGTTGGAATCGAGACTAAATTGAAATACCTTTCAGACGCGAAGGCTGAATTTCTTTTGGCCGAGTGGGATGGTTTTCACCCGATTGAAGCTCGACCTGCAACTGGAGGGGGCATTGTACCAGTTATCTTTGATGCGGAGAAAATGGTAAAGGAACTTGAAACGCAAGGGTTGATGGTTTCCAATATCATAGATTGTATGTCTGCGGATGAATTTGCTGACGCGGTTACAATATACAACCTTAGTAGGGGTGAAATTTATACTGAAGCTTATGAGGAAAAGTTAGTTCAAAAGCAAAGAGAGTTTAAAGTGAGAGAAGATTTTCCACAAGTTATAAGCGATTTATTGGATAAAACAAACTTTGACAGGCATTTTATCCAAGGTTTGAGAAAAGTCGGGCGGTTGAGGTTAGCTGAAATGCTTGAGTCTCGCCATAATTGACTGTTTTCCAATTTCGTGTGGTATGAAGTGTGGTATAATAATTGAATATTGAATTTATTTACTTTAAAAACAATTAGTTAAAATAATAATAAGGCGGACTTCGTCTCCGCCACCACACTTTAATGACCATATTTACTTGCAAAATAAGGGGTTTGATGGTGTGAGTTAAATACCCAATAGTACCACGCCGCAGTACCACGTTTGAGGTTGGATCATCTTTCGATTTGAGCGTCTGAAAGTCTAACAACACGATTCTCTCTTCGAGAGGGCGCAGCCATCGACTAAGAACTTGCCGTCATCGGCATATTTCAACGTCGAAACGTTTGGTAGTTACTTGCAGTCCACTGCAATTTTCAACGACGAACTACTCGACATCGAGTGCTTTCAAAGGTCTTTGTTGAATAGCCGAGGGTTCTTGTTCTTGTGTGTCAGCAGGCATAGTTTGAATGATAAGCAGTCTTGATTGTCTAATTTGAAATTGAATTAACCCAGCTGGGCAACTGTGTTGATATTTTGAAGATGTGTCTAACCTTGCTGGAATTCTTTTTAATCACAGTCAAATATACAATTACTTCAATTACGAAAGACATCTCGAAAACAGACAGACTTATAAGCAAAAGCGCATAACCGCTCTCATTGAGTGGTACCAAATCTGCTTCATAGATTTGTGTGATTGTGGTGCTTTGAGACGTGTTGGACTTTGTCTGACAACGTTGATATCTCTGAATGCCCCGTAACTTGACGATACCATATAGATTTTTGACGCAATTAACTGTAATAATTATTTATTCTTTTTTAATGAGATCTGGTCATGCAAAAAAATAAAAATAAAGAACATACATACCTGGACTATGTTGAAGAAGCTGTCGTGAAGTATGATAGTGATGGTTGTTTACAATATTATAATGATAAATTTAAGAGTCTCTATTCTTATACCGACAGTGATTTAGAGTTAGGCGTGCATTTTTCAGAATTAGGGAAAATAGATTTACAAAATGGTAATGTTATAACAACTGAATATTCAGAAACAAAAAAAGAGTATTTAGCAATAAAGGCTAAATATAGAAGCGATTTGAGTGGATCTTTTACCGTACAATTAGAAGATGGCCGTTTTATCAAAACAACAGATAGATTACTTCCTGATGGAGGCTTTATAAGTGTTCAAACAGATGTGACAGAGCTCGAGACTAGCCTTAGAGCGCTAGAAGCGAAGAACATTGAGGCCGCAGGTGCCCGTACTGAAGCCGAGGCCTGGCTTCAGGTTCTGGAGAGCAGCCCTTCCGCAACCTTGCTGCGAGACAGTAGCTTTATTATCCGGAACGCATCTCATGGCTGGACGCGGCTGACAGGCTTTAGCCGTGATGAGACAATCGGCAGGGATTTCGTGTCCTTTTTGGTTGAAGAGGACCAAGATCGGGCCCGGGAAGCCCGGCAGGAAATGCACAAAGAAATGCAAACAGGAGACGATGAAACAGTCAATACGTGGACACTACGAACCAACCCCGGCGCCAAGTTGCAAGTGACCGTTGTGGGCAATGCCGTTGCAGGGCTGAGTGCACAGGAGACCATGTTTGTTTCGTCCGTTACGAATATCACGGAACTTGCGACGCAGAAGGCCTTGGCCGATACGCTTTTGAACCGCAATGCAGCGATGGTCATTTCTCAATCGGACGACTGGAAGATTCAAACGTGCTCGGATGCCTGGATAAACCAATTAGGCTATACCCGTGAGGAAACCGTTGGACATGACCTGATGTGTCCGTCGTCAGATAAATTGGA
>DKMK01000038.1 GCA_002469545.1 Rhodobacterales bacterium UBA7416 | reverse complement strand
GGCCCGATGTCACTGCCCCCATATTCAATAACCAGCACCGAATGCTCGCCATCTTCTGACAGGCGATAGGCCATTGCACAGCCAGCAGAGCCGGCGCCGACGATTACATAATCCGCTTCCATTTTGGTGTCCTTAGTAAGGTGAATCGACGTTGCCCATGCGAACGTAAACGGTTTTGAGTTGGCTGTAATGTTCGATTGCGGCCTTTGAGTTTTCCCGCCCAACGCCAGAGCCTTTAACGCCACCAAAGGGCGCTTCGACTGGGGCATCGTTGTAGCTGTTGATAAAGCACGTACCAGCGTCCAATTCGTCGACAACACGATGGGCGCGTTTGATGTCGTTTGTAAAAACGCCACCTGCTAATCCTAAGTCAGTGTCATTGGCGCGGGCGATTACTTCTTCTTCGGTTTCAAATGAGAATACCGACATTACGGGGCCAAAAATTTCTTCGCGTGCGATCGTCATGTTATCAGTCACATCGGCAAACACGGTTGGTTCAATGAAATAACCTGCGCCATCAATTGCGTTGCCGCCACACACTAGAGTTGCGCCTTCAGCTTTTCCTTGTTCAATAAAACCCATAACGATGTCACGTTGTGATTTTGAAACCATGGGTCCGAATTGGGTTTCTTCGTCCATTGGGTCGCCGATTTTAATTGCTGCGGCGCGTTCGGCGAACCGTTTCAAAAATGCATCTTTGATTCCACTTTGAACGAATACGCGCGTACCGTTTGAACAAACCTGACCTGTGGAGTACATGTTTGCCAGCATTGCGCCACCAATTGCGTTTTCGATGTCTGCGTCGTCAAAAATAATTAGGGGTGATTTGCCACCCAATTCCATGGTGACGTGTTTCATACCTGCCGCGGCCGCTGCATAAACTTTCTTACCGGTGGATGCGGATCCTGTCAGCGAAACCTTGTCTACGCGTGGATCAGTCACCAGTGCTGCACCAACATCGCCATATCCTTGGACCACGTTGTAAATACCAGCAGGCGCACCGGCCTCTATCAAAATTTCGGCGATCTTTAATGCGCACAATGGTGTCATTTCGGATGGCTTAAAAATCATAGAATTACCACAAGCTAGTGCAGGGGCACCTTTCCAACATGCGATTTGAGTAGGGTAATTCCATGCGCCAATGCCAACACATACACCCAAAGGAATGCGTTTGGTGTAAACCCAATCTTCACCCAAGGGGATGTGTTCACCAGTGATTGATCCAGCCAGGCCACCAAAGTATTCCAACGCGTCTGCTCCGGACGTGGCGTCGACATACAGCGTTTCTTGCATCGGTTTGCCTGTGTCGTAGGTTTCCAAAACAGACAGTTCGTGATTGCGTTCACGTATGATATCAGACGCGCGGCGCAAAACGCGGCCCCGTTCAGTGCCAGATAATTTGCCCCATGCTTTTTGCGCAGATTTTGCCGCGTTCAATGCCATATCAATGATTTCTGGCGTTGCGGAATGCAGCTTTGCGATCACTTCGCCGGTCGCAGGATAAATGCATTCGATAACTTTACCGTTGGTGTCTTCAACGTATTTGCCATTGATGAAATGGCTGGCGGTTGGTTGAGCGTGCATAATGGATACTTTCTTTGTTGGCATGGCCCTCGACGATGTCGAAGGCCACTTTCAGCATTAGTGTGTATTTTCAATCTTGGTGTAGTCAAGCGTGCGATCAGACGGCGATGCATTAATCGCCATAACTTCGTGACGCTTTGTAATCAAAATAAACGCCAGACACGCAAAATATAGCCCAACGACAACAGCACCAATCCACTGGATTTGCAACCATTGGCTCTTAAACAAGATTGTCAGTAAGAATAAAACGGCCACGTTACCTGCAATATACATTGGTTTCCCGAAACGTTGAGCGGTCAGTGATAGATTGTCCGTATACAAACGAATTAAGCTGTCTAGAGAGTTGATAACGAAAGTAATCCCGACGACTATCATTGCTAGATTCACGACACCCACCGTTGGAATTGCATTCAAATGGTAGAAATACAAAACGCTGAACCATATGGCCAATGGGATGGACGGGAAGACCAATAGTGACACCAAAAGCTGCCATGTTTTCAGGCCTCCCACAAAACGTGATGTGAATTGCCCAATCATAATCGACCATGCGAACCACCAGAACAAATAGAATTCGTGGTAATCTGTTAGTGGTAACACAAATTTATGTAGGTTGCCAAAATAGCCACTGATGTTCGAAATAGTTGAACCAAATTCAGACAGACTCATGCCAGCGTAAATCCACATGCCAGCAATCAATGCCAAAAATAAGAAGGTTGAGCCCAGACTTAAGATACGAACAAATTTTATGTCTGTACTTGAATACGCTGCTGCCAAAATGACTGCAAAAACGATAACATAGAATGTTGCTACAACGGTTTCACCATCGCCAATTTCTGGGATATAACCTGGCAAGTAAATCAAGAAGAGACTAGCGGTAAACGCGCATGTGCCAATGATTACGAGGTTGTTCGCAATGCGTACCACAGGAATTTCAAAGAACTTAACGCGAGGCTCGATGACGCAAAAATAGAATGCAGTCAGGAAGTAGAATGCCCAAATCAAAAATCCCCAAAAACCGAACTCGATAGCTAATGGATTGGTGAATGAATATGCTGTTTCTGTTGCATATCCGCCAAACTCGGTCAGTGGAAACATAATAAGCCCGACATCTAAGCCGGACGTGAAAAGAATTGCTATGAATGTGAAAAGAGGTACGGGCGTAACGCCGATACATTCTACGTTCCACCATTTGATGACGCAAAATATCACCAACGCGAACGCAAGTAAGACGCCAAATATCAATATTGAATGCAATTTTTTACCCTCCCTTTTTTGGCTTATTTTGACCTTTTATGATGTTGCACCTTAGACGGTTTTTATCATATGGTAAAATAAAAAATTAAATGGCCATTTAAGAAATGAAATATTTAATTTAAACTGTTGAATATAATGCTAAAAATATTCACTGTGTAGCCATGAGACGGAAAACCATACGCGATATTCGAAGTGAAGAATTGATAGACGCGGCGATTCTTGCGGTGCATGAGCGCGGCTATAGTGTTGTAACTATGACAGAGATTGCTAAACGCGCAGGGACATCGGCTGCCAGCATTAATTACTACTTCGGAAGTAAAGAGAAACTGATGGAAGCAACAATGCGCCGTCTATTGGATATTTTAAAACACGCTTTGCTGAGGCGTCTCAGTTCAACGGATACGCCTCGCCAGCGGTTGATGGCGATTTGCGACGCGAACTTTGATGATGCGTTATTTACGGTTGAGCAAACCAGTGTTTGGATTCAATTTTGGTCACATGCGCCATATTCAACTCGATTATCGCGGTTGCACAAGATCAACCTCGGCCGCGTACGATCACATTTTCGCGCAGAACTGAAACAACTGCTACCAGTTGAAACTCGGGAAACAGTCCGGCGTGCATTGCAGGCCTATATGGATGGGGTTTGGCTGGAAGCTGCGCAAGCAGAGGTAACTAAGCTCGCGCCATCCCAAGCACGGAGTGGAGTTCGTGACGTTGCCGCGCTGTTGTTGGCGAGGCAAAGCGAATAACAGCTATTCACCTCGCGGAAAGCGTTTTTCGCCTTCCAAGTTATCCAAATTCATATGGTTCCGCATATAGCGTTCTGATGCATCTTGTAGGGGTTGGTAATCCCATGGGAAATAGTTTCCGTTGCGTAATGCCTCGTAAACCACCCAACGACGTGCTTGGCTTTCGCGCACTTGGTTGTCGAAGGCGTCTAAATCCCAACGTGCCTGTGATTTCGCCCTTAACTGATCAAGCGTTCCTTTGTGAGCTGGCACATTTGCCAAATTTGTAAGTTCGTGTGGGTCAGCGTCTAAATTGAATAGTTGATCATCATCCAACGCACAGCGGTTATATTTCCATGGGCCATAACGCAGAGAAACCATTGGTGCATATGATGCTTCGGCCGCGTATTCCATTGCAACGGGACTGGTGCGTTCACCACCTTGACCAAGATGTACCAAGCTCTCCCCCTCGACCCATGGCGCTATTTCGTCGATCGACACGCCGGCCAAATCGCACAACGTTGGTGTGACATCAATGTTTGACACTGGCGCAGTGACCAAGCCGGGCTCCATAGAAGGATCGCAGATCATCAGTGGTACGCGGCTTGATCCCTCGAGGAATGACATCTTAAACCATAAGCCACGTTCGCCCAGCATATCGCCATGATCGGAAACGAACAGAACTGTTGCGTCTTGGCGTGTGGATTTCAACGCTTCCATGACCTCGCCAATTTTGTCGTCCAAATAACTAATGTTCGCGAAATATGCGCGACGGGACTTTTGGATGTCTTCATCTTTGATGTCAAAATCACGCCAATTATTTGCATCAAAAATACGTTTGGAATGGGTGTCGTGATCGTCATATTCCATGGTTGGAATTGTCGGCATCAAATGCTCGCAATCTTCGTATAGATCCCAATATTTTTTGCGGGCAACATATGGGTCGTGTGGATGGGTGAAACTGACGGTCAGGCACCATGGGCGGTCATCCGTGCCACGTGCCAAATCGTAAACCTTGCGTGTTGCATTATATGCCACCTCGTCATCGTATTCCATTTGGTTTGAGATTTCGGCGACACCAGCACCGGTGACAGAACCCATATTGTGATACCACCAATCAATGCGTTCACCTGGCTTGCGATAATCAGGTGTCCAACCAAAATCGGCGGGATAAATATCGGTAGTTAAGCGTTCTTCGAAACCGTGCATTTGATCTGGACCGACGAAATGCATTTTGCCGGACAAACAGGTTTGGTAACCCGCGCGGCGTAAGTGATGAGCATATGTCGGGATGTCGGATGCGAATTCAGCAGCGTTGTCATAAACGCGCGATTTTGACGGCAACAATCCTGACATAAATGATGCGCGCCCGGGCGCGCAAAGAGGCGATGCGGTATAGCTGTTCTGAAAACGAGTTGATTTTGCAGCCAGCTTTTTTAAATTTGGTGCATGCAACCATTCAGCCGGCCCATCTGGAAAGAATGTGCCGTTCAATTGATCGACCATAAAAATCAGGATATTTGGTTGTGACATTGGTGCGCTTTCTGAATGGGGTGTGCATGAACAATAAGGCAAATATACAGGAACCAATGCGTGAATTCGACTTAAAGTAGACCGAATTCGACGGGCGTTAAATGGTTCGGGTGATCACCTTGTTCAATAATTCAAACAAAGTTTTGGATTCGTCAGTGTCCGCTGACCCAAAAACGCTGGCTTCCATTTGACTGTCCAACTCAAACAAGTGGGCAACTTTCTGTCGACCCTTATTTGTTCCCGAAACGATTGCGTTTCGCCCAGTACCATCAAGTGTGCATAAACCTTCTTGTTCCATCGACGCCAACATATCCACCAGCGCGGGTGGTTGGATGAATGTACGCTCTGACAAATCCGTAACGCCACGTTTAACGCCATCGCCATGTAAACAGGCCAGTATGCGCCATTCTGGCAATGTTAAACCTGTCGCGCGAATTTCTGCATGAAATTGAGATGAAACCTGATGGTAAGCGAGAGATAGATGGTAGAATAGCAAATTATCAACAGGCGCATCTTTCATTTCAACGCCGTCGTTTTCACGAGATGGTTGGATTGGCGATGCAGTCGCGTATGAACCGCCAGCGAAAACAAGCCCCTCTTTTTTAGAGCGATCGAAATTTAAAACTTCGCCCAAAATGATCCAATGATCACCACCATCATAAACGGCATATTGTTTGCAATCAAAACGACTTGCGGTGCCTGCGATAACAGGGACGCCATTGGTGTCAAAATGATGATCTGTGTCACCAAATTTGTCGGCGCCTGAACGGGCGAAACGATTTGATACATCCGTTTGATCAAACGCTAATACATGCACAGCAAAGTGTTGCGCAGCTTTGAATGCTGGTGCGGACAAGGCGATTTTTGTAACGCTCCACAGGATCAATGGCGGATCCATTGAAACGGAGTTGAAGCTGCTGCATGTCATGCCAACAGGTTTCCTATCGCCATCACGTGCAGAGATAATGGTGACGCCCGTCGCAAAGGAAGACAAAGCATCACGAAATTCACGGGCGTCAAAAGTCATTTAATTTCCTGCCAGCATTGTATCTTGCGTTCCATAACACGGTTGCGATCATACAAATCAAAATACGGAGCATTCATCAAGAGCGGGGCCCTAAAGAAAGGCGTTCGCATAATGTTTGTCTACTATCAAACCCAGGAACAGCCGCGTCATGAGCCAAATGATACGAGGCCGCGCGATCCCGTGCATTTAGATTTGTGATTTGAAAGTACAGCTCTACGTCTGCGGCCATTCTATTTCCAAAATCGTCTTCGATAGGTGTTGCCATCAATGATGACGATCCAAAGTGCCGACCAAGCTCGGTTTGGGACGTAGAGTGTGTTTTGAAAGCTCTGTG
>DKMK01000119.1 GCA_002469545.1 Rhodobacterales bacterium UBA7416 | reverse complement strand
TGTATCGACCCACTTACGGGCCTTTATAATCGCCGGCACGCCCAACAATACCTGTCAAAACACTTTCACCAAGCTCAAAAAAATGGCCGCGCGCTGGTGGCATTAATGCTCGATATTGATCGATTTAAGGTGGTCAATGACACGTTGGGGCACATCGGTGGCGACGCAATACTACAGCAAATTGCGACCCGCTTATCTGACAATGTGCGCCGCGTGGATATGGTCGCACGTATGGGTGGAGAAGAGTTTTTGGTTCTTATTCCCGATGCATCCATGGAACGTGCGCTCGAAATTGCAGAACGTTTGCGCCATCTTGTGGAACATAATCCATTTGAAATTCGATCGCATAAAATTAATCAAAAAATCACTGTATCTATTGGCATTGCGCGACGCGCTAAACGCCATAAACACGCCTCTGATCTGATCAATTCCGCGGACCAAGCTTTGTACAAAGCAAAAAAAACAAGGCCGTAATTGCATCTTTGTTGCCGCCGCCTAATTTACGGCTTCGATTTACGTTTTTTACGGAATTGGATATTTTCAGAAAACGTTGCGCGTTCTTCATCTGTCATGCTTGTGATCAGTTCAATCCACAAGGCATCTCCACGTTCACTAAATGCAGAACGCAGTCCCTTTTGCCGCTCAAATACCTGATGTAATGCTTCGCCATCAAATGGCTGTGCTGCAATCGCCTCTTTCAAAGCGGCGCGCAATGCACGTGATTGACCACGTTGTGCTTTGAAATGCTCGCCATTTTTACGTATGCGTTGGCCTAACTGCCTGCGCTGATCTTCGGGCAATGCGCGGATCATCGCACCTTGCACACTTGCGCCGTCAAGATGGCGATCACCACCGCGCATTTTAAATACCGAACCAGCCAATGCACTGATAACCAAAATATTCAGCCCCAAAGAGACGATTAATAACATTTTCTTCCAATTGAACTTTCGCTCTTTCATGATGTTATCCCTCTAGAAAACTAATTTCGAATTCAGATGCCACACTGAAACTATCGCGTACATCCAGTAAATCAGCTGTTTCCTGCGATTGCACAAGCCCCAAAACCTGATCAAATGTTGATGCATATCCCAGATACAGTCCAAAACAGGCGCATGTGGCAAACGCACTCACTGCTTGCCAATCACCTAAATGTTGCACAAACCCTTGCCACCACGGCGTTGGCGAAACCACTGGTGCCAGTTTCTGGCGCGCAGCGTGAATTTCATCCGCATCCGCCAAAACCCTCGCCATAAACGTATCACTTGGTGTAATCGCATCTGATTTTTCGGTCGCAAACAAAGCGTCCAAATCAAATTCATTTTGCAATTTATTGGTCATGTCCCATATCCAATCTTTGCTTCTTGTCCTTGTAGCAGTGCACGCAATGTGCGCTTGCCACGTGACGTTAAACTTTCTACGGCCTCTACAGAGATGTCCATGATTTCTGCGATCTCTGGGTTCGCCATTTCGTCTAGATGGCGCAATGTCACCGCCAATTTTTGCCGCTCAGGCAATTCATTCATCGCTTCGTTTAGTGTCGCAACACGTGTTTTGTGCAACATCACCTCTTCAACAGATGCGGCATCGTCTTCTGGCTCTGCAATATCGTCCAATGCAGCGCCTCGTTTCTTGCGCAACTGATCCAAACACAGGTTACTTGCAATTCGGTATAACCACGTTGAAACCTTGGCTTCACCACGGCGCCATTCTGGCGCAATCTTCCACAAACGTATCATCGCCTCTTGTGCCACATCTTCTGCCGCCGCTTGATTTTGCAACATCCGATACGCCAACGCCAAAACCCGTTTGGTGTGGCGTGCCGCTAAAATACGCGCGGCTTCACCATCGCCGTTGGCATATAAAACCATCAACGCATCGTCGTGTATTTCTGAACTGGCATCAAACGGCATCGTCATCCCAAACAGTTACGCTTTCGTCACCTAAATCACAAGTGAATGGCCAAGGGCATCACCCTTGGCCACAGGCATTTAGCCTTGTTTATTTTTACGCTTCATACCTTTGCGTGCGTCCATTTCCGCTTTGGAAATTTTGCCATCTTCATCGGTATCAAGCTTTGCGAACATACGGTCCAAACGATCAGTTGGCATTTCGCTCAACGCAACTTTGCCGTCGCCGTTTTCATCCATAAAGCGCATCATGCGTGCTTGCTTACGCGTGCCTTGTTCGCCCGCATTTTCGCCATGTTTGCCGCCTTTGCCCATTTTTGGATGGCTTGCTACCAATTCCTCGGCATTCAAAAATCCATCACCATCCGTGTCATTGACCGCAAAACGTGCAGCACTGGCTGCTTGCATTTCTTCTTTGGTGATAAAGCCGTCTGCATTTGCATCCAATTGCTCAAAATTCATACGCGGGCCTTTTTTGCCTTCGTGATTTTTTGCGAATACGACGCCGGCGGTTCCCAACAATGCGATTACGGTTGCGCTTACAACAGCTGTTTTAGCAAGTGTGTTCATTTTCTGCTCCTAGTCCAACGCTTCATTGCGTTTCTATAAGCTAAACGCGCCACCTCCACTTTTCCGTCGCAATTAATTTCAAAAAGTTTTTGCGACATCGCGCCACGGGGCAGGATGTCCCCTTTCTTTTTAAAAAATTAGGTCTATCTAGGGCGCATGACAGATAACAAATCAATCCCCGAACGTCTCGTAAAACCTGCCCTTCTTCGCGGCTGGAAACGCACGTGTCCAAATTGCGGCTCAGGCCCATTGATGAATGGCTACCTTAAGGTACGCGATGAATGTGCTGTATGCGCCCAAGAACTGCATCACCAACGCGCAGACGACGGCCCGGCCTATGTCACCATCTTGGTTGCAGGCCACTTGTTGGCGCCACTCATGTTGATCGTATTTGAACTGTATCGCCCAGATCCATTGGTTCTGACCGTTGGCTTTTCCATCGTCTTTATCGCCATGGCACTCTACTTACTGCCACGCATCAAAGGCGCATTCGTCGGCCTTCAATGGGCAAAACGCATGCATGGTTTTGCTAAAGTGTAAAAATAAGCGCGAAAATTGACATCGTCACAAAGATGATGCCAATCAATTCGCGCATTTTCATACGTTCCTTGAAAAAGAAATATGATCCAACAGCCGCAAAGATCAGCTCAATCTGGCCTACCATTTTGACATAGGCCACATTTTGCAATGTGAACGCCATAAACCAACACATCGACCCCAACATTCCAAACAGCCCAACAAAAAACGTAACACGCCAAGCTTTTAGAACTTTCAAAATTTCATCTGGCTCACGAAACCGCAAATACATTGACATAATCAACGTTTGAAAACAGACGACAAACCCCAACGTGATTAATGCACGCACCACAAAATCGTCATGCCCAAACGCCATCGATGCCGCGCGGTACGCCACACCTGAAACCCCAAACAGGAACCCCGCCAATATCCCCAATCCGCTGGCACGGTTGAAAATATTTGTTTGTCCAGACAGTGGTTGCGATGACAGCATGATAACCCCCACCAATCCAATCATCAGTGCCAGCCAACCAAGCGGGCTCATCAAATCCCCTAAAACAACAATACCCAGTATCGCCGCCTGTAAGGTTTCCGTCTTCTTAAATGTGGATGCGACTGCAAAATTACGAAAGGAAAATAATTTAACAACAGCCACAGTCGCCAAAATCTGCGCCACGCCGCCGATCATAGCAAACCCAAAAAACCGCCCGTTCAACACCGGCATCGTTTCGCCCTTGGTAAACAACATGACCCAAACAATCGCCAATACCATCGGCACAGACCACACAAACCGCGCAAACGTTGCGCCTGCTGGCGACAATCCAGTCGCCGCCAGATGCTTTTGCAACATAAATCGCAAGTTTTGCACAAAAGCCGCGCAAACCGCGAATACAGCCCACATCAGTAAGGCATCGGATGTAATTTATGCGCCCGTTCAATATCACGCAAACAATCATCACTCAGCGTCACATTAACACTGGCCAATGCGTTATCTAATTGGTCATTGGTACGCGCACCAAAAATCGAAGACGCCATAAAGGGCCGCGTGCGGCACCACGCCAACGCCATCTGACAGGTATCCAAACCATACGTCTTCGCCACGTCCATATAGGCCCGCGTCGCATCATCCACACGCGGCGTTAACCGTCCACCCAACCCATGCGCCAACGTCCCACGTGATTGTTCAGGCATCGCACCGTCCAAATACTTGCCCGACAAAATCCCCGTCGCCAGCGGTGAAAACGACAACAACCCAACATCTTCATGATGGCACGTCTCCGCCAAATCCGTATCAAACATGCGGCACATCAAGCTGTATTCATTTTGAATACTGGCCATACGCGGCAATCCGTGTTCTTCTGATAACCGCAACCATTGCGCCGTTCCCCATGCACTCTCGTTTGACAAACCAAATGCACGCACCTTGCCTGCCTTTTGCAACGCATCACAAGTTTCCAAAACCTCGATCATATTGTCCAACGTTTCGGCCTTGTCTTGTTTGGTTGGATCAAAATGCCAGTTTTGGCGGAAATGGTATGACCCACGATTGGGCCAATGCAGTTGGTACAGATCAATATAATCGGTCTTTAACGATGTCAGCGATGCTTCGATTGCCGCGGTAATTGACGTACGCGAAATTCCCGCGCCATCGCGCAGGTATTTCACACCGTTACCTGCCAGCTTGGTCGCCACGACAACTTCGTCCCGCTTGCCAGATTGCGCCAACCAGTCACCCAAAATACGTTCACTGTCACCTTGTGTGCCTTGGCTTAACGGGTTCACCGGATACATTTCCGCCGTATCCATGAAATTCACCCCAGCCGCTACGGCTGTATCTGCCTGATAGAACGCTTCTGCCGCGGTATTCTGCGTCCCCCACAGCATGGTGCCTAAACATAATTCACTGACTTTGATGCCAGTGCGGCCAAGTTCATTGTACTTCATCGGACATTCCATTTCTGCAATTTCAATCGCGTTCCGTCGATCACTATATCATTTGTTTGACTTGGGACAATTTCGAATGCACCTGATTGCACCCCGACCAATAATGTTTCACCACGCGTTTTCACCTCTGCACCTTGCTTGTCGTACTTCCACTCTGACGATCGGAGCATATTGCCTAAATTCGAACGTTCAAAAGCCACCTTCGTCTTCACACGCCTATCCTTACCGTCAGAGCCCATAACAAACGATACAATCAAAATTTCTTCACCGTCGCTAGAAGTATCGAACTCACCAAAAACCGCAGCACAACCTTTATATTTTTCTGCGATCAAAACATCACAAGCTTTAATCAATCTGTTCAAATCATCTTTCTTCAAAACGGTCGGATCAAACACTTTACCTTCGGGGAAAACTGGTAAAACCTCCAATAACTCCGCCTCCAGATCAGCACGCGATTTAACTGGTGTTTTATCGCGCTGAAATTGCCACGTACTACTGCTTTCATCCATCAACGCCAGCCGCGACACCATCGCCGCATCATCGCGCAGCGCCTCAACTGCCGCCTTGCCGGCAACACCCCAATCATGCTCCATTTCCCAAACAGGCATCTTTGCTGGCTCCAACCGCCCCGCCTGATACAACGCCATTTGCGAATTGGTTGCGATCCGTTGTGCATTCAAAACAGGGCTCATTGATAATGCCCCGATCCCAATCATACCCAGCGCCAAATAAACACAGCCTTGGCGAATACCCGCACGCCACGCATCGCGCCCAAACAGCGCATAAAACCCAATACAAAATGTATATCCCACAACAATCGCCGTAAATATCGCACCCCAAACCCGTGTTGGCGTCCAACCATATTCATGCACGCGTAACCAAATTGCATAAACAGACAGCATCGCCAACACAGGCAACAACACCGCCAAAATGCGCGCAGAAGCCACCAAAACCTTGGACTGTGCCGCCCGCGCATCATCGGCATCAATCGTGGCCGCAATCAACGTAACACCCCACAACGTAATTGACATCAACGTCCCAGACGTCGACAATTGCTGAAACAGATTTGATATCCCTTTGAATGGCAACATAACCAAAAACAATACTGTCACGATGGCGACCACTGGCAGCAGCAATCGCAACAATTGCAAAACCAACCCACGCAACACCACCACGACATTTGACAACTCTAACGTCACGGCCAAAGCCAACCCAAACACAACGCCCGAAAGGGTCAAGTTGTACCACACGTTTTCCGCCAGTGTTTTAAAAATATCCAGCCCCACCAGCTCCAACAAATACGAACTCAGTAAATAAACTCCCCAAAACACGAAAACGAACAGAACGCTGATAAATCCACGCACGACCAACGCCCATGCTTCGTCAAATAGAATCTCGTATTTCAACCAATCATTTGGCGCTTTGGTTCTGACGATAAAAAACGGCGTGATCAATAAAATCACAGCCACAAAGATCACGCCCAGAATACCCAAACCACTTGCCCAGTCATCAAATCGAAAACTGGCCCAAAATAACAAAATGCCACTGATCACACTGGCCACAACCGCCGCCGCAATCGCACGCACCACCGTGACCTGCCCCAAATGGGCCAGCAGCACGAAAAAGAACCCATATGCAATCGCATAAGCTAAAACATGCCAATGCGGGTTTTGACCTCGTAGGGGTAAAAACTCGAATAATAAATAAAATGCATATCCGGCTAAACCGCCGACTAAACAAAACAAAAAGCGCAATTTTAAATTTTCAGTCATAAATATCTCCAAGCTATGCGCTGATCATCGCGCATTTCCCAAAACAGTCAATCGAATCTCTTGAGAACAAACGCAGAACATGCTATATCATCCAAATGTCTGCTGCCCTGTTAAAACGTCAAACCCACCGCCCTGCGGATGGGCTACCCTTCATCGATGATCTGTCGCTGACCTATGCACGTGCGCATGAATTTTGCGGGCCATCACGGCGCACCTTGGCACTGTTGGCGGCGCAAAATACCGATGGGCATATCTTTTGGATACACAGTCATTGGGAAACAGATCGCCTGTTAGGTGACGGCATCTGCCCCTGGATTGATCCAACACGCATTACATTCGCCATGCCCAAACGGCTCGAAGACATCTTATGGTGCGTCGAAGAGGTATTACGCGCAGGTTGCGTTCCCCTTGTGATCGCAGAACTGCCCGATCCACCGCCCCTCACCCCGATACGACGCTTGCATTTAGCCGCCGAAACAGGCGCACAACGCCGCAAAGTAAACCCAATCGCGCTGATCTTAACCCCCGGTGACGGTGGCGCGGCAGGCGTGGAAACCCGCTGGCACCTGTCACCACAACACAAAGCAGACCACGACGGTTGGATGTTACAACGCCGCCGCGCCCGTATGGCGCCGCCCGCCGCATGGGCCATGCGGATCACGGACGGCAAACCACATTTACATGGCGCCATTAATTGACAAGACACAAAACACCGTCAAATATCCGATCATGACAATACGTCCCGCCACACAACATGACGCCCCCGCCATTGCGGCGATCTGGAATCATTACATCTGCAACACCACCGCCACATTTAATTCAGTGGAAAAAACCACCGCCGACATCACAAATGCAATCCAGAAAAATGCATTTTTGGTCTGTGCCCCTGATAACATCCGCGGCTTCGCCACTTTCAGCCCCTTTCGATCAGGCCCAGGCTATGTCCACACAGCCGAACATTCCATCTGGTTTCACCCAGATTTTCAGGGCCAAGGATGGGGCCGCAAAATGCTCACCACACTGGAACGGGCGGCAAAATCCGCTGACATTCACACCCTCATTGGTGGAATCAACCCCGACAACACCGACAGCATCGCCTTTCATAAGGCCTGCGGTTATCAGCAAACCGCGCATTTACCGCGCGTCGGTTATAAATTCGATCAATGGCACGATCTGGTCTTCATGCAAAAATACCTGTACCAACAAGGCACGGAACACGACAAAGGGTGAAACATGTCAGTTTGGACACGCATATCGGACGCAATGTCCGCACTAACCAAAGGCGAAAGCCTGACCACGGTTTTGGACAAACTTCGCACAAAACCCGAACGCTCTGTGGCCTTCACAATCGCCGTCATCGCACTTGGCGCTAAAATGGCCAAGGCAGACGGGTTGGTCACAAAAGACGAAGTCGCCGCATTCCGTCAAGTTTTCCACATCGCCAAACGCGACGAAGCACAGGCCGCGCGTGTCTTCAATCTGGCCCGCCAAGACGTTGCGGGCTACGAAGTATACGCCGCCACCGTCGCCGCCATGTTCAAAGATGAAATGCCCGTGATGGAAAACTTGGTCGAAGGTCTGTTTCACATCGCCATGGCAGACGGTCAATATCATCCAGCCGAAAACGATTTCGTCCACACCGTCGCACAAACATTTGAAATTGAAGGCGCCGCATTTCGCTCCATGCGCACACGTTTTGTGCCAGATGCACCACCGGATGCCTTTGACGTTTTGGGCGTAACCCCAGACACACCACTCGAAGAAGTCCGCAAAATTTGGCGTCAAAAAATTCGCGAAACACACCCTGATATCTTGATGTCCAAGGGCCTGCCAGAAGAGGCTATAACAATGGCCACCAAGAAAATGATCGCCATAAACCAAGCATGGGAAGAGATATACGACGCTCACGAGCCCGCTTAATGCGCATCGCCACATATAACATCGAATGGTTTTCTTACCTCTTTGATGACGCCAATGAATTGATCATGGATCGCAGTTGGTCCGGGCGTTACGATGTGGAAAAAGTTCAACAAACCAACGCGTTAGGCACCGTATTTAAGGCACTTGATGCCGATGCAGTCATGATCATCGAGGCCCCACAAACCACGGGCAGCCGTTCGTCAACAAAGGCTTTGAAAAATTTCGCCCGCCATTTCGGGCTCCGCCAAACACAGGCAGTCACGGGCCTAAAAAACGACACACAACAAGAAATTGCACTTCTCTATGATCCAACCAAAATGGATGTGTCCCACGCGCCGGCCAAACCATCCAAACGCGCGCCCGCATTCGATAATAAATTCGTTCTAGGCAAAGGCGCTGATGCGCAAACGCCCGTCACCTTTTCCAAACCGCCCCTTGAATTGGTTATCAACCCCAAAGGCCTCGGCCCCAACTTTCGCCTGATCGGCGTGCACGCAAAATCAAAGGCGCCCCACGGTGCAAAAAACAAAGAACACGCAACGAAAATTTCACTAACCAACCGCCGCAAACAACTGACACAATGCCTGTGGATACGTCGCCGCGTCGAACAGCATCTACGCCGCAAAGAACACTTGATCGTTTTGGGTGATTTCAACGACGGCCCAGGCCTTGATGAATTCGAAACGGAATTCGGTCATTCCGGCATTGAAATCGTTCTGGGCACCACTCAAAAACCCGAAAAACGACTGTACGAACCCCACGCAGCACAGGCCATGTCACGCCCTTTCGCCGTTCAACCGACAACATCGCGCTTCTTTGACCACCGCACCAAAACCTACCTCAACGCCCTTTTGGACTATATCATGATCACCCCAAGCTTGCGCGCACTTGGCACCCATAAATGGACAATATGGCATCCGTTTGATCACCCAGAATGCTATAAATCCAACGAAATATGCCAAGCATTACTAACCGCATCCGATCACTTCCCAGTGACTTTGGATCTCGATTTCAGCTAAACACTGGAAAACCAAATCCAAAACCACCATATTACCCTCATGAAACAGCTCATCGCGATTTCGGCCCTCATGGCCGCCCTCACCAGCACGCCAGCACAGGGCGAAACCGAAACATCACCCGATACAACAATCGGACGCTTCTTTGAACTGCTCGAACAATTCAGCACAGATTCCGAAGACATGATGGAAAAATTCATGCAGGAAATGGGGCCAGCCCTGTCGCAACTCCAAGACACAATTACAGATTGGTCCAACTACTCCGCCCCCGAAGTTCTACCAAACGGCGACATCATCATCCGTCGTAAACCCGATGCGCCGCGCGAAAAACCACTGCCCGAAGGCACAAAAGAAATCTAACCCTTTTCAATCCCCACCTGCTTGCGTACTCCTTACGCAACGCAAAGGAGTCCCCATGTTTAAACCCGTACAATTCCCCGAAATCACCTATGATGCCGCCGATCCCACAGGTGGTAATTTTGGAAATCTACCCGATTGGAACTTGGATGATCTGTACCCGTCAATGGACGGCCCCGAAATCACGAATGATTTGGCCGAACTCGAAAAAAACTGCACCACCTTCGCCGCTGATTATCAGGGCGAATTGGATGGCCTGACCGCGGACGGCCTGTTGAACTGCATCGAACGCTACGAAGACATTCAAAACGTCGCGGGCCGCATCATGTCCTTCGCGGGCCTGCTTTATTACCAAAACACCATGGACGCGGATCGCGGAAAATTCATGGCCGACATGCAGGCCAAGATCACGGATTTCACCACACCGCTTGTGTTCTTCAGCCTCGAAATCAACCGCATCGACGATGACGTGATGAACGCTTTGTTAAACACAAACGCAAAAATCGCCCGTTACAAACCGATCATGGACAACCTGCGCAAAATGAAACCGCACCAATTGTCCGATGAAATGGAACAATTCTTACATGATCAATCCGTGGTCGGCGCCGCCGCATGGAACCGCTTGTTCGATGAAACCATGGCCGCGCTCACTTTCGATGTAAACGGCGAAACCCTAAACCTCGAAGCCACACTAAACCTGCTCTCCGACACAGACCGCGCAAAACGCGAAACAGGCACGCGCGCTTTGATGAAAGTGTTCGGCGAAAACGTTGCCTTGTTCTCACGCATTACAAACACCTTGGCGAAAGAAAAAGAGATCGAAGACCGCTGGCGCAAAATGCCAACCCCGCAATTCGGTCGTCACCTCTCGAACCAAGTCGAACCCGAAGTCGTCGAAGCATTACGCAACGCCGTCGTTGCCGCATACCCAAAACTCTCGCACCGCTACTACGCGCTCAAGGCGAAATGGATGGGCCTTGAAACCATGGAAGTTTGGGATCGCAACGCACCACTAGACGGCGAAGACAGCGCAGACATCCAATGGGAAGATGCCAAAAAGACAGTCATGGACGCATACGCAGATTTCTCACCCAAAATGGCCGAAATCGCCGCGCCATTCTTCACCGACGGCTGGATCGATGCCGGCGTCAAAGACGGCAAAGCACCGGGTGCATTCGCACATCCAACCGTCACCAACGTCCACCCATATGTGATGCTCAACTACATGGGCAAACAACGCGATGTGATGACATTGGCCCACGAACTGGGCCACGGCGTGCACCAAGTACTGGCCGCAGACCAAGGCGAACTTCTCGCCTCTACTCCCCTAACACTGGCTGAAACCGCATCCGTCTTCGGCGAAATGCTGACCTTCCGTAAACTGCTGGATAACGCCACAGACCCCGCCCAACGCAAACGCCTACTGGCTGGCAAAGTCGAAGATATGATCAACACGGTCGTACGCCAAATCGCGTTCTACGATTTCGAATGCAAACTCCACGCGGCCCGCGCGGATGGCGAACTGACACCGGATCAAATCAACGAAATCTGGATGTCCATTCAGGCGGAATCACTGGGCCCTGTGTTCAACTTCGTCGAAGGTTACGAAACCTTCTGGACATACATCCCCCACTTCATCCACTCCCCGTTCTACGTCTATGCCTACGCCTTCGGCGACGGCTTGGTGAATGCATTATATGCGGTCTACGAAGAAAGCGGCGACGATTTCCAAGATAAATATTTCGACATGCTGTCAGCGGGTGGTTCCAAACACCACTCCGAATTACTGGCCCCATTTGGCCTTGATGCCAGTGACCCAAAGTTCTGGGACAAAGGCCTGTCTCTGATCAGCTCTATGATTGATGAATTGGAAGCAATGGAGGGGTAATTGAGGTTTTATTTCACTCATACCACCCCCACGACTTTCGGGGGTGGTCCCGCTTCGGCCGTCGCCAGTTATCTCGGTAATAATGTAGATACATTCGGTGCGGGCGTTGAAGAGATTCAAGTTTCACTTATCACATTATCAAATGGATTTGATGGCAGCGTTCAACAGCCAGAGCCTCGCGTTTTATTTCGACGCAAAGCAAAAACCATCTTTATAGATTGGCCTTGCACCCACACTACACCAGTGGAAAGCCAAGATTATTCACTTCAAAATTTAACTCAAAAAACATTCATGAAAGCCGTACAAGACGTGCATGACGCATTGTCATGGGGGCTTCCAAAGCGAATTAAGAAAACTGATGACTTTGACACGGTCGCATGTTTAAAACTCATCAGAAGTGGTATGGAAATAAATTTCCCCACTGAAGAAGCATTCCGCGAAGAACTTTATCATCGTGATGAACAATACACAAAACACTTACGCACACAGAGTATGCACAAAAAAATTAACATCGACTGGTCACAATACCATCCAGACGCCGCGCACTTACTTCATCACCCTGAGCTGTGGAACGAAACCGACCCACGCATGCCCCATGGTAACGACTTCGGCAAACACATCCTCAATAACTTCGACACATTCAATGACCTACCGCTTTCAGATGTGCTAAAGAAACTCGGCTTAAAACCCTACGAAACGACCTCAACCAGCACCCATAAAAACCAAGCCTTACAAGCCGAAGTGGGCTTAATCTTCTCCTACATCAAAATAACAGGTTCAAGCCCATCACAAATGACTGACGATTTGTTGGACCGAATGGTGATTGAATCCAGCGTGGAAAGGTCATTTTGGATTCACCAATCACGACTCGGAACAGGAAGCCATTTTGACTGGATGCAATTCTACCTCAATGACTTTGCCAACAACCCCAATCGCTCAATGAGTTTTAAATTGGCATAATCTGGACTTGTCCGCGTTTAGTTG
>DKMK01000048.1:8331-10405 GCA_002469545.1 Rhodobacterales bacterium UBA7416 | reverse complement strand
GTTGCGGCTGCTTGGGGTTGGCATGCTGACGGTTGGTTGGTTACTAAATTTGGTGCACATGATTTTGGCGCGGCGGGTCTTGTACACGCAGTTGCTGGTTTCTTTGCATTGGGTGTATTGATCAATCTTGGACCACGTATCGGTAAATTCAACGCTGATGGTACTGCAAACCACATTCCAGGGCACAACATGCCGCTGACTGTAACTGGCTTAATGCTGATTATTGTTGGTTTCTGGGGTTTCTTGATGGCTTGTTTGATTGTTCCAGGCGAAGCTTGGTCTTGGTACGACGATAAGTTTGCGACCATTTACGGTACGCCAATTACGCTATCTGCATTGTCATTCAATATCTTGATGGCTGTTGCTGGTGGTATCATTGGTTCGTGGATTTGGACTAAAGATCCGTTCTGGATGATGTCTGGCGCACTTGCTGGTATTATCTCGACTGCATCTGGTTTGGATATTTACTTCCCAGCTTTGGCATTCATCATCGCGTTCAGTGCAGGTATCATTTTGAAACCTTGTGCTGATTGGTTAGAACGCCGCGGTATCGATGATGCTGTTGGTGCTGTAACAGTTCACGGTACAATTGGTTTGTATGGTGTGATTATGTTGGGCGTATTTGCTTCTGGCTATCCAGCACTACAAGGCGCTGATGCACCAACAATCAACTTGGTTGGTCAAATCGTAGCTGCAGCAGTGTTCTTCTTGCTTGGGTTTGTCCCGGGGTATGTTGTTTCTTTGATCTTGAAGAAATTGAACATGCTGCGCGTACCAGAACATGCAGAAATTGCGGGTATGGATACAATTAAAGTACCAGCGCAAGGCTATCCTGAAGGTATCCCAGCATCCGCTGCGGCTGCTGAATAATCATTTTTGAAAGGAGAAAACCATGGGTTTTCCATATGAAGGTGCAGACTGGGCTGTTGTAGATGGCGCAATGTTTATGGGGTGGGGCAGTTCAATGCCCGGTGTATACACCTTAATTGCTGCTGCCATTTGCGTGTATGTTTTGTGGGCGGGCAATCGTTCTGAACACAAAAGATTCGACAACGCCAAGAAGTAAAAACTACGTTTTATAATTTAGGGCCGCCATATGGCGGCCCTTTTTTTGCCTCACAGGAATATTTTTTTAATAACAGTCTTGCTTTTTCGCTCTATTCGAGTCTGAATGGAAGACAGATTAATCACAAACAACAGGGAACGAAAACATGGCTATTATCTGGAGACACTCAGTACTTGCGGAACGTCACGCAGCCATTGGTGGCGAGTTGGAAGATTGGAACGGCATGGGAACCGCTTGGTTCTATGATCATACACCTGAGCGCGCGCAGGCTGATTACGAAGCAATTCGCACTAAAGCAGGCTTAATGGATGTTTCGGGTTTGAAGAAAGTTCATCTTGTTGGACCAGACGCCGCTTATGTAATCGATCGCACAACAACACGTAATGTCGACAAAATTGGAGTTGGACGATCGACTTATGCTTCTATGTTGAATGCTGACGGTAAATTTATTGATGACTGCATCATTTATCACCTGAACGTAAACCAGTGGATGGTCGTACATGGTACTGGCGCAGGTATGGAGCAATTAACATCTGTTGCTGCAGGTAAAAATTGCGCAATTTTGATGGACGACGATTTGCATGACATGTCTTTGCAAGGGCCATTGTCTGTTGATTTCTTGGCGAACCACATCGCGGGCATTCGTGATTTGGCATACTTTGGTATCATCCACGCGAAATTGTTCGGTAAGAACGTTATGATTTCACGCACAGGTTATACGGGCGAACGTGGATACGAAATCTTCGTTGGTAAGAAAGATGCTGTACATGTTTGGGACAACATCTTGGCCGAGGGCGAAGGCATGGGTATCCGTCCGGTGCAATTCTCGACGCTCGATCTGTTACGCACAGAAAGCTACTTGCTGTTCTATCCAGGTGATAACTCTGAAACATACCCATTCGACGATGAAACATGTGGCGACACAATATGGGAACTTGGTTTGGACTTTACTGTTTCACCGGGCAAAACTGGCTTTATTGGCGCTGAAAACCATTATGCGGCCGAAGG
>DKMK01000048.1:0-8256 GCA_002469545.1 Rhodobacterales bacterium UBA7416 | reverse complement strand
CAAGACGGCGAAAAAGTTGGCGTTGTGACGTTTGGTATGTATTCTAGTGTGAACAAACACAACGTTGGTATCGCACGTATGCCAAAAGCGGCTGCAACACCGGGTACAAAATTGACCGTACGCAATGGCGATGGAACCGAAATCGCATGTGTATCTGAAGAGATGCCTTTCTACGACAAAGACAAATCTGTCCGTGGCGCAAAAGGTTAATAATTTTGGCGCGGGGTGACCCGCGCCAACATAATAAAGCAGGAGTAATTGGGCCACATGTCCAAGTTTAATTTTCCCGAATCGATCAGAAGTCGTCCAACTTACGGCACACTCGAAGCGCGTGCAGGCAAATCACATTTGTTTGTCGCTGACGCCGAAGGTGCCGAAGCAATCATTGATTTAGCCAAGACTGATGACAGTTTGATGGCCAAGTCGCATGTTATTTATATCCCCAAAGATACGGGTGAAAAGTACACCAGCCAATTGGAAAAGCTGGGTATCAATCAGTTGTATGTCGGGCCATCTTTTGCAGCGGCGCAAGCGCGTTTGCAGCGTACATTGGAACGCGCCCACATGGGATTACAGCTGTATTTGACGGGTACAGAAGGCCTGATGGGTCAAGCACAACGCGATGCAATGACCGCGGGCATTCCCCACACCGCCATTCAAACAGAACACCGTGGGTCCATTGGACGCCGTATGCAGTGCGTGCACTGTAAGGGCATAACAGAAGACGTGAAAATTGATCCGTTTGTGTGTTCACACTGTGGATTGAATTTGTTTGTTCGTGATCATTATTCGCGCCGTTTGGCGGCATTCCAAGCGGTCTGTATTGACGCCGAAGATCCCGGAAATGTGCCCCCATCAGTGGAGTTGTATTCATGAGCGGTGTAGAGAAAATTAACGTCAAAGTTTCCGCCATAGTTCCATTAAATGAGCTGGTGACACGTTTTGAATTTAAACGCACAGATGGTGCATTATTCCCGACCTTTTCTGGTGGCGCACATACCGTTGTTGAAATGATTGACGATGGTTTAACCCGCTTGAATCCATATTCCTTGATGTCGGATCCGATGGATCAAGGTACGTATGCAATTTCAGTTCGCCGCGATGACGAGGGCAGGGGCGGTTCATTGTTCATGCACAACAACGTTAAAGTTGGCGATGATATGGTTCTGTCCAATCCTGTGAACTTATTCTCACTGGATTTACGTGCCAAAAAGCATCTGATGATTGCTGGTGGTATCGGCATAACGCCATTCATGGCGCAAATTAAGCAATTGGATCGTGCGCATGGGAATTGGGAGTTGCACTATGCAACCCGTAATGCTGCGCTGGGAAGCTATGTTGATGAGCTTACTGCGACGCACCCCAATGATGTGAATGTCTATTACGACGACGACAAAAACTTTATTGATTTGGAAAACCTGTTGGATGGTCAGCAACTGGGTACGCATATTTATGTGTGTGGACCGAAGGGTATGATTAATTGGGTGCGTGGGAAAACGGCCGAACTTGGCTGGCCCCTCGAGGCCGTTCATTACGAAGAGTTCTTGGCACCTCAGCCAGGCAAACCATTCGAAGTTAAGCTGTCGATTTCAAACAAAGTCATCACAGTTGGCGAAAACGAAAGCCTGCTGGAAGCGATCGAACGCGAAGGTGTTGATGCACCATATTTGTGTCGCGGTGGCGCATGTGGGCAATGTGAGACAGCCGTGATCGGATACGATGGAAAGTTCATACATCGTGACCATTGGTTAGAAGATGACGAGAAGGCATCAGGCAAGAAAATCATGCCTTGTGTTTCACGGTTCGAGGGTAAAACCCTTGTTTTAGATAGGTAGGCAACGATGACTATTCAGTTCAAAGATGAAACATTTCGCGGCGATTACACGTACAAGAATTCGGATTGGGCGATCAAACGCTTTCCGTTTCCGTTTCACGAAGACAGCTATATGTATTCGGTAAATATGGAACAGCATAAAGGCGGCCCAGAAGGGTCGATTTATGAAAAACGTTTTGATGTCGACGAACATTACCTGTCTGAAATGCGTGATCGTGCAATGGTTTTGGCCGATGATCCACTGCGCTGTCAGTCGTTGCCACATATGACGTTAGCGGGCTGGGATTTGTTGGAACTGATTATGGTTTCAAAATCCGAAGATTACCCAGATATGTTTGAATTGCACCGTGACGGCGATCAATGGCGTTGGGTTAACAAGCCAATGGGCATCGACGACAGCTTTACCTTTATGGATGAAACAACACTGCCCTATGGGCCAATGGAATATATCACACGTCAAACACAAGGCGATTTTGCCGTATTGGATCAACGCGATGATAACCTGTGGATGGATGCAGGTATGATCACCACACAGGCCGATTGGTCGTTGGATTTTGATATTGGTATGAATTTCTTTGAATGGCACGCACCCGTTCCTAAGGCGAATGAAATGGGTATCTTTATCCGCGCATTGAAATTCTTGTTGAATGTCCAACAAGGCGCACCGGCGCGTCGTTTAAATTGGACGATGACGGTAAACCCCTTGCTAGATACAAGCCCAGAAAATTACCATAAATGGGGTGTTCAGAAAACTGAACTTGCGCCCGAAAATGTTGGTGAAAAACAACATCTGCGAGTCGAGTTGCAAACATTTTTCCGTTTGCCACGTTCAAACGCATTGGTATTCCCAATCCGCTGTTATTTGGCGTCGTTTGATGATTTGATGACTGTACCTAAATGGGGCCGCCGTTTGCATCGTGTGATCCGCGATCTGCCAGAAGAATTGGCAACCTACAAAGGATTCATCGATAACCGTCCAATGATGTTGGATTATTTGTCTGCGTATGATGACGGTAAGCCTACATCGGATGGGATTTGGCCTGACTTAGAATCTGAGCCAGAGCGGAGTTAATCCGCCTGAGGGTACGAAATTATCGACAAGTATTTTGCGGGAAGTTTTATTAACTTTTCGGGGCCATGGGGCGCGTCAGCATCGAAAAATAGAGTATCACCCGGTTTTAAAGGATACACTTTATCGCCGTGGCGATAGTCTATTTCGCCTTCTAAAATGTAAATTGTTTCAATTCCATCGTGTTGAAAGGTTTCAAAAGTATCGGACTTGCTGGTCAAAGAAATTAAATAGGGCTCGACGATCACCCCACTTGAATTCGTGCCGATGTGGCCCAAAAGATTATATTGGTGCCCTGCGCGTGTACCCGCACGTTCAGATTCCACACCTTCACCTGATTTAGTATGAACGGCCGTGCGTGTACTTTCAAAGCCGCGAAAGAATGCTGTGATTGGAATTGCCAAAGCCCCAGCAAGCGTCTGTAAAGTGTTAAGGGAAGGAGATGTGTTTCCATTTTCAATCTTAGACAACATGCCAATAGATAGCCCTGTTACGTTCGCCAGTTCCGCAACGGTCATAGATTTCTGGCGGCGATGCGCACGCACTTCGCGACCGATCGCCAATTCCAGAACTTTTTCACGAACTTCGGTTGTACGGTGAGGGTCTTGATCAAGCTTCACGCGTTTAGATTTTTTAGCTGATTGCTGTATATTCAATTCTATCTCCATAGCCCCAATAGTAATGAAATTCTGCTATAATAAAACGTTGAAAATACTATAGCACGTATTTGTTTTTGACAGGTATTATATTTATTGAGACGTAAAGTTTGTGATATTTTAGATAAAGTCCTGCACAGGGCGAAATACTGTCTGTGGATCGCGAAAATTAACTTTTGGCTATTCGAACTTAAAGTTCAATGATTAAATTGACGTGGCGATCTGGTAGTTGGGCCATAGCTGATCTTTCTTTGGAAAATCAAACGTTTTGCCTTGTGAAGATGATGTAAGGAAAGCTCAAAACCATAACCTTGTTTCTTTGAAAAAACAGACCAAGGGACCCAAACGGGGTCAGTTTCAAGGTATGTCTAGAAAAACAATAATTGTTTACTTGATTTGAGTGAGTGAAATGGTGCCCGAGGGCGGATTTGAACCACCGACACGCGGATTTTCAATCCGCTGCTCTACCCCTGAGCTACTCGGGCACGATCGATGTCTTAGATGACATCTTGGGTGGGGGCGTTTTAGGATTATGTTTGCATTGGTGCAAGCGGAATTTGCGCCCTAGTGTAAATTACTTTCGCTTGGGATTACATCTGATGAAATTCCATCCTCTTCATCCGTATCAGCTGCGGGAATTGCATAGGAACCAGTCAGCCATTTTCCTAAATCCAGATCCGCACAACGTTTGGAGCAAAAGGGGCGGTATTTGGCATCGGGTTCTTTTTTGCACATGGGGCAGGGCATAGGTTATCCTTTATGACTCGGTCTAATTTAGGATAACTTTGTGGGTGGATAAAGTCGTTTTTCTGCTTGTCGATATAGTGGCGTAAGTTATGGGTAATTATGTTTCATTACCTTGCCGAATTAACCCAACTGACCGATATGCAGTTTTTATATTGTGTGTCCGCAGTATTCGTGGCCGGGCTAGTGCGTGGCTTTGCGGGCTTTGCGTTGTCAGCAATTGTCGTGGCTAGTATGGCTGGAATATTACCCACTGTTGAATTGATCCCAATGTCGTATCTTTTGGAGGGTATCGCTAGTTTGGTTATGCTGCGTGGTGGCGTGCGTGACGCTGACATGTCGATTGTTTGGGTTTTGGCGATTGGGTCTGCAATTGGTGTGCCGATCGGATTGATGGCGACCACAACGTTGCCCGTCGAGGTTACACGGATTGTGGCGTTGGTTTTGATTTTAAGTTTGGCAATTTTGCAATTATTCAAAATCACGCCCAGCTTTGTTGGCACGCGCGCCGGCCTGTACGGCACTGGGTTTTTCGCGGGGATAGCGACGGGGTTAGCGTCAGTTGGCGGCATGGTTGTGGCGTTGTATGTTTTAGCGAGTAAGGCCGATCCACGTTCAATGCGTGGGGCTTTAGTCATGTTTTTGTTTGTTGGGATGTTTACGTCACTGGTTTGGCATCTATCGTATGGCATTATGGATATGCGTGCGTTGATGCGGGGCGTGGTTTTTGCGCCGGTTTTGTTAGTTGGCGTGTTTGTTGGCGTCAGCCTGTTCCGGCCCAGCTTGCAAGGGTTTTACAAACGGTTTTGCTTGGTTTTGTTAATGTGCTTAAGTATTGCTGGATTAGTTAGCCAATTGGCCTAATCATCCAAGAGCTCGGTTAATGGAATACGCTCGCGTTTGCGCTGTAATTCGAAGTTTCCAAGGGTTGTCCAACCTACAACAATAGTATCAATGCTGCCTTTGCGAAAAGCAGCATTCAGAGCGCTTTCGATCGTGCGGCGATCCTTTTTGGGCGAGGGTGCAAAATCAATAACGATTTGACCACCAAGGCCACGTAATGCCAATTGTTTTGGAAGTTCTTTAGCTGTTGCTAAATTCGCCTTTAAGCCGGCGCTGAGTGAGAAATCAGAGCCCGTGTTGACGTCCACGGCCACTAATGCTGATGTTGGTTCGATTATCATTGACGCGCCGTCTGGCAGGGATACTCGTGGGCGTTTAAGACGTTCTATATGATCCCAGACGCCCATATCTTCGAAGCTGCCTGTTTGATTTATGACTTCGTCTGGATCGGGATTTACCCAATCACGCCATGCACGCATTTCAGCGCTGGGTGCTGGCATTATAAGGCCAGGTTCGCCATTTGACTGTGCCATGACGTCGTCAGCAAGATCATACATGGCATTGATGTCGTCACTGATTGCGTCGCCATCAACATCCATCGCCGATGATCGAATGATTAGGCCATAATTGGCGTCACGTTGGTCAATGCAATCATGCACGATTTCCAATAAGCGTTCGCGTTCTTCGTCGTCTTTGATGGAACGCGCCACGTTTAGGCCGGGTGCTTCGGGAGTGACAATGCAATAGCGACTTTTGAATATTAATTTATTTACCACAGGCGCGGCTTTACCGATTTCAGCGTGTGTCATCACCTGAACCGTCATTTTGGTTCCTTGAGGAATGCCTTTGGCATTGCGTAGGAAACCTTTTTGACCATTGCCTAGGTTTAAGATGAGGCCGTTTTGGCCTTTCATAGGTAAACCCGCACGCGCATTATAAATTGCTTCGGGCTGTGGGGCTGCGGTGTCAGCTTCGATAAAAAGGTCGTGCAATTGACCATTTACCAAGAGTGCCGCGGCGCTTTTGTTGTTTACCTGATCTAGAACGACAATGCGGCCTTTTTTCATGAGGGTATTCCTTCGTAGGATACAGAAAAGCCTGCACCAATGAGCAGATTTGCGGTTTCGGTCAGGGGCAATCCAACAACGTTGGAATAGCTGCCTGAAATGAATGGAATGAATGCGGATGCGATACCTTGGATGGCGTAGCCACCTGCCTTGCCCATCCATTCATTGGATCGGATATAGGCGGAGATTTCATGATCTGACAGGTTTTTCATGCGCACGGCTGTTGTTACAGTCCGCGACCACGTTTGGTCACCGTGACGTAGTGCAACGGATGTGGTGACGCGGTGGCGACGGCCAGATAGCAATGTCAGATATTCAACAGCCTGTGCGGCATCGCGCGGTTTACCCAAAATGCGAATGCCTGCGGATACGATGGTGTCAGCCGACAGCACCAATTCATCGGTGTCAATCGCGCGTGCCTTTTCCATGGCCATACGTTTTGCATATGGCACAGGGCGTTCACCCTTTTGGGGTGTTTCATCGATATCCGCGGGGATGATATCATCCGCCACAACACCGATTTGAGCCAGTAATTCGCGCCTACGCGGCGACGCAGAACCCAGGATCAGTTTCATGAGGTTATTTGTAGCGGAAATTAATGCGACCCTTGGACAAGTCGTAAGGTGTCATTTCCACCTGTACCTTGTCACCAGCCAGAACGCGAATGCGGTTTTTACGCATCTTGCCTGCTGTGTGGGCGATAATTTCATGGCCGTTTTCCAGCTCTACCCGAAATGTGGCATTGGGCAAAAGCTCTACAACGACACCATCGAATTCGAGAAGTTCTTCTTTAGCCATGTGGTCTCCGTATTTGTTACTTGGGCGGTTATTTCGCCCGACAATGGGCATATGCGCTTGATTGTAGAGAATATCAAGTAAAAACACGGTATTTGATGCTATTCCGCTGGCTTAATGGTGCAAAATTGGCATTCAAAGCGTGGAATTTTTCCTATTTTATCGTCACTGTCATCGCTTGGTGAATAAACGCAATCTGCGCAGGTTGATAAATCCCTTAACAAGCGCCACACTGATTGAAACGACATTGGGGGTCATTGTGAGGCTATTGATATTCTGCACGGTGCTGTTTTTATCGGCAACATCACTGCATGCCGAGAAGAATTTGGTGGTTCCTCCCATTGACGAAGCGAGCCAAGATGTCTCTTTTTTGCGTTACCGCACGGCCCTGATCGATGCCGTTGTCGCGCGCGATACCGAAGCCGTGGTAGCGCTTGCTAGTCCTGAAATCTCGCTCAGCTTTGGGGGTAACGAGGGGCATGATGAGTTTCGCGATTTTCTGAACGTCCCTGTTGGAAAACTGTCTGATGAATATAAGCCACGTGCGCCCCAAATGCGGGCCGAATATTGGAGCGCGTTGGAAACCGTGTTGAAAATGGGGGGACGCTTTGTCGAGGGTGGATTTTATGCGCCTTACACATGGTTAGCACCCGAACCGCGGAATATGTGTGTCAACAAAGTTAAAATGTCACGGATTGTGCAAAGCAGAAATGTCAGTATATATTATCGGAACTGTATTATAGGAAAGATTTTCGTACATGAAGATTGCTCGCATTGATCACTTCGTTCTCACTGTTGCTTCAATTGATGCGACCAAACAAGACGGTAAATGGTTGATGACTGGCTTTCTGGCGGGCGATTGACCTTGGCACCGGTTTGAAAAATCCGCTACGCATATTGTAAAAACAAAAGGACCCCACATGGATCAGCAAAGGACCCCACATGGATCAGCATTTAACCGTCGTCGATCACCCATTGGTGCAACACAAACTGTCACATATGCGGGACGTTAATACGCCCACCAATCATTTTCGCCAGTTGATGCGGGAAACCAGCCAGTTGCTGGCCTATGAAGTGACACGTAATCTGGAAATGACCACCAAAACAATCACCACGCCGATGCAGGACATGGACGCGCCTGTGGTTGCAGGCAAGAAATTGGCGTTGGTATCAATCCTGCGTGCGGGCAATGGGTTGTTGGATGGTGTGCTGGATTTGATCCCGTCTGCGCGGGTCGGGTTTGTCGGT
>DKMK01000039.1 GCA_002469545.1 Rhodobacterales bacterium UBA7416 | reverse complement strand
TTTGGATCATAAAAGGCGGTTTTGTAATTACGCATTGTATGGCCACAGCCAAGGAAATGCCCACCAGCTTCGACCTCGCCATAGGCATCACGCGCCATGGCTTCATCAGACACATCAAGCCCTTCGCCCAGTACCTTTTGGTAGCTACCCAAGCGATCAGCATCCATAATTAGTTTTTCATACCCAGTGCATAACCCGCCTTCCAGCCAACCCGCCGAATGCAAAACAAAATTTGCACCAGCCAGCATCGTAGAATGCATTGAATCCGCACTTTCATATGCCGCCTGCGCGTCTTCTATTTTTGATGCGGTCAGCGATCCACCACAACGCAACGGTAATCCAGCGCGTCTGGCCAGTTGCCCAATCGCATAGTTTGAAACAATGGGTTCTGGCATGCCAAATGTTGGCGCACCGGTTTTGAGTGACATCGATGACAGAAAGTTTCCCAATACAAACGGCGCACCCGGGCGCAACAGTTGCACATAAGCACACACCATCATGGCCTCTGCCATCGCTTGTGCAACAGATGCCGCAGTTGAAACAGGTCCCATCGCACCAGATAAAATGAATGGTACAACGACCATTCCTTGTCCACGCGTGGAATAAACACGGGCCGCTTCCGTCACAACTTTATCAACCAACAACGGCGAGTTGGTATTCACATTGCCCATGATCACGCAATTTTCTGCCATGACATCGGAACCAAAGATGATCTCGGCCATATCAACACTGTCCTGAGCGCGGCTCATCTCTGTGATCGCGCCAAGATGCGGTTTGTCGGACAATGTCATATGAGAATACAACATATCTAAATGACGCTTACTGACGGGCACATCACATGGTTCACAGGTAACAAAGCCACCGTGATGCAAATTGGGGTGCATATAGGTCAGTTTTACCAAATCATTAAACGCCGCCATGTCACCATATCGCCGCCCACCTTTAAGATCGCGCACAAACGGCGCACCATAAATTGGTGCAAAAACTTGATTGTTTCCACCAATCATAACCGAGCGTTCGGGATTTCGCGCCAGTTGTTTAAACTCACTTGGTGCTTTGGCGCAAAGCGAACGAATCCAATCAGCAGGTGCACGAACAATGTCACCCTCAACCTTGGCGCCTTCCTTCTTCCACAGGGCAATGGATTCTGGATCATCGCGAAATGCGATTCCGACATCCTCCAAAATCCAATCGACCTGAGCCTCAAGCTTTTCAAGCTGATCTTCGTCCAACACATCGTAAAATGGTATGCTCCGTTGAATATAAGGGGACGAGGCAACACCAGAGACTGCGGCCTCTCGGCTTCGGGATTGTCGTGCGCGTCGTGCCATACAGCTGTATCCTTTTGTTTAATCTTGGATCACTCTAACACATGTAAAATATGCTGTGACGCTTGATAATTATGATGTTTAGGATAAGAACAACTTATGCAAGAGCTTTGGAAATTACTCACATCCCCCCGCCACCTCATGGTTTTTGAATCCGCCGCCCGCCTTGGGTCATTCACTTTGGCGGCCCATGAACTGAACGTTCAACAACCCGCGGTTAGTGCCGCAATAAAGCAGATGGAAACAACATTAGGCGTGGCATTGTTCAATCGTCAGCACCGCAAGGTTAGCTTGACGGTTGCAGGTTTGCGGTTGTTTTCGGATACGGAACGCGTATTTGATCAATTGTTGGTGTCAGCTCAGGCAGTAAAACAGCGCACAAACACAGATTATGTAACGTTGAATGCCTCGTCTGCTTTTAATTTCTACTGGATGATGCCGCGTCTTGCTCAACTTCGTGAAAACCATCCGGGCATTGATCTACGTTTACAAACCAGTGATCGCGAACCAGACATCGATGCTGAAAACATCAGCTTAGCGGTGCGTCATGGTAATGGAAATTGGGTTGGGTGCGAGTCTGTATTAATTGCAGAAGAGGAAATCTACCCTGTCACATCCCCACTTGCCTTGGCCTCCGCTATCAACCTAAAAACATTACCCAGCCTTGTTCACCAGCGCTTGATACATCTTGAAGAACCCATTCGCGAAAGACCCACTTGGCAACAATGGTTTAAACACTTTGATGTCAAAATTGAAACAGCACCCGGTGGGCTAAGGCTTAATGACTATGCATTGGTACTTCAGGCCGCAATCGCAGGACAGGGATTTGCATTCGGTTGGCGCCATCTTACAGACCCCCTTGTTGCCAATGGGACGCTTGGTGCTAAATCGGAATGGGCATGGAAAACAGGGCTTGGTTTCTACTTGGTTTGGTCCAAAAATCGGCCACTAAGCGGTGATGCAGTTCTGACGAGGGATTGGATTTCCTCCCAATGCTGAGATTAAGCATTGAAAGGAAATCCCTCAAAAACAGCCAGCGGTTATCTTTGACCTACTCTTCGCCGGCTAAGAAACGCTCTGCTTCCAGTGCCGCCATGCAACCCATGCCGGCAGAAGTTACTGCTTGGCGGTATAGGTGATCTGTTAGGTCACCCGCAGCGAATACGCCAGGAATACTGGTTGCTGTACTGTCAGGCTTTGTTATCACATAACCGCCCATATGGGTTTCCAACTGATCTTTTACCAATTCGTTGGCTGGCGCATGCCCGATTGCAACGAAAACACCTTTGCAGGCCATTTCTGTGATTTCGCCTGTTTTCGTGTGTTTTACTTTGATGCCTTCAACGCCCAATGGCATGTCTGTTCCCGTTACTTCGACAAGCTCATGAAACCAAAGAGTTTCGATCTTTTCGTTTTTCATCAAACGATCTTCTAAGATTTTTTCACTTCGTAATTCATCACGACGGTGAATTAACGTCACCTTGGATGCGAAATTTGTTAGAAATAATGCTTCTTCTACGGCCGTGTTGCCACCACCGATAACGACGATTTCCTGTCCACGGTAAAAGAATCCATCGCATGTGGCACAAGCGGAAACGCCAAAGCCCTTGAATTTTTCTTCTGTTTCTAAACCCAACCATTTTGCGCGTGCACCGGTTGCCAAAATAACGGCATCACAGGTGTATGTTGTGCCGCTGTCACCTTTGGCGGTGAAGGGGCGCTTTGACAGGTCCAGATCACTGATAATGTCACCGACAATTTCTGTTCCCATTGCCTTTGCATGCGCTTCCATGCGGATCATCAAATCGGGGCCTTGAACTTCGGTATCGCCAGGCCAGTTTTCGACTTCGGTTGTTGTTGTTAATTGACCGCCAGGCTCAATTCCTTGGACCAGTAATGGGTTCAACATGGCGCGCGAAGCATAGACGCCTGCGGTGTATCCAGCAGGACCTGAACCGATGATCAAAAGTTTTGTGTGTCGCGTGTCAGCCATAAGGGAGAATCCTTCGATTTGTTTTCAGTTTTATAATGCCGCAGTGGATGAATTAGAACCACTATAATAGTTGCTTGATTAGCTTATTTTATTTCACGTTTTTGTAATTTTATTGCGAAATGGATGATGATTTGATACGCCATGTGAAAAAGGTACATGTGAATGCACAAACTGGATGAAATTGATTTGATGATTTTGCAACTGCTCCAACAAGATGGGCGGATGACAAATGTCGAAATTTCTTCACGTGTCGGAATTTCAGCACCACCTTGTTTGCGTCGCATTCGCGCATTAGAAGAAAACGGCTTATTACAAGGTTATCATGCCGTGGTTAATGGCAAGGCGCTCGGGTTCGAAGTGAAGGTCTTTGCGATGGTCGGACTTCATTCTCAGGCTGAAGCAGATCTGCTAGCATTCGAAAAACAGTGCATGGATTGGGATTATGTGCGTGAATGTAATATGCTGAATGGTGAAATTGATTTTGTGCTGAAATGTGTAGCACCAGATTTATCCAGCTTTCAAACGTTCCTAACTGAAAAACTGACCAGTGCACCAAATGTCGCCAGTGTGAAAACCTCTTTGGTTATACGTTGTGCCAAAGATGTCCCTGGTGTACCGATTTCAATAGCTATGGTGTAATCGCAGAAATTTGGCGCCCGTAATCAGGTTCTTTGTTGTGTGTCGTGCGCCGGTACGAATAAAATTTATGCGCATCTTCATAGGTGCAATGCCCAGTCCATTGAGCATCAGCGATGTTTGTGTTTCGCAATGATTGCAAACAAAATCCCGCTAAATCAAATTGATATTTTCCTGATTGCCCATTTGCGAAAAAGCGCATGTGATCGTGATCCTCAAGCAAGAAGCGTTCTAAGAATTCTTCTCCGACCTCGTAGTTTCGTTGGCTAATACATGGACCAACAACCGCCTGAATTTTATCGCGTGCCGCACCAATTTGAACCATCGCATCAACGGTTGCTGATGCGATGCCCTTTAGTGCGCCTTGCCAACCTGCATGCGCGGCGCCTACGCAATTTGTTGTTGGATCGCGAAACAGGATCGGGGCGCAATCTGCGGTCAAAACACCAATCGCCAAACCCTTCGTGGCGGTCACAATTGCATCGGCTTGTGGGGTGGGATCGTGATACGGCGCTTCAGCATGAACAGCTGTGGCAGAATGAATTTGGTAAACGGTGGTCAATTGTCCCGCGGGAACACCCAACGCAGATGCGACCAAACCGCGGTTTTGTGCAACGTTTATGTTTTGATCGTCAGAACCAAACCCGCAATTCAGCCCCTTGTATATCCCGCCACTCACGCCGCCTTGGCGGGTGAAAAAACCATGCTTACCATTAATCAGAATATCAGATTGAACAGGGCGTATTGTCATAAGTTAAATCCAGCCGGTAGGTTTGCGTTATTGGGTGTGATTGAAATAGCTTTGAATAATGTTCCCATTTGTTCTGGGTGCGTCAACCGATTATGTGCCAATATATGGTTTTCCAATGTTTCGCCTTGCATCGAACTTGCCAATGCCTGCGCACGAGCAGTAATCCCCAACCGTTCTAGTAGTTCGCCTTGTGACGCCATGGCACTTACTTGTGCAAAGTGGGAGGCCGCTTGCGATAAGTCTTGAAAACAAACGTGGGCTGTTAAATCCGCTTGGCCGCACAACGTTAATGGATCGATTTTGCTGTGACTTTTCAATGCTTGAAGACTGTCGCCGTCGCTAATCCAATCGCCATAATCTACGATGATTGCGGCACCGCCGAACGCACCAATATGTTGCGCGATTGCTCCAGAAATGGCGGCGCTGGCACTCGATATTTCGATCATGCTGCCGATAGGGCGTTCAAGTGCTTGTTGAAACGCATTTGGATCGGTGGCCTTGCCAAGAACGAAATTAAGACTGGAACCTTCACACCCGACCATTTGTTCTTGCCACCCTTCATCGGTGCGACGAAATTGTTTAATTGGTAGGCAGTCAAAAAACTCGTTTGCTATTAAAAATAGAGGGTGATCTGGTAAAGCGGTCAGATCGTCAGCCCATTCAACATCGTATTTATCTAACGTGGTTTTTTGGCGGGCTTGCATGGCTGGGCTCGCTTCTACCAATGTCAGCGTCATGCTTGTGTGAAAGTTGGAAACGCTTTTGGTGGCACGCAAAATATCTGTCATCAAGGTGCCATTCCCAGGGCCGATTTCGGCCAAAACAAATGGACTGGGGCTACCTTGGTCCAACCACGCCTGCGCCAATGATAGTCCTAGCAGTTCCCCAAACATTTGGCTTATTTCTGGTGCGGTTGTGAAATCACCCTTTGCCCCTAATGCTTGTCGATTGGTATAGTATCCGTGTTCGGGGTGCAGCAAACACAGCGTCATGTACTCTGACACAGGCATCGGGCCAAACCGCGTTATTTGATCTACTATGACCGATGTTAGCGGCGTCATTTCATTCTTTTCCGTGCAATAATGATCAGACAAATCCCAATAGCTGCCATTGGCAATGATAAACACTGTCCCATCGTTAATCCGTATTCACCAATGCGTATAACATGCCCCATTGGGTTCGTGTCTGTGATGAATTGTGGGTCGGCTTGACGAAAACCCTCAACAATGGTTCGCGCAATCCCGTAACCCAAAAAGAAGATACCTATTATTTGTCCTGGAACCTTGAACCAAGCACGTGTGAATATAAAAATGGCCATGAGTAGGAATAAGACTGGCCCTTCCAGTGCTGCTTCGTACAGTTGTGAAGGATGGCGTGTGCAAATCTCACCCAATGTTTGGCCGCAGTTTTGGGCGGCTTGTGTTGGGAACGATACGGCCCATGGCATGTCAGCTGGACGGCCCCATAGTTCGGCATTAATAAAATTGGCGATACGCCCAAAGAACAAACCAAAACAGCTAGCCGACGCGATTAGATCACCAGCCGACCAAGGATTGATTTGGTTTTTTCGACAAAACAAAAGCCCGGCGAAAATGACACCGATGAATCCACCATGAAATGACATCCCACCTTCCCAGACTTTAAGTATTTGAATGGGGTTTGATGCGAATGAATCGAAATTGTAAAATATCGCATAACCAATACGACCACCTAAGATCGTACCAATGATCATCCATGTCATGATGTCTTCGATTTGTGATTTGGTCATCGGGGCAGTCCCGTTTGGCCACAAATCAACGCGCCTAATTAAGAAACGCATCCAGCCCCAAGCACACAGAAAACCTGCGATATATGCAATGGCATACCAATGAATTGCAAAGTTACGTCCCATCAATTCAAAAGAGATTAAAACGGGATCAATATCGGGAAAGGGTATTACAGCC
>DKMK01000071.1:2844-22614 GCA_002469545.1 Rhodobacterales bacterium UBA7416 | reverse complement strand
CCTGTGCCCTACTCTGTTGAAGAAATCGAAGAAGCCAAATATGCCGTGATGAAAGCCAATGATTTGACCGATGCATATGTACGCGTTTTGGCGTGGCGCGGATCAGGTGATGACATGGGCGTCGCATCACAGGCAAACCCTGTCCGCATGGCAGTGGCCGCGTGGGAATGGGGTGCATATTACGGTGACGCCAAAATGAAGGGCGCGAAACTGGATATTTCTAAATGGAAACGTCCGTCCCCAGAAACAATCCCTTGCTTTGCAAAAGCATCCGGCCTGTACATGATCTGTACCATGGCAAAACACACAGCCGAAGCAAAAGGTTGTTCGGATGCAATGATGTTTGATTATCGTGGATATGTCGCAGAAGCGACCGGCGCGAACATGTTCTTTGTTAAAGATGGCGAAGTGCACACGCCAAAACCTGATTGTTTCCTGAACGGCATTACGCGTCAGACTGTTTTACAGATGCTGGCAGAAAAAGGCATCACGGTTCACGAACGTCACATTATGCCCGAAGAGTTAGCTGGTTTTGAGCAGTGTTGGTTAACAGGCACCGCCGCAGAGGTCACACCTGTCAGCCAAATCGGTGAATACACATTCGAAGTTGGTGCGATGGCGCGTGATATCGCTGAAAGCTATGAAAAGCTGGTACGGATGTAATTGAAAAGGGGCGATTGACATTCGCCCCTAGCTACATAATAAGCGCCGCTTGCTCGGCCATTAGACTAATGGTAAAAGGGCGTCACCTTAGCACCAAGGTTCGGTGCGCTATTCGGAGGATACGGTTCTGACTGGAACTGTTGATGCAGACGAAACTGCAAACACCGCAAATATCCCAAGCATGAGCTTGTTGGATTTGGTTTTAAATTCGCTTCAAGATAACAAAGCAGAAGAAATCGTGACGATTCCCCTGAAAGGGAAATCGACAATCGCGGATCACATGGTTGTGGCAACGGGTCGCTCTACGCGTCAAGTTTCAGCAATTATTGAAAAACTGCACGCACGAATCAAAGACACCACTGGTTACATTTCCAAAATCGAAGGCAAAGGCGCCGGCGATTGGGTGTTGCTGGACGCTGGCGATGTGATTATTCACGTTTTCCGCCCTGAGGTTCGTGAATTCTATCAGCTGGAAAAAATGTGGTCTGGCGAAGCGCCGGCACCTCAATCAAGTAATCTTGAGGGCAGCGAAGATTAATGCGCATTCATTTGTGTGTTGTTGGACGCCTAAGAAAGGGACCTGAAAAGGACCTGATCGACGATTATCTGAACAGATTTAATAAATCAGGCCGCGCCTTTGGGTTGGGGCCTGTTTCTGTTTTAGAGGTCGAAGATAAAAAGGGTGGCGGCATGGCACCCGAAGCCGATTTGATCCGTCGCGCAATTCCAAATGGTGCATTAATTGCAATCATGGATGAACGCGGTGCCGTGATGACCAGCCCCGATTTTGCCAAAAAGCTAAGCGGCTGGGCAGATCGCGGCGTTGCGGATTTGGCAATTATCATTGGCGGCGCGGATGGAATTGATCCCAGCCTGCGCGACGAAGCAGATTTTGCCTTGTCGTTTGGTAAAATGGTTTGGCCACACATGTTGGTGCGCGTGATGTTATCCGAACAGCTTTACCGCGCGGCATCTATTTTAAGCGGCAGCCCGTATCACCGGGCTTAGTTTTCAACAAAGTAAAGAAGCCGTGTGGTGGTTGAACAAACCAACGCGTCCACGTATTGATGACATAAGTAATTATGGACCTTGATATGACTCCGAAGAAGCCCGTTGTTTTATGCATCCTTGATGGTTGGGGATTGTCCGATGTGACAGATGGAAATGCGGTGGCGTTGGCGAATACACCTTGCTTTGACAGCTTGATGAAAAATTGCCCATCTTCGACGTTGATTACCTTTGGGCCAGACGTTGGATTGCCGACGGGTCAGATGGGTAATTCCGAAGTTGGCCATATGAACATTGGCGCTGGGCGCGTGGTTGAAATGGACCTGCGTAAAATTGAGGGTGCTATTGAACGCGGTGAATTTGCCACTCTTGCCGGCATTACACGTTTTGGCGATGCAGTTGTCGCTGGTAGCGGTGTTGCACATTTGTGTGGTGTCTTGTCCGATGGTGGCGTTCACAGCCATATTGATCATATGATTGAAACCGCCAACGCGTTGGAAGCGCGTGGGTTACAAGTGCGTTTGCATTTGTTTGGTGATGGCCGCGATGTGGCGCCTAAATCCGCATTAACGTATTTAACGCATCTGGAAGGCGCCATTGGGCCAAACACATCTGTTGCCACGCTTACTGGGCGATATTTTTCATTGGATCGCGACAATCGTTGGGAACGTGTTGAGCAGGGCTATAATGTCATTGCTAAGGGCGAAGGCGCACGTGTTACGCGAACAGAGCAAGCCATACGATCCGCCTATGACGCGGAAATAACGGATGAATTCATTCCTGCAACAGTCATCGGTGATTACGTTGGTTTACAAGCTGGTGATGGATTGATGTTCATGAATTACCGTGCCGATCGCGCGCGGGAAATATTGTCTGCGATAGGGGACCCAGATTTTACATCTTTTGACACAGGTGATCGTGTTGAACTATCTGCGTTGGTCGGGTTTGCGCAATATTCAGATCGCCACGATACATATATGGATTGTGTATTCCCAAGCGACGAAATCAAAAACACCTTGGGCGAATATGTTTCCGCCAAAGGATTGAAACAATTCCGCATTGCAGAAACAGAAAAATACCCACACGTGACCTTTTTCTTAAATGGTGGCGTCGAAGTACCCGCAGATAACGAAGAGCGTTATTTGGCACCCAGCCCGAAAGTTGCCACCTATGATTTACAACCAGAGATGTCGTCAGGCGAAGTGACTGAACATTTGGTAGATGCGATTAACAGCGGTGGATACGATTTGATCGTTGTGAATTATGCGAACCCAGACATGGTCGGGCATACTGGTGATTTGGCGGCAGGTATGGCGGCCTGTGCATCCGTTGATGTTGGATTGGCGCAAGTTGTGGATGCGTTGGATTCTGTCGGAGGTGCGATGATTATTTGTGCTGATCACGGCAATTGTGAAACGATGATTGATCCTGAAACGGGTGGACCACATACAGCGCATACGACCAACCCAGTACCTGTGATTTTAGTCGGTTCTGAAAACGGTTTGCGCGATGGTGGACGGCTGGCAGATTTGGCGCCGACGCTGTTGGCGTTGATGGGGTTAGAGCAGCCTGTTGAAATGACAGGACAAAGTTTGCTGACATGAAATTATTGGCCCGCATAAGTTTTGTTGCAGCGTTCTTTGGGGCGTCTGTTGGTTCAACTTGGGCGCAATCCGATATTATCAAGCCTGCGCAAGAGGCATCCGTTGCCCTGCGTGCGGCTACTGAAGCGTTGGAAAACGCAGACGAAGCAGACGATCGGGTGCGCGCGTTAACACAAACAATCCGAGCCTATGAAGATGGCTTAAAGGCGATGCGTGATGGTTTGCGCGTTGTGTCCATTCGTGAGCGTTCATTGCGCATAGAGTTTGACAACCAACGCGACCAAATCAGTCGCTTGTTGGGTGTTTTACAAACGTTGGAACGCGCCACGACGCCCCTGTTGTTAATCCACCCAACTGGCCCTGTTGGCACCGCGCGATCCGGAATGATGTTGTCCGAAATCACACCCGGCTTACAAAAACAGGCCGAAGCTTTGCGTATTCAATTAGAAGAGTTGTCGAAAATTCAAGTTACCCAGCAAATTGCCCAAGATGATTTAACCGAAGGGTTAAAAGGATTGAATACAGCGCGTGTTGCTTTGTCTCAGGCAATTGCATCGCGCACTGATTTGCCTCAGCGGATTTTAAATGATCCCGAACGTGTGCAACGGCTGGCACAAACCAGCGAAACGTTGGAGAGCTTTGCAAAAGCGTTGGTCACCCAAGATATTGGAACCACGCCAGGTTCAATATTGCGTTTCGAAGATGGCATTGGGCAAATTCAATTACCAGCAAGTGGCCGTGTATTTCGTAAGTTCAATCAAACGGATGCTGCCGGAATTAAGCGACCTGGAATTTTGTTAGCAACGCCAGCGTTATCATTAGTAACGGCACCTTGGGCATCCACGGTGCGGTATTCTGGTCCATTTTTGGATTACGGGAATGTTATTATTCTTGAACCCGATCCAACCTATTTGATTGTACTGTCGGGAATGAGCCGCATTTACGCGGTCGCGGGCGATATTGTATCAAAAGGTGACCCAATTGGCCTTATGAGTGGAAAAGAGCTGGAACTTGGTGATTTATTAGTAGAAGTTTCACAAGCGAGTGAAACATTGACGCAAGAAACGCTTTATATAGAAATTCGCAAAGACGGAAAACCGGTTGATCCAATCGATTGGTTCCAAGTGAACAAAGGTTAGGAAGACGATGAACAAAATATTTACGGCCGCCATTGGTGGTGCCATTGCTGGTGTAATACTGACGTCACAGTTCACTGGACCTTTGATTGCGCAGGAAACCAAGAAGGTTAAATCGACCTATGAGCATCTGGATTTGTTTTCGAATATTTTTGAGCAAATCAGTTCGGCCTATGTTGAAGAAGTCGACGAAGGCAAGCTGATCGAAAGTGCGATCAGTGGCATGTTGAGTTCATTGGATCCACATTCCAGTTATATGGCACCCGAAGATTTCAGTGCGATGCAAGTACAAACGCGTGGTGAATTTGGTGGATTGGGAATCGAAGTGACCCAAGAAAACGGCTTTGTCAAAGTTGTGTCACCTATCGATGACACGCCCGCCGCAGTTGCAGGTGTCGAAGCCGGTGATTTCATCACCAAGGTTGATGGCGAAAGCACGCTGGGCCAAACATTGGATCAAGCAGTAGAAAAAATGCGTGGGCCTGTTGGTTCAGAAATTATTATTACCATCGCACGCGAAGGCGTCGAAGAACCATTCGATATTTCGATCATTCGCGATACCATTGAAATTAAAGCAGTGCGCGCCCGCACCGAAGGCAAAACAGTTGTTCTGCGTGTGTCGTCATTCACAGATAAAACGTATCCAAATTTGGCGCAGAGCCTTCAAAAGGAAATTGAAAACGCTGGTGGCATCGATGCAGTTGAAGGCGTAGTTATTGATTTGCGCAACAACCCAGGTGGGTTGCTGACCCAAGCGATCCGCGTTTCTGATGCATTTTTAGAAGGTGGCGAAATCGTTTCCACTCGTGGCCGTGGCGCACGTGATGCGGAGCGATACAATGCAACACCAGGTGATCTGGCTCAAGGCAAACCGATTGTGGTTTTGATTAACGGGGGGTCTGCATCAGCATCTGAAATCGTAGCCGGCGCATTGCAAGATCATCGTCGCGCGATCATTGTTGGCACAACATCATTCGGTAAAGGGTCAGTGCAAACGATCGTACCATTGTCATCCGAAGGCGCGATACGTCTGACCACCGCGCGTTATTACACGCCATCTGGGCGTTCGATTCAGTCATTAGGCGTAGCACCAGATATCTTGGTGGAACAGCGTCAAAAGGTTGAAGACGACGAAGAGAAGGCCGCGCAAAGCCAACGTTTCGAAGCTGATTTGCAGGGCTCTTTGTCAAATGACAGCCTGACGGCCGATGAACGCAAGTTGTTGGAAGAAGAGCGCGCCGCGCAACAAGCAACTGCGAAGTTACGTGAAGACGATTATCAACTGTCCTATGCATTGGACATTCTAAAGGGGCTGTCTGCGTTATCGCAGAATTAATCATGACCGAAGATGAAATTTATAAACTGCCGTATCGGCCCTGCGTAGGCATCATGTTGTGCAATGCACAAGGTGGTGTTTTTGCTGGTCAACGTTTGGACAGCGCCCAAGATGCGTGGCAAATGCCACAAGGTGGCGTCGAAAAAGACGAAGACCCGCGTGTTGCTGCATTGCGTGAGCTGGAAGAAGAAACAGGTATTCCCGCAAGCGCGGTGAAAGTTGTGGCTGAAACGGCCGATTGGATACCATATGATCTGCCACATTATTTGGTGCCGCGTTTATGGAAAGGCCGTTATCGCGGCCAAAAACAACGTTGGTTTTTGATGCAATTCACGGGTGATGATTCCATGGTGAATATCCAGACTGCAGAACCAGAGTTTTCACGATGGTGTTGGTTAAAGCCAGAGGAACTGTTGGATAAAATCGTACCCTTCAAGCGGAATACTTATGAACAAGTTATCCGCGAGTTCAAAGAACAAGTCGGGTAGCCAGAAGTTGTTTTTTCGTTTAAAGACGGGCAGGTTTTGCACGGATTGATGATGGAACAGATCAAATATTACGCCACACAGGCATTCGAAGTTAGCATTGCGTGGCTGACCAGTCCGGCGGCTTGGGGACAAGCGGCGTTTATTATCGCTGCATTTTTGGCCGCGTTTTATGCGCGAAAATATCTTAGCCAAATTTTGGAACCTGTCCTGTCACCAGATGCAGATAACCGATCTTATCTGTCCACTCTACGCAGGTTTTTACATCAATTTTTGCCTTTACTGTTACCCGTTTTGGCTTATGTATTTTTGGGTCTGTCTGAACAAGTCGCCAAGAGTACCTTTGGTGCCGGCGAAATTATCGGGCTGGGTAAACGCGCATTTATGATGTTGGGTGCGTGGATTTTCGTACAAAAAATTATCTATTCGCCGTTTTTGAAAATGCTGGGCAAATATGCAATTCTACCAATTGCTGCGGTCTACACCACCGGTATGCTGGATCCCGCGACCGCATGGTTGGGATCAAATGGCGTCAGCTTGGGTAATATCAGTTTTACTTTTTTGGCGATTATCCGTGGGTTGGTTTTTGGTGGTCTTTTGTTTTGGTTGGGCCGTTGGTCCAACGATCAATCTGCCAGTTATATCCGTTCCCAAGAAGAAATGCGTGCGCCCACGCGTGAGTTAGCATCCAAAGCAGTCGAGTTATCAATCTTTGCTGGTTGCTTCTTGTTGTTGATGAACATCATGGGAATCAACTTGTCAGCGTTTGCCATTTTGGGTGGTGCCATTGGTGTTGGTTTAGGTTTTGGCTTACAAAAAATTGCATCTAACTTTATCTCTGGCATCATTTTGTTATTGGAAGGCCAAGCAACAGTTGGAGATTTTGTTGAGCTGGATGGTGGTGAAGCTGGCACAATCGTAAAGATGATGTCGCGTGCCACAATATTGGAAACATTTGACGGCAAATGGATCGTTGTTCCCAACGAAGATTTTATTATTACCCGCGTTAAAAATTGGTCAGACAGTGGATCGGGAAATCGGTACGAGGCCGAATTTTCAGTTTCCTATGACACCGACATAAACAAGGTTCCAGCGCTGATCGAAGCCGCGGTTGCGAAACACCCCGGCGTTTTGTCCAAGCCAGAATTGCCCGATTGTGAGCTGCGCGGATTTGGTGACAGCGGTATCGATTTTGCGGTCGAATTTTGGGTCAACGGCATTGATGACGGTAAGAACAAATACACATCCGATGTGTTGTTCATCATCTGGAATACATTGAAAGACAATGGCATCGAAATTCCGTATCCACACCGTATTATTGAAATCAAAGGCGGCTTACCAACCCAATGATCGATCTATGCGTCATCGGCGCAGGCCCTGCTGGGTTAATCGCGGCGGAAACTGCCGTTGATCGTGGATTGTCCGTTGTAATTGTTGATGCCAAACCATCATTTGGTCGCAAGCTTTTGATGGCTGGCAAGTCTGGTTTGAATCTGACCAAGGACGAAGCAATCACAGATTTCATGGATGCCTTTGGCGACAGTACTGAGTGGCTGCGCCCCATGATTGTGGATTTTGACAACCAGTCTGTCATAAAATGGGCGCAGGAATTGGGGCAGCCCGTATTCACGGGCAGTTCAAAGCGTGTTTTTCCAAACACCATGAAGGCGTCACCGCTGTTACGAGCCTGGCTTGAACGCTTGGGCGATAAAGGTGTTGCGTTTCATCGTGGCTGGCGTTGGACAGGCTGGCAAGGTAGCGCGCTGGCATTTGAGACATCTGATGGAGCCAAATCCATTGCGGCACAATCAACAATTTTAGCACTGGGCGGGGCAAGCTGGGCGCGATTGGGATCAGATGGCCATTGGGCTGATATTCTGCGTAGTCATGGCGTGCCTTTGGTAGATTTTGAACCAGCTAACATGGGTTTTAATGTTAATTGGTCACGGTTTATGACCCCACATTTTGGCACACCAATAAAAAATACACGGTTTACTGCTGGATCATTTTCGACACTGGGTGAATGTGTGGTCTCGAGCAATGGGCTAGAAGGCAGCGCCATTTATGCGGCCAGCCGATACATGCGTTCTGGAAGTCAGCTGATTTTGGATTTGCTACCAGATCAAACCGAAGAGGCGTTAACGCAGCGGATCGCAAAGATGCCCATAAAGGCATCACGCGCAACTATTTTGCGCAAGGCACTACGACTGGATGGGGTTAAGGCAGCTTTGTTCAACGAGTTTGCAAAGCCAGCGACACGCGCTACGTTTTCTAAAATTGCAAAGGCGCTGCCGATTACGCACGCAGGCCCGCGCCCTATTGGCGAAGCTATTTCAACGGCTGGGGGGGTGCCTCAGATTGCGTTGAATGACAGATTAATGTTGAACGAAATACCTTCTGTTTTCTGTGCCGGGGAGATGCTGGATTGGGAAGCGCCGACAGGTGGTTATTTGATCACGGGGTGCTTAGCCACTGGGCGGCACGCTGGAATAGGTGCGGCGAAATATGTTGCCTCTAACGGCGCATGAATATTCGTTTCAAAAGCAATTTGGGCAAGTCGCTGTAATTTAAGCGGCCCGCCATAACGTCCAGATATCCACGGCTTAGCGTTCCAGTTTCGCCAAAAAACTTTGTAAATAGTGGCCGAATTGCACGTGGGAAAATGACGTGTCGCCATAGGTTAGCCCGCTTTAGGTCGTCGTGGATTTCTGCGATTTCACGACGATATATTTTAAATGTATCATCACAAGTTGATGATTTCATCACGGCACGCGCCGCTGATGCGCCGCTTTGGATTGCATAACCGATACCTTCGCCAGTTATAGGGTCAACCATTCCCGCCGCATCACCACATAAAACAATGTTGTCACGTCCAGGCATCCGGCGGTAGTCGCCAAATGGTATATATTGACCCTTTATCTTACAATCTTTTGGATCAACACCATGTGCCGCCAAGTATTCCTTCAGCCGCACTTTCATATTTGGGTTTTTGGCATGCACGCCGCCTACCCCAATCGTGATTGATTTCTTTTTGGGGAAAGCCCAACCATATCCCCAGTTGGCCGCGCCAAAATCAATTTCAACGCTTTGCCCATCACGTAATGGTGCCTCTACCTCTAGCCCAAAGCCGATTGTTTTGGGGTCAAAGCTTTGGCTGAACAGATGACGTGCGACACCGCTGTTTACGCCATCGCAACCAATCAGCGTATCAAATTGAATGACTGTTTCGTCAGACAGGACTACTTGGGTTTTTTCGATTTTGGCAACCCCAACACCCAATCGTATGTTCGCACCAAGATCGATTGCCTTTTGCAAAAGCCAATGATCAAAATCGCGACGCATGGTGAAATTCAAAACTGTTTGATCCACAACATGGGTCATAACGGTATCGTTCATCATTAATTTGATATCCGATGATGAATTTAAAATTGCAGGATCAAAGTCCAAATTGAAAACCGTGCGGACTAGTTTCATACAGCGTTCAGTCACCAGTCCGCCGCACAGTTTATCGCGTGGGAATGTAGCTTTATCAACGATCAAACATTCCACATCTGCACGCGCCAAGGTGGCCGCCGCCGCCGCGCCTGCGGGGCCTGCGCCAACAATCAGAACAGGCGTGTGGATCATATCAGGTGGCGCTGGCCGCAATATAGGCAGGGCGTTTTATTTGACTGCGGAAATATTCTTTTAGCTTACCGTCGGGCACATCAAATTTTGATACCCGTGCCCAGCTGCCAATTTGCGTTAAAATGATGTCAGGTATTGTGAATGCTTCGCCCATCAAATTAGGGCCTTCACTCATGCGTTGCTCTATCAGTTTTATTGAACGCGCGAATTCCCACCTGAGAGAATCTTTGATTTCCTTCATGCGGTGCTCAGCCGGAAGCACAAAAGAGTGGCGTGCCGCCATCCACAGTACCGCATCGAATTCATCCAAGATAAGATTTGTAAAACTGTCCTGTTGGGCGCGTTCGATCGTGCCTGCGGGAAATGTCAGTTTTCCGTGCTTGTCCGCTAAGTAGGTAAGGATTGCAACTGAATCGATGATCGGCGTTCCATCAACAATCAAGGCCGGAACCTTGCCCGAGGGATTAACCGCCAATACTTCTGGGGAACGGGCTGGTGCATCGATATGTTCGAATTCCAGTCCCATTTCATGCATAGCCCAAAGGACACGAAAGGTGCGTGTATTTGTGTTTCCAACAACTTGGTACATGTGTTTTTCCTATTTTGGGCGCATCATTGATAAACGGATAAATGCGCGTTCGACCATTGCTTTGTCCGGTGCTTTGGCAGCTGAACGTAACGACAAATCCGTATCCATCAATACGGCGAGCGCTTTTTCTAGTCGGGCAACACCCCATCCTCGCGCTTGGCGCACCATGCGATCTTTGCGGGGGCCAAAAACGGGTGGACGGGCGCGTGACAATGCTGTGTCTGCGCCGGATGGATGTGCCGCGGCCGCGTGTAGATTACGAAAATGGCGCGTGGCGGAAATACACAATGTCGTTGGGTTAATACCTTGGCCAAATAATCTGTTCAGGATTGGGCCTACCTCTGCGGATCGTGCCTCGGCGACGATATGGATTGCTTCGTCGATGCCAGCCTCTACGGCAACAGGTGCACAGGCGATGATATCGTCAGATGTAACAGGCGTGGGATCGTTGAATTTATACAGGCTAAGTTTTTCCAAAGTTTGCTGAAGATCCCCGGGATCTAGATCGCGTCCCAGCGCTAAAATATCGCCTTTTGCGTCGCCTGCGAAATCTGTCAGGCCGACTTTGTTTGCCAAAGACATGATTTCACTTTCGCTGGGTGGATCGTTGTAAATACCGATTGCAACAGCGTTACGTGGGTCTTCGAATGCTTTGCGAAGTTTCGAGCGTGCGTTCAATTGGCCCGCGGTAACAACCAGAGTTGCATCACCTTCACGCCATTCAGACAATGCTGATGCCAGAACGGGGGCGGATGTGTCTGTTACTTCCTCGACGAAGACTACACGGGGGCCGGGGAAAAACCCCGCTGCTTTTAATCCATCTAGAACCAATGCTGGCTCTTTTCGCAGATCAGCGCCTGACATACGTGTTAGGCGCATTTCCTCTTCGGCTTTGTCGCCGACCAGTGCCTTTATCAATTCTTGGCGACGCAGGGCAACGCGCATGTTGTCACCGCCATAAATCAAAACGGCGCAATGGTTTGGATCAGGTTTGGCAAAATAGCCAACGGCCTTGGCCCCTGCCAGCTTCATTTCAACCAGTCCTTGGCCGTGATCGACAACAGGGTTACGATTTTATCGGCCAAATCCCGGTTCAAGCGCACGTTTGCATCGCGTTCGGCAATGGACGTTGGATAAGTGCCTGATGTCGCGCTGTAGGCGGTGTTTGACGTGACTGTGTTTTGATACGCGATGGATTTGGTATCTTTGTCGATCACGCGGAATTCTGTGACACCTTGAAGTGTGAACCGTGTCACGTCGCTGTCGTCAGAAATCGTCAAGTCATCGCTGGTGATTGTCGTTTTGAAGGACAACGCGAAGGGCGCATCTGTGCCAACTGATCCTAGTCGTTCAATCAATCGATCGCGCAGTTCGAAGCCATTGCGGCCTTTAACGACTTGGACTTCAATTTTCCCTAACATATTTTGGGCCGCCGTGCCTGTGCCGTAGACAGGTTCAAACCCGCATGCCGCCAAAGGCAACAGCGCGAGTAAGAGGAGTCTGCGGCTATATAACGACATTCACAATCCGTCCTGGCACCACGATTAGTTTTTTCGGTGCGTTACCATCCAGAATGCGGATGACGGCCGGCCGGTCAAGAACCAATTTTTCGATTTCGTCTTTGGACAGGTCTACGCCGACTTCGATTTCATCGCGGCGCTTGCCGTTGACTTGGATCGGAAGGATGACTGTAGCGTTGATCAAGGCTGATGCATCCACGGTTGGCCACGGTGCGCCTGTGACCATGCCAGTGCCACCCAAAGTGGCCCAGATTTCTTCGGCCAAGTGGGGTGTCATGGGTTGCATCAATTGCGCCATGGTTAGCATGGCGGCTGTTTTTGCATCCTTGGTTGCCTTGGATTTGGCGATTGTGTTGGTGAATTGGTACAGCGCGGCAACAGATTTATTAAAGGCAAAACCTTCTACACCTGTGGTCACTGCATCAATCGCAACATTGCGCGCCTTTTCCAATGCAGCGTCTTGTTTTGCATCGCCTGCGTCGGCGTCTGCCAATTCAGCGGTCAAACGCCATACGCGTTGTAGGTGTTTCCATGATGCTTCGGCGCCAGATGCTGTCCATTCAACATCACGTTCGGGCGGGCTGTCTGACATGACGAACCAACGGGCAGTATCCGCACCGTATTGATCAATGATATCGTCTGGGTCGACAACGTTTTTCTTTGACTTAGACATCTTGATGATTTGGCCGACATTGACCGCACCATCGTCTGCAATCAAGGTTGCGCCGTTTGCGTCACGGCGTACTTCGTCTGGTGTGAACCATGTTGTACGTTCACCGTCAGTTTCGCGTGAATATGTTTCATGCGTTACCATGCCTTGGGTAAACAGTGCTTTGAACGGTTCGATTGCACGTTTTGGCAAATGGCCGGTTGCATGCATAGCACGCGCGAAGAAGCGCGCATAAAGAAGATGAAGGATCGCGTGTTCGACGCCACCGATGTATTGATCGACGTTCATCCAGTAGTCAGCTTCGGCCAAATCAGTTGGCGTTTCCGCATGTGGCGCGGTGAAACGCGCGTAATACCAAGAAGAATCCACAAAGGTATCCATAGTATCCGTTTCGCGCAGCGCGGGTTTTCCACAAGACGGACATGCGCAATTGCGCCATGTGTCGTGACGATCAAGAGGGTTGCCCGGTTTGTCAAATGTGACGTCCTTTGGCAGCTCAATCGGCAAATTCTCTTTCTTTTCGGGAACCACACCGCAATCATCACAATGCACAACAGGGATTGGGCAGCCCCAATAGCGTTGACGTGAAACGCCCCAATCGCGCAAACGGAAGATTGTTTTGCTTTCGCCCATACCTTTGTCGGCGATCCGTTTTGTTGCCTCGGCTTTTCCTTCTTGGATCGAAAGACCGTCCAAGAAACGTGAATTAATCAAATTGCCAGTACCCGTGTAGGCATCAGCCCCAATTGTGAATGTATCGGGGTCTTGATCAACAGGGCAAACAACAGGTGTGACCACCAATTCGTATTTGCGTGCGAAATCCAAGTCGCGTTGGTCATGTGCTGGACAGCCAAAAACAGCGCCCGTGCCATATCCCATCAGGACAAAGTTGGCGACATACACAGGCAATTCCCACGCATCATTGAACGGATGCTTAACAGTGATGCCCGTATTGAAACCTTTCTTTTCAGCGGTTTCAAACGCCTCTTCTGTAGTATCCATTTGGCGGCACTCAGTGTTGAATGCGGCGATGTCAGCGTTGGTTTTTTCCAACTCTTTGGCCAAAGGATGATCGCTGCTGATCGCCGCGAATGATGCGCCGAACAATGTGTCTGGGCGAGTTGTGTACACTTCGATTTCTTCAAAACCCGCTGGCGCGCCCGTGGTGTTAAATTTGAACTGCAGGCCTTCAGATTTGCCAATCCAGTTTTTCTGCATTGTGCGCACTTTGTCAGGCCAGTTATCCAATGTATCCAAGGCAGACAGCAATTCATCAGAGTATTCAGAGATTTTAAAGAACCATTGCGTCAACTCTTTGCGTTCAACCAATGCGCCTGAACGCCAACCGCGCCCACCTTCGACCTGTTCATTCGCCAAAACGGTCATATCCACTGGATCCCAGTTCACAACGGCGTTTTTACGATACACCAAACCCTTGTCCATCATATCGATGAACATGGATTGCTGTTGGCCGTAATATTCAGGATCACAGGTAGCGAATTCACGTGACCAGTCAATTGACAGACCCATAGGTTTTAGCTGTGTGCGCATATCGGCGATATTTTGGTATGTCCAATCACCCGGATGCACATTCTTTTCCATTGCAGCGTTTTCAGCGGGCATACCAAATGCGTCCCAACCCATGGGGTGCAAAACGTTGTAACCAGCGGCTGATTTATACCGCGCTACAACATCACCCATCGTATAGTTGCGCACGTGGCCCATGTGGATACGACCAGATGGGTATGGGAACATTTCCAATACGTAATATTTTTCGCGTTCGTCAGGCGTTGCCTTGAACGATTGCGCATCTTCCCATGCGGATTGCCATTTGGGTTCTGTAACTTTGGCGTTGTAGCGCATTTTTTCGTACCTTTAACGTATAACGCCGAGCAATTGCCCGGCGTGAAATTCTGATTGGGCGTTTAACCTGCTTATAGTTTCGCGCGCGAAATACGCAACTGACGTGCGCGGCTTAGGATCGCATTTTCGATCTGGCGCTGTGTTTCGGCGCTGGCCACGCCACGAGACGTTGAAACGGACACCTTAAGTGAACGCGCATCCAATGCAGGATCTGTTATATATACTGTCGCGCGATAAACTTGCGATGACCCAGGGGCGCGGCCATTCCCAAAGGTTATAATACCTGTAAATGGATCGGCGGCTTCGATTGGAAGGAAACTTAGAACCTCTAATGATGCATGCCACAAATACTTATTAATAGCGCCGACTTCGTCCGGGCTTGCGCCTGTGAAAAGATCGCTTAGCTTACCTGTACGCTTTTCTTTAGCTGCTTCTTCATCTGTTTGTGGTGCTTTAACAGTGGAATCACGAACGCTTTTTCCAATACCGCCAAGAGAACCAGAGCCAGACCCCAATCCAGAGCCGCCACCGCAAGCAGTAAGCGTAAATCCGAGGCCAATAGCCAACAGTGCAATTTTTGGGGAAAGTTTCATGTTTTTTCCAAGCAATGTTCAAGTTAATAAATGCTATCATCCAAGCCAATTGATCTCAAGCATGTAATTCACTCTCTCTTACGCGAAACAAAATGCAAAAATGCGCGAAACTTCACTGTGACATGAATGCACCAAACTCCCGCTTTCCGCCTATTTACCTGTTCGTAATTCTTGACCCAAGCGCCTGAAAGCCGCAAATGTCCCCTCACTCACTGGATTCTCCAGAACGAGGTGCACCTTAGATTAACTCTACGAGGGATTAAAAAAATGAAAAAACTACTTATTGCTACTACAGCACTAGTTGCAACAGCTGGAATGGCTGCTGCTGAAGTATCACTTTCAGGTTATGCTGAAATGGGTATCGCAGACGCTGGCGGCGCGACTGGCATGGAATTCCACCACGACTTGGACGTTAAGTTCTCTTTGTCAGGTGAAACAGACAACGGTCTGACTTTCGGCGCGACAATCGATCTGGACGAAGTTGCAGGCGGCATCGGCGCTAACGCTGGTCCACACTCTGTTTGGATCAAAGGTAACTTCGGTTCTTTGACAATGGGCGACACAGACGGCGCATTCGATTGGGCAATGACTGAAGTAGCTATGCTAACTTCTATCGCTGATGACCACACAGCACACGCTGGTTACAGTGGAAACGGCGGCTTGGACGGATCAAACGACGGTCAAGTTCTTCGTTACGACAACACATTCGGCGATTTCGGCGTAGCTGTTTCTTACGAAATGAACGATGCTGGCGCAGCTACTGGCGATGCTTTGGGTCTTGGTGTTAAATACAACGCTGACCTAGGTGACGCTGCTTTGGCTCTTGGTCTTGGTTACACAAAGAACGACTCAACAAACGCTCTTGGCTTGTCTGTTAAAACTTCTTTCTCTGGCGTTGACGTAGTTGTAAACTACACAGACACAGATGCAGGTGTTACACACACAGCAATCGGTCTTGGCTACACAACTGGCGATTTGTCATTGTCAGCTAACTACGGTGAATACTCACTTTATGGCGACGGCTTCGGCATCGCAGCTAACTACTCATTGGGTGGCGGCGCTACTGTAATGGCTGGTTACGGTTCTTCAAGCACCAACATCGACACATTCTCTTTGGGTCTTGGCTTGTCATTCTAAGCTGACTTAAAAGTCTTAAATTTTGAAAGAGCGGGCCATGTGCCCGCTCTTTTGCTTTTCATCCCTTGAAAATCACATATAATGACGCTTGCCTTGAACTGATTTTACAAAGGACAAAAATGGCCCTCCTTACGCCCTCACAAATTACAACGCTCTATCAACAAGCACTGGCCTTACAGTCTAAAGGCCAAAGCGAAAAAGCCCTTGGGTTATACAGCCAAATTTTGGATTCAAAACAAGATGTCGCAGAAGTCCACTTTCAAGTGGGCCGTATATTTTTTGCAGGGAACAAATTTCAAAAGTCAGTTTTCCATTACATGTTGGCAGCCCAGCTGAAGCCAAACGAAGTCGCTATTTGGAGTGAATTCATTCCAAGCCTTTTGTGTAATGTTGATCCTGTCGCAGTAAAAAAAGCAGGTAAAATACTAAAAACCGCTAAACTCGACAAGAACATCCAAATTGGTCTGCAAAATCGATTGTTCAATAATGCGAATGGATCAAGTGTCCCCATTGGCGCATTAGAAAGATCAGGCTTGGACATCGTTCAGCAAGCAATCCTTGAGCGCGATTATAAGCGCGCAAATAACCTTGCCAGCGCTTTTTATCAAAAACATCCAAAACAGCCCGTTGCGGCGGAACTTTTGGCACGTACTTATCTAAATTTAAATGAGCTGGACGCGGCCCGAAAGTATTTCAAACTTGCAATTAGCTTTAGCCCCGCGTTCTTTGATGCTCATAATCACCTTGGTCAGGCAGAAATGATTGCTGAGAATTATGCAGTGGCGATCACACATTTCAAAAATGCTGTGGTAGTCGCACCGCGTGCTGTTGCAGGGATCTGCAATTTAGCACATGCACTTGCGCGTTCTGGCAGCGCAACATTAGCAGTCGAACTTTTGAATCATGCAAAATCTTTGCATTTAAAGGGTGGCAAGATTGATTTATCTTTGGGTGAACTACATGCACGCGCAGGTCAATTTGACATTGCTCAAAAACATTACAAGGCTGGTTTGAAGCGTGAAAAAATAACCGTTCCAGCGTTAACGGCGATAGGTGATGTTTTCAATAAAATGGAACAATTGCAGCTGTCACTTGATTATTATGATCAGGCGCAAATTTTGGATCCATTAAATCATGAAATTTTCTATCGCCGGGCAACAGCGTTGCGCCAACTTGGGCATTTTGAATCCTCGCTTGAAGAGATTAGCAAGGCAATTGATCTTTCGCCAAATTCGGCTGCTTATATGTCATTTTATACAGCCTCTAAGAAAGTCGAAAAGGACGATCCAATTGTTGGTCAGATGATCGCGCTCTTAGAAGCGCCCGAAACCAGCATCGAGGAGAGAACAGAGCTTGGCTTTGGAATTGTGAAAGCGTTGGAGGATTCAAAAGAATACAATCGCGTTTTCCATTATTTGAAGCAAGCGAATGACGACATGCATGAGAGATACCCTTATGATGTGAACGATTTTGTTTCTGAAATAGATGCAGTTATGGATTATTTCAGTGATTTCAAATTGGCCAATTTTCATGACTTGGGTGACCCAAACGCACAGCCGATTTTTGTTTGTGGTATGCCACGTTCAGGAACGACACTGGTCGAACAGATCATTTCATCACATTCTGATGTAATTGGTGCTGGCGAAGTTGGGGTAACAAGCGTCATAGAAAAAAATGTTCTTGAGCGGGACGACAAAAGTTTGATCCCACTGGCCGGCGTCGGTGCACCTGAGTTACAAAAGCTTGGCAAAGACATTTGGCATCATCTTGAGCATCACTTTCCTGGTGGGCCACGTATTTCAGACAAGTCCATCCAAACATACAAACGCATGGGAATTTTAAAAGCGGCGATGCCGAACTGTAAAATCATTGTCGTGCGTCGTGATCCACGCGATAACTTGTTGTCCATTTATCGCAATAAGTTTCATGATGGCACCCATCTGTATGCTTATGACCTGTCCGACCTTGGCGCTTACTATAAACAATTCCTACGTGTCTTGGATTTTTGGCGTGAAAAAATGCCCGAAGGTTTCATGGAAATTCATTACGAGGATCTGATTGATGATCCCGAAAAACATGCACGTTCTTTAATCGATTATTGCGATTTGGAATGGCAAGATGATTGTTTGAATTTCCACAAGTCCAAGCGTCAGGTCAAAACATTAAGCGTTTTACAAGTTCGGCAACCCATCTACAAATCATCCCTCAAAGCGTGGCAGCGTTATGAAGAAGATTTACAACCATTATTCGAGGCCTTGAAATAATGTCCCTCTCTGAAATCACTTCACGCATTCACGCCGCCGAAACTGCCGCGGGTCGTACCATTGGCAGCACGCAGCTGATCGCTGTATCCAAAGTACAGCCAAATGAACGCGTTGCAACTGTACTGGCCGAAGGTCATCGCCTGTTTGGCGAAAACAAGGTTCAAGAGGCGGAAGGCAAGTGGCCGATGTTTCGTGAAACTTATGCCGATGCGCAGGTGCATTTGATTGGGCCGTTGCAGACAAACAAAGTTAAAAACGCTGTTGCGTTGTTCGATGCGATCCATGCTGTTGATCGCCCTAAGTTGGCGCAAAAACTAGCCGCAGAAATTCAGGCACAAGGCAGATCACCAGATATGTTTATTCAAGTAAACACGGGTGAAGAAGAACAAAAGGCAGGTGTCATTCCCGCCGATGCTGATCAATTCATCGCCGATTGTTTGGCCTTGGATTTACCAATCAAAGGCTTGATGGTGATCCCGCCCGTGGACGAAGAGCCGTCACTGCATTTTGCGTTACTACGCAAAATTGCGCTACGTAATGGGCTGACCGGTTTATCGATGGGGATGAGCAGTGATTTCGAACGTGCGGTTGCATTGGGTGCAACACATGTGCGGGTTGGTTCTGCAATTTTTGGCGAACGTGATTATTCTTAACCGCGAATAATAACGCGGCTGTCTGACTGCCAATTCAAAAATACCCACAGCAAATCGTTGGGGGCAAATGCGATGCAACCTTCGGTGCGGTGTCGTGGCTTGCGCCATGCGTGAATGAAAATCGCACTCCCTTTTCCTGACACCGCATTAGGCCAGTTGTAATCCAAAATGCCAAAAGCATCGTATAACCCATCTGATCTACGTAAGTTCTCGTGGCTAAATGGATGGTTATGGGCAACGATTAAGTGGTTATAATTTGGATCTTTTGGATCATCTGACCAAACATCGTTTAACCCGATAGAGCGTTGGTGAATATTGGGTGCCTTGAAATCCACACGATCGTTGCGATATCTTACTCCGCAAATTGAAAATGTACCGATGGGTGTAATACCATCACCCTCGCCGATTTTTTGTGCAATCCCACCACGTCCAATAGACACCGGCAAGTTTTGCCCCATGAATCGTGCCCCCCAATGGGTGACGACCAAATCATGGTGGCGTGGAGTCATAACAAATGCCCGCTTTTCTTGGCCTTCGTCTCCAAATACTTTTCATTCAGGGGATTAACGCCCACTTTAATTGGAACCCGCTCTGTTACTGTAACACCAGCGGCTTCCATCGA
>DKMK01000071.1:0-2822 GCA_002469545.1 Rhodobacterales bacterium UBA7416 | reverse complement strand
AAGCGAAGGATTTCTGCACCCAGTTTGAAATTGCGCTCGTCGTCAGCAAAGCCCAAACGGTGGTTCGCCTCGACCGTATCAAAACCTTGGTCTTGCAAGGCATAGGCACGCATTTTATTGGCGAGTCCAATGCCACGCCCTTCTTGGTTCATGTATAATAAAACACCAGACCCATCTGCCGCAATTCCATCCATCGCCGCATGCAATTGCGGGCCGCAATCACATTTAAGACTGCCGATTAAATCACCTGTAAAACAAGCGGAATGCAGACGTGACAATACGGGAGCGCTTCGATCTGGATTACCAATCTCTATCGCATAATGCTCTTCGCCGCCATCTAGCGGGCGAAAAACATGAACGCGGCTGGCTTTGGAAACGCGCAACGGAACGTTGGCAACGGAAACCTCGGTTAACTGACTGGCCGGATCGGCCATCGCTTGTGTGATCAAATCCAGATCCACAGAATCCAAGCCACATAGGTCCTGGCCCGAAACATTGACCAAAATAGCAGAGGGTAACAGATGCGCCAACTTACAAATCCCAAGTGCCGCACGGTGCGCATTCGCTGAACCACCAAAGACAGGCGTGAATGGGCCTTTCAATGGATTACTAAGGTCATCGCTTGGGTCCGCCATAGAGCGCACCCAGCTCAATCCCTGCTCTGTTGGCAAGGAAAACCGCGCCACGTCTCCGTCAGTAGCCCATGTGGAAAGTGTAATCGCACGCCAATCTGTGATCGCCAACTCGATCTGTCCCATTGCACGCATCGCGTCAAACCTGACAGGAGTAATTGTTTCGGCCGACGCCGCCATCCATTGTTCATCACCTGCGCACAGCACAACAGCCACGCCCATGCGTAAATCAGAACGCAAACGTGCCACTTGTTCGAAAGGTGTCAGACCGATGGACATATCTTGGCTTTCAATTGTTACAGAATCCTTTTGCCCTATATCGTGGGTAAGTGAAATATGAAACATTTACACGTTTTTCGACACGAGAGTGTGAGCGATGCTGGATTTCCTTGTTCATCGCGTCAGAAAGGCTCAAGTTCAGCCTAAGAAACGCCCCTGGAGGTAAAAGCTATGCAAAATCTAAAGAAAATTCTGATGGTAGATGACGACGCCGATCTACGCGAAGCATTGGCGGATCAATTGGTTCTGACCGAGGACTTTGATGTATTTGAAGCCGAGGACGGCACGTCTGGATTAGAACGCGCCAAAGAAGCCTTGTATGACTTGGTGATCTTGGACGTTGGACTGCCAGATATGGATGGTCGTGAATTATGCCGCTTGATGCGTAAACAAGGCGTAAAATGCCCAATTATAATGCTAACAGCGCAAGATACCGATGCAGATACCATTTATGGCCTTGATGCTGGCGCAAACGACTATGTGTCCAAACCATTCAAGTTCCCTGTTTTGCTGGCGCGTCTGCGTGCGCAATTGCGTCAACATGAACAGTCTGAAGATGCTGTTTTCAATTTGGGCCCATACACGTTCAAACCAGCTGCGAAAATGCTGCTGACAGAAGACGACAAAAAGATTCGTTTGACGGAAAAAGAAACAAATATTCTGAAATTCCTGTACCGCGCATCCGAAGGCGTGGTTCCACGCGACACTTTGTTGCATGAAGTTTGGGGTTACAATGCTGGCGTTACAACACACACATTAGAAACCCATATTTATCGCTTGCGCCAAAAGATAGAACCCGACCCATCAAACGCACGTTTGCTGGTTACTGAATCAGGTGGTTATCGTCTGTCTGCATAAGAACCGAATCCTCCCCGAGAAAGGCCCGCCAACTGGTGGGTCTTTTTTGTTGCAAAAACGCCCAATGTGCCCCACTTGTATAGGGTATTAAAAATCGGCGGTTCACGTGGCTAAAAAATCAATCAATTTGAAAAGTAACGAAACAATCAAACTTCACCTTGGTAAAGGGATACGTGCCCGTAGCAAAGAGGGCCAGAAGTCCGATTTGGTAGCACCCGCAAAAAAAGATTCAAAGAACTGGGTCGAAATTGCCAAAATAGCAGAGTCATATGCTGCGAAAAAAGACTTCAAAAAGGCAATTCAATACTATGAGAGCATTCTAGAAGGTGCGGCTTTAACACCCAGTATAAAATCACGTATCGCCATTGTTTTTGGACAAGGTGGTCGCGTCAAAAAGGCATTCCAATTGGCAAAACAAGCCATAAAGGAAGAACCAGATAACCAACATCACCGTATGGTTTTGTGCAAACTTTATGAACAAACAAACGATTTTGGTAAGGCATTAGAGAATTACCAATATGTTCAAGACCAGATTTCACCAAGATCGATGTCAGAAAAAAATGTTAGTCTTGGTGAAGATTTACGCTTGAAATTCAGACAATCTCGGCTGATTTGGAAAAGAATCCAAATAATTGGGGAAAATGGGCGCAGCTGGCAGAAAACTATGCCGCCAACAGAGAGTATAAAAAAGCAATTCAAAGCTATTCCAAAATCTTAAAAAATGCGCCCCTTACACCCAGCATAAAATCACGCATTGGCGTGGTATACGCCCGTGGTTTTCGCATGGAAAAGGCATTTGAATTAGTAAAACAAGCCATAGAAGAAGAACCAGATAACCAACATCATCGGTTGGATTTGTGTCGTCTGCACCGATATTCTGGCCAATACGACCAAGCATTGGAAATTTACCAAACCGTCAAACAGTCGATTGCACCCAATTTAATGGCTGAAACAAATCGTTCCAACGAAAGCTACTGTAACCTGTCGGCAATGAATTATGTTGATGGGCTTCAGTTCTTGAAAGAGAGCTGGGATAGAGGCACCAAAAGCACT